>JBATUY010000489.1:0-1838 GCA_049671465.1 Pricia sp. | reverse complement strand
TTTAAATACTATAGATTTTCGGGTATTGCAGTACGCGCCGTTTTTTTAGAAACTAAAAAGAGCCCTACTAATGAAGGCAAGGCTCTTTTACGAGAACACTATATGAAAATGAAAAATCTTATTTCGTTTTTATTACAAGATAAAAGTACCTCGGCATACCAACGAATCGAAATTTTTGTTGTGAAAGCTGTTGTTTTTGTGGTGTAGGTGCGTTATTTTGTTATTTGCGATATTTTAGTTCTATCCGATGGGCATTTATCCCGATATTTATCGACTAAAAAATAGCCTTATCCCTTAAAATCAGTATCCATATATGCAACAAAAAGAAAGACTCGAGACCTTTAAAAAATCGGTCACCAATAAATTCAATGTCTATAACAGCTTATTTTTAAACTTACCCTATCGCAATATAGAAAATGTGGGTATGCTCATTCCCCTGCTTTTCGACCAGTGTGAAAAGGGATTGAAATCTGGAAAACATCCGCAGGAAATTTTGGATACTTTTTTTAAAAGTTACGCGGATATCACTGATGAAAAGAATCAGATCGACTTTATGTTTAGGATTATTCAGTACGTAGAGCGCCAAGTCGTGCTCTATGATAGTGTGGAAGATGCCGCTTTCCCGAAGCTGCAGGAGCATAGTAGCTCGTTATCGATAAAGGATTATTTTCAGTTCGTTGACAAAAACAAGGATTGGGACAAGCTCGCCGAACAATTGTCCACTTTCAGCGCCCGTATCGTTTTTACCGCGCATCCGACACAGTTCTATACCCCCGAGGTACTTGATATCATCGACGAACTACGCACGCTGATTTTAGATGATCGTATTAACGATATTGACCTTACCTTACAGCAATTGGGGCTTACCTCGCTGATCAATGCCAAAAAACCTACGCCGCTCGATGAGGCAAAAAATATCATTCACATCCTACGAAACGTATATTATGATGCTGTTGGGCATCTCTTTGCCTATATCAAAGGCAATGTGCCCAATTCCAGTTTTGATAATCATAACATCATGAAGTTGGGTTTTTGGCCGGGTGGGGACCGCGACGGTAACCCTTTCGTGACTGCAGATATCACTAAAGACGTGGCCGATGAGCTGCGGGTCAATCTGATGAAGTGTTACTATAACGACCTGAAGGCATTGCGTAAAAAATTGACTTTCAAGGGTGTTCAGGAACCCTTGAACACCCTTCGCGACAGTCTGTATGTGGCGATGTTCAATAGGGATAGGCCGCTTCAGTACGAAAACCTCATCGGGCCGCTGGAGACGATCCAAACCATGCTGACCGAAAAGTACCATTCCCTTTACCTAAAAGATCTAGAGCACCTTATCGATAAGGTCAAGATATTCAAGACCCATTTTGCAACGCTGGATATCCGTCAAGACCAAAGCAAGCACATTCTTGTGGTGGAAACTATTTTAAAGCAGAACGGACTGATAAAAGATAATCTTGACGAATTGGACAAGGCGGCATTGGTCGACATCTTATTGCACAAAGAGCTGAAAGTAAGCGCTTCCGATTTTTCAGAGGATATTGTAAAGGATACCCTGATCAATATTTCACAGCTAGATGAAATACAAAAGCGAAACGGCGAAGAAGGATGCAACCGTTACATCATCAGTAATTCTGAGGATATATTCTCGGTACTTTTTGTTTACGCGTTATTCCGATGGAACGGATGGGATACCGATAAGATCACCTTCGATATCGTTCCCCTGTTCGAGACCATGAAGGGAATGGACGGGGCCGAAGCCACTATGGAAGCGCTGTTTGCGATGCCGGAATATCGTGCACACCTTGAACGCCGCAACAATGTGCAGACCATTATGC
>JBATUY010000488.1:0-8521 GCA_049671465.1 Pricia sp. | reverse complement strand
ACTTATAACCAACGGAAAAAACGCCTGCATTATCCCCAAGAGGAAAAAGCGTTCTGCCAAGAAGAGCGGATAGATAAACAAGTCCAGAATCCAAAGAATCGTACTGATGACAAAAGCGAAGATTTTAAAACCGTACAATGGCGTAACCAAAGCCTCGTACAAAAGCGTCATTGCGGAGGTTGCGGCATCAAAGAGACCCACATCTTCCTCAAGCGGAAAGTCCTGCATCTGTAATGGTAGAAGTGCGGGAGCAGTGCCACGGTATTGGGCCTCTATGGACACCAAAATACCGTCAAAGAAACCCAATACCTGTGTGGAGAAAATGACCAATAGGACAACCGCAAAGTTTTTTGCGAGTTCGCCCGGACTCAATCCCCAAGTGTACCCGTATTTATCCGCAATGCCCTCATTGTATTTCTTGAGAATATTGACCAGGAAAAACAGTACCGCAAGGGTTTTCATCCCAGCAATAGTGTATTGCGAGAAGTTGCTGTTCTGTATGGTCTGGAAAACTGCATCTATGTATTCCAGACCTATTCCCAAGAGGATCGTAGCGGTCATCAGTAACTTGTTTCTCTATTGTTCACTTTGTCCTGCATTTTCCTGAAGGAAATGATGTCTCGGTAACGTCTTGTTTTGGTAGTAATGTTGGCGACCATTTCCTTGGATTCCAGTTCTTTTGCCTTAAGTATTGCGGCACGCTCGGCATCGCTCATTTTGAGGTAATCGCTGGAGAGGACTTCATCGATAAAATCCACGGTATCCAAAGAATTTTGGACAATCGCATCGAACGATCGTACGACCCTATTGACTTCATCCGGTTTGATGTAGGGCGAGTTCAGAATGTCCTGTAAATCATTTTGCATCACTTGTATAAGGCGCTGGTTGTTTTGCCCGATTTCCTGAACCGCTCTGAGCTGTTGCACCACACTGGATACTTTCTCGATGCTTTCCTTGGCATCCTTCAAGAACTTTACGGACTTGATCATTTGAGCCGTCTGTTTACCCGATTCTACCAGCTGTTTGACCAGGCTGATAAAGTTGGTATTGTCATAGGTGGGCATCCCCTGGCAGGCAGCACGTGCAGGCAATAAAAAGATGAATGCGGTTGCGATAATTAAGATTTTTGCCTTCATAACATTATATTTTAGATGTGAATTCCTTGATTGCTTTTTCCATATCCTGATGCTCCTTATAAAGCCTCATTATTTCTTCATTCTCTTTTCCGTCGGTTAGGTAGGCCGCATACACCTCTTTTGGAACTTCCAGTCGGAAGATGTTGCTCTCCTTTCCTATCTTGATGAACATTTCCGTGTACTTTCGCGGTCCTGAGAGGTTGTTCTTGATGGATTTTAATTGGTTCAAGTCGTGGCTGGACAAGTTGAGCCGTTTAACCAATTCGTCATAACCTTTTTCATTGTTCAGGCTGTAGATGACCTGTGTGTTTTCCAGTATGCTTGCCGATGTAGAGTTGTTAGGAAGCTGATTGATGGATTGTAGGATAATCCCGATGGCACCATTTTGTTTTCTGATGGCCTGATAGTAGAACTCAACACTTTCCAGTACGTTGTCGAACTTCAACTGTTTGGCGAACTCATCGAACAGGATAATCCCTTTTTCCGCTCGGTTTTTCCAGATAGTCCGTTGGATAGCGGACTTAATGAGCTTTAGCATCACGGACAGGATTTCCTTATTGTCCTTGACTTCGTCCAGTTCAAAAACGATCAATCGCTTATCCTCGATTTTATAGGTCTGGTCTTCGCTGACCTCGAACAGAAAGCTATATAGACCATCGCCGACATATTCGGACATCACGTGCAAAAAGCCCGTAACATTGAAGTAGTCGGGATGGATTTTAAGGGTGTCCAGAAGGTCTTTCCGGTTCCTTTCTATAAAGTTGTAGAAACCATCCAGGGAATGGTTTTCAGGAGTGCTATCGTAATAGTGCTTCAATATTTTCTTTACCGAAACCGACTGTGCTTTGGTCACTTTCAGATCCGAGGCGAACAACTCAAATAGGAAGACAGAAAGATCCTCCAATCGTTCAGGAGTCAGGTCATCAGTATTGCTAATGTAAAATGGATTGATACCGAGGTTCTTTCCGCTCTCGTATCTCAGCACGGTGTACTTTTCAGGATAGAGTTTTGCGAATTTGGTGTAAGAACCACCCAAATCAATGATGACAAGACGCACGCCACTTTCAAAATATTGGCGCAGGATGTTATTGGCCAAAAAGGACTTTCCTTCGCCCGTTGGAGCGAAAATGGCAAAGTTGCGTGCCTTGATACGCTTCTTGCGCTCGTCCCATACATCCTTAAGCACAGGGATGTTGTGCTCTCGGTCGTTGAAGATGATGCCGGTTCTATCGGACTTGTAATTGGTGTTATTGATAAAAAGGCACAACGCGTGTTTCAGGTCGGTTACGTATAGGTCATTGTTCGAGAAGTTGGAGGAAAAACAGCAGTAGCTGTTTAGGATATAGTTTTTTCTTTTCTCGCCTCTAGGATAGTAAGGGATGATATCCAGTTCCTTGAACTCGGTCTTTATTTTGGAACCTATTCGGCTCAGGTTTGCCTGGTTCTTGTCCCAATAGACTATGTTCAAATGACCACGAATTATTCGTGCATTGTCATCGGCATTGATCTGGTCAAGGATGTGCTGGATCTTTCCGAGCACCACCTTGTTCTGAGAACCAAAATTGGAGCTCTTGTTCAGTTCCTCCACTTTCTTGTCGAGCAACTTGCGCCACTTTTGTTTATCGTCCAGATACAGAACCTGGTTGACGATATGGTTCTCGTTAAGCGTAAGCCCTAGACCATCAACAAACCCTTGATGAAACACAAAATCGTCAGAAGTGAATTTCTCATTGGTCTTGCTACTCTGTACACTTTCGCCAAAGCACAGTTCGCTATTGATGGCCAGGGCATCAAAATAATTTTCCCCTATGTAGATGTCGTTTTTACCAAGGATGGCATCGGTGTCAAAACCTTCGTTGAAACCATTGAAATAACTGCTGGTCAGTTCTTGTATCTCTTTCGCTTGAAGCAAAAGGAACTCCATTTTACGGCTGTTGTTTATGAAGGAAACGGAATCGCTTACCGCACCTATAAAGCTTTTTAGATTGTCGTCAAGTTCCCGTACGATATCCTTGGATATTTTGCGAAACGGATTGACGTATTTGGGATTGTTGAGCGCTTTGTTCTTGGTCAGGACAAAGAATAGGTAACATTTATGCTCCATATACTCGCGCCCCTTGAAATGCTCGTGAGTAGCTTTTTCAAGGAAAGTAGCATTGGGCAGTTGCTCCGAAGAATATGATTTCTTCAAATAGACATCCTGCTTGTGTACCACAGTACCTACCGGCAGGGACTTCAACGCCTGAAACCACGCACCGTGCATATCCTCAAAGTCCTTTTCCGAAAGGGAATAGATTTCGGGAAGATGACCTTCGTAGCACAAAACCACATTGCCGTTGTTGGCAAAGACAATATTGTCCTGAATATCCGCAATGGGTCGATATGCCGATAGATTCATCTTATTCATAATCGAAGCCGGAATTTCTTTTGTTGCTGATAATCTTCGGGAAGGCGTTGCCCATCTGGAACAATTGTGGATTATTGGCCAATCGGGTCAATGCCACATATAACACGGCATTAAAAACCAGTATGCCTATGATCATTATAAAACTGAACGAGAAGATGATAATGAGCAGTGAAGCGAGGATGGAAACCATCATCAGGGCGAACAGCGAAATGGGCAGCCCGAAGATGACCGCCCGTTTTCTAATGTTTTTGTATGGTTCGAACCGTTTCATACTAAACAACGATTCCGATTAGGTAGGTAAAGATGCCCACGACCGCACCGGCAATCAGGACAAAGACGAGAACTCGGGTAATCCCCTTTTTTAGGTCTGCATTCTCCCCAAAGAAATGTCCTGCGTTGAACAGAAAGCCTACAAGAAAGATTACGCCGAGTATGATGGGAAATATGGTACGGATGGTGTTGGAAACATCATCGACCGAATCTTCAATGCCACCGATCTGGGCGAAAAGCGAAGTGGAGACGAGCGAAACAAACAATGCCAAATAGTGTGATTTTTTCATAACGGAACGGATTAGATTTCTGGTTCATTTTCGTTATGGAAAAAGTACGTAGATTTGTATTCAAATAACTGAAAATCAAATATTTGTGAATAAAATATTATTTGATATTGTTTGGATTCCTTTGCTATTATTTGGCATCAAATCCTATGGAATTTTGAAGGAACGTTGTTGATAAACTTAAAACCAAAAATGAAAAACCTGCTCAAAAACGTCAGTTTTGTGATTTTGCTCTTGAAAATGTGCGTCATTTTTGGTCAAGAAAACGCTGCCAAAAAAATCATCGTGATCGATCCCGGACACGGCGGAAAGGATTCCGGTGCCATCGGTATAAATGACATCCAAGAAAAGGATGTGGTGCTCAATATCGCAATGGAAATTTTGAGTTTGAATGAGCGGTCGGATACGTCTCTGGATATCTATCTGACCCGATATTGCGACACGCTCATTTCGCTATCAGATAGAACCAAGTTGGCCAAAGCACTAAAAGCTGATTTGTTTGTGTCCTTACATTGCAATCATTCGGATAATCCGAATGCGCGAGGCGTTGAAATATATGCGGCTAATCAAAAATCTGAATATTCCGAAAATTCCACCTGGCTTGCATTCAATTTACAGGCTGCGTTAAATAAACAGTTAGGACTTGAGACCAGGGGCGTGAAGTTTGCCGATTTTCAGGTGTTGCGGGAGACTATTGCTTTTATGTCTTCGGTGCTTTTGGAGTTGGGGTTTTTGAGTAATGGGGATGAGGGTAATTATTACAGCAAGCCTGAATCGATTGAGGCTTTGGCATTTTTGACTTTAGAATGTTTGATTCAAAAAATTTTTAATTATGAGAAAGTTAGGTATTGAAGTAATTAAATGTATGAGGAGGATAATTAAATTGCTTTTTAAAAACTTGTAATTCCAATTCGAGAAATATGGCTTGCATATTTGTTTCCAATCATATCCATAATTTCCTTCTTTAGGACAAATAAAGGTTCTCCAAGCCTAGAGTCATCAATGGCACATCCGAATACATAGTTCAAATTCAACCATATCTGAAATGATTTGTTCTCAAACTTAAATGTACATCCGCCTACGTGGTAACTACTATCCGATCTTCTACTTTTATCCAAATGGCTTGATACATCTATTGCGGGAGTGATAAACCCAAGTATGTATTTGTTTATTCGTTTTTTTTGATTGGAGTAATCACAAGCTGCACTTATCTCAACAGCAATGAGTTGAGAATTTTCCCTGACAGTTTTCTTCTCTTGATTTTGGCTAGATAAAAAGGGAATTATATTGTTGAACCATTCATTTTTATTCAAAATGTTCAATGAAGCTAGTAAACCTTCATCCTCATTGATTGGTAGAACCGTTCCTCTTACGTCCTTCATTCCGCTTCCTTTTTCAATATGAAAGATACCGTTGACATCTTGCTGTAAAATATTTTCAGGAAGCTCTATTTCATTAAATCGTTTAGCACTAAATAAGGGCTTCATCAATTCCTTCCAATCGGTAGCACTTTCAATCTTACTTATCTCATTATTTAACAAAGGTAAGAGGCCTTCATTTATGGCCTTTAAAGGATTCTCTTTTGAGTACTCAAATCCTAGTGTTGAAGCAGCAATCTTCGAAAGTATCTTTCCAAGATTATCTTTGAAAGTAGAGCTATCTGCCCAAGAATCCCCTTTCGGAATAATGCTGTAAAATTTATTTACTGTTTCCGAACAAGCTTTATTCACATTGTTTTCGAAATCAAACAGGAAGCTTATGGATTGATCGTTCAATAATTCCATAACTTTATCCGACAAGGAATCATATTCCTCATTATCGAATTGATCTTTATCAATACAGTCAATAAACAAAGGAAATGCGGTGTCTTTAAAACCCCTTTCCGGATTTCTTACATACTCGACAAATGCATCGATTACAATCTTATTGGCTGTCCAAAAAATTAGGGCATAAGGACCGTTATCCTTTGATATGTATAAATTAATAGCGTTAGCTAAATCATTAAAAACACCACTATTGTGTTTAATTAGGTCTGCCGAATTATCATAGTTATGGTCAACTCTTTTAGCTGTTAAGTTAATATCAAAAAAAGCTACACGAACATTCTTAAGAGGTTTATCATAGTCGTTGGAATAAATAAAGGTTCTGCAACCCAAACCGTTTTTGAAAAATGATTTTCCGAGTTTTTCTAATTGATCTTGGTTGTCATCAACAATGATAATCTTGTTTTGAGTATCTAGCATTAACTGTTTTATTTAGGGAATACAAGTGCAACACACGCACCGGAATACACATTTGGAATTTGCAAGTCTTCGCTATCAGGAAAAATAAGTTTTCCACCTATCATATTCATAACTAAATCAGCGAAATAAAGGCCTAAGCCCATTCCGCCCTCTCTTTTTGTTTTGAAGGGCTGAATCAAGAATTCAGGGTCAACGGAAAAACCATTGCCGTTATCAGCAATAATGATGGATGGTCCATCAAAAGAATTTATGTCAGTTGTAATTATTAATCCTGGCTTAAAGTCGCTACCATCCAAATCCCTTTTTGAAGTGGTCCAATAAATCGAATTATCAATAATATTACTAACGGCACTTATAAGTAGGCTAGTCGGAACCCTAAAGTTGAAATTTTCAGATTCTTTAGATAGAAGAGGACTTGAAAAAATAACCTTGTGAAACGGAAAGCGATTCTTATTTATATTCCTAGCTTTTTCCACTATGAATTTCGCATCGGTAGAGACGCTTTTATTCTGTCTTAGTATTGGGGAAAGGCTATCCAAAATATCGATTAAGTTATTTACACGATTTTTGACTTCTTGTATATCAACAGTATCTTTAGCCAAATCACTATTGATAAATTTCATTTCCCGTTCGACTTCGTGAAAAGCCACGCCAAGATTGAGGCCAGTCATACCTGAATTGACCATTATATCTCTCATTTCACCATAATCCTTGTCAACTCGTTTAAGAAGCGGAGATAATTCTTTTTGAAGTGACTTTTCCTTTATTTTCTCTTCGAGTTCTCTTATTGTATCTCCAAACCCAACTTTTTTTATAGGCTTAGTACTTTCGACAAAATCATCTATTTTTTCCTTATCCTCCAATGCTTCTCTTTCGAAAAACCTAAAAACTTCTTTAATCAGCAACTGAAATTTGCGATAAAATTTATTGTCTGTAAATCCTTCTCGGTTAGTCTTTTCAATAAGGCCATCGATACTTTCTTTCAGATTTAATTCAATGGCACCTACGGTCACTTTTTTACCGAAATGATCTCCAGCACGCTGGATTTTATCCAAGTCAAGACTCAACCAATCGTCAAAAGATTCTCCGTAGTTGTAAACTCGGATGTCATCTCTGTAGATTCTTACACCACTATTCTCCTTTATATAGTTCTTGACACCATTGATTTGACCACCAAATCTCATTTTTAGAATTGAACTATTCTGATTGAAGACAAAAAATTTACCCTTTATCGTTCCTATTTTATTCAAGTCTTGATTGCGAAGAAATTTATTGAAGTGGGTTTCCCCATCAATATCTTTAAAAATCTCACCTATTGGAAGAACATTTGCTTTTGCCTCTTTAGTAATATCTTCAGAGGATTTGGTGTTTCGAGAGACATTGGTTTGTTTGGGAGGATTAAACCTGTAGTTCCATTTCACTAATGCGAAGTCTTCCTCAATTAACTCATTATCTTCATTTAGTCTTGGTGTTATTTCAAAATCAAACTGATAAAGACTATCATCTAAAATTTCGTTGGAGGTTTTTACCTCTTCAATCCATTGTTGGTGGTGGTCATTACAATTAATTTCCACATCAAAATCCGGAAACTCTGCAAAGGGATTTTTAATGTTCTCAATTTTTCTCACCAAATCTCTTAGCGATTTCTTCGTCCAATTTTGAGTAGTTAAATTTGATAAAGTAATCTTGGTACCATATCCTTTCTCAAAAAGGCTTGGACCCTTGTTAATTTTGACTTCTAGTTCTTGGATAAATTCTTTAGAAGAAATCAATTCTTGCCAATCAATAGTCAAATTGTGAGAAAATTTCTCTCCGACTGCTTGAGTTTCGAGATGAGCAACTTTCGCTAGTTTATGTACCGCTAATCTACCGACACCCTTATTTCCAAATGAGACGCGTTCAAATATTTCACTAACTTTTCTATTGCGACCTCTTTTAAAATCGGTTCCGATGGTCAACCAAACGTCCTTGATTTTGTCATATGTCATTCCCTGTCCATCGTCTTCAACAATGATTTTTTGATCAGCAGTATTTAGATTTTCAAAGGTAATTTTCACCTGCTCCGCATCGGCATCGTACGAGTTTTTCACAAGTTCGAAAATTGCTAAGCTATCGCTACCTATTAATTCATCTCCAAGAAGACTCAGAATATGGCTTTTTGCTTTGAAGGGTGTAGAC
>JBATUY010000487.1:0-1579 GCA_049671465.1 Pricia sp. | reverse complement strand
AGCCATTGATCAGTTCATCGCTGGCCCAGCTGGCGCTGACATGATCGATCACCACCTTGCGGCTGTTTTCGATGGTGATCGCATCGTCGCTTTTGCGATTTGCGCTAAGCCTGTCGAGCCGGATGCGCACATTGCGGACGATGATATCGTGTGTGTTCTTGATCAGGATCGGCGTGCGCGCAGCCGTTCCGCCAGCATGGGCGATCACCACCCCACCGCCCGGCGCGGTCTGGCCCGCGATAGTGAGATAAGGGTTCTTGATCACAGGAGGCCGCCCGGTGAAGCGGAACACGCCGCCAATGCGGAAGACGCAGGTCCGTTTGCCTTGGGACACCAAGCAGTTTCGCAGTGATCCCGCACCAGAATCCTTGCGATTGGTCACATAGATGATCTTGCCGCCGCTGCCGCCTGATGAGCTTGCTCCGTGTCCGATGGCTGCCGGGAATGCTTTCGCTCCCGAAACAGCTTGCGGGGAGGGAGGAGGGGCAGCTTCGACCTTTTCAGCGCAAGCCGAAAGCGCCAGACTGGCGCCGAGCACCAGCACAAGCGGCGCGGAAACAGCGGCTGCGAAATTTGGAGTGACGCGTGTCATGCCGGTTTCTCCGTCATCGAATGATCGTCTGAATTGCTATGCAGTCTATCATCATCCGACTTGCGAAAATACCCGTATCGCCACAGCAGCGGCGCAGCGAGGATCGAAAACGCCGCCTGTTTGGCGCGCGGCATCTTTGCTTTCCAGCCGACATCTTTCTTGATCCGTATCTCGTCCTGCATACGGTGGCGGCTGCCCGCAACCTGATGCTGCGGCCTCATTACCTCGCCGCCATGCGCCGGGCGGACATATTCGCGACAAGCAAGGGCCATGATGCGTTTGACCGTGGCTTCGGGATCGGCGACGAAATCTTCGTAGCGTACACGAATGCTGCGATCACGCGGCAGTCGCAGGCGCAAAATCTCGGTCGCCAGATTGACCATCAGCCAGCGTGCGGCAGTGAACCAAAGCGGCTTTGCCTTAAGCTCTTTCTGGATGCCTGCTTCGACCTGCACACTGTATGGCTTCATCATCGACCATGCAACACCGCGCCCGTCGCGCACAACATGGACGAGGTAAATCTCGACCCCCGGCATCGATAGCATACTCGCCGCGCGGCCGGGCAGTTTGGACGAATCGACAATAACGTTCGCGCCCGAGCTTTGCGCGATCTGCTCGAACAGCGCGCCTGTCTGCTCGCCAAAGGATTGGTATTGCCGGGAAGAGCGGAACCTGGACAGGAACCGCGCGGGGCTGAACAGATATTCGGTGCGCGCAAGCAGATTGCCAAAGACGGGCATCGCGTCGTTATCGCGGCCCTCCTGCCAGCGTCGGACCACCGGCCCCCAGAACTCGCACTCGCTCACTGTTTTCCGACAGGCACAAAATTCGTCGTTGGCCCAGACATGGCGCGGCAACGCCGTTACTTCGCCAGCTGCGAAGACGCCGTCTTGCTGGCCGATAGCAATATCGAGCAAGGTCGTGCCGCTGCGGCCATAGCCTGCGACATAAATCAGCTTGATGGGGTTGTTGCGTTGCATGGACGAG
>JBATUY010000486.1:0-5788 GCA_049671465.1 Pricia sp. | reverse complement strand
CGTCGAACCCGATGCGCAGACTATCGGCAGGGGTGACCGCCAACTTGCTCCAAGGCACCGCAAATTCGGCAATATACCCTCCATCGACCTCAGACACCGCGGCCTCAACGCCTTCGATATCGTTCTTCGTTAATTCGGCAAGGGCATCGCCATCGTTCCAACCGATGCTGTATATAAAGTCATTGGTACCGTATATACTGTCCCGAGAATTGTCACCGTCTAAATAAAGCTCTATACTGTCGTCATTATCTGCAGAGTCGGAATCGTTTCTCAAGTCATCATCGTTTACCGAAACCAGAACATAGAGATAGTCATCGTCGTATAGGGAAGTCCATGTAGCGGATAAGTCATTTTCTTCCGATATGGCGCCGGGGTTCAATTTTTTGATGATTGCGTTTTCCGACCCGATATACGCCCCGTCTTTTTTACCATCGATATTGATGGCGGTAATGGTACGGGTGATGTTCGCAACAAGCGTTTCGTCGGGCGTAAGCGGCCCTGTGCCCTCTTGAACCCCTTCGTATGCACCGACATCGGCGGTACTGCCTATAGGTCTAGGCACACCACCTAAATCTACACTTGACGCAAGGTCGTCGTTAGCGGCATCTAGCGCCGGACTCCCTTCCCGCAATCCGAAATAGGCCCTGAAATCGTCGATATCCGAGAACTGTACATCGGTTGTCGCATTAGCGAATTTTGGAAAGGACTGCTGGTTATCGGATACCGTGATATTCCCCTCAAGTACGGGAGCGTTCCCTTCAAAACTATTGGATCCGACCACAATATTGTTCGTGAATTTTGCAGTACCTGACTCCTTGGTCTGAAGAAAGAGGCCATAACCGGTCTGTTCGAAGATTTTGGCCACCAAGTTGTTGCTTACGTTCATCTCCCCGTTCACGGCCTGTAGACCTATCTCACCGATACCGCTCGAGTATTCCTGCAATACATAGTTGTTGTGCCACGCGGTATTATTTCTTACCGTAGCGTTCTGTACCTCATATATTTTAATTCCCGCACCGCCGTTGTTAAAGGTCAGGTTATTTTCTACCAAACTGGCGGCCGTATAAGGCGGTATTCCGTCACTCTGGGTCTGGTTAAAATCATCTAAAATGATTCCGTTGCCATCGGTAGGTATATCGAAACCACCGGGCTCGAACGGCAAACGGCACTCGTTTTCGAAAGCGACGTTGTTTCTGATTATAATATGAAAACCAGGTTTGTCGTCTAAGTTTATGGGCTGGTATACGCTGATTCCGCTACAGTTGTACGGATTGGTCTTGGCGTTGTCACGAACGACATTGTTCTCAAAGGTAAAATAGTCGCCTTCCCTTCCACTGATACCGTTGCAACCACAATCATGCGCGTAAACATTTTTAACGGTGACATAATTTGATCGTATTACCTGTACCCCGGGGTTCCAGTCTTCGAACGGAACATTGTTGTTATTGAACACCTCGATACCGTCTATTTCGATAAATGAACTGTTCTCGACCTTGAGAATGGCGGAATATTGGGCGGTACTTTCTATTTTGGCGCCCCATTTGTTAATTGATCTCACTATGGTTCTTGTATCGGCATCTCCATTGACACCTGATAAGACCAGGGTATTCTCTTGGTACGTTCCGTCGTTCAATAAAAGTACATCGCCCGCGATCAATTGCGATAACCCGTATCGAATGGTCTTCCAGGCAGCTTGGGGCGTATTTTCCGTTCCGGAGTTGCTATCGTCGCCATCTTGCGACACATAAAAGGTATTCGGTTCACGATCGGGTACCACCTCTTCAATTTGAATATCATCTATGAAAATGGCCGTATCGTCACCCCCCACTAAAAAACCAATATAAATGGCTGACGGAACCGATGCGGACGAAGTTACGGTCGTCTCGAAATTTTGATACTCCGTACCCGCTTGCAGAAAGTCACCGAAATAGGTCGTATCGTCAGACCCATAAGTATCTAGCGGCCGCGACAATAAAGAAAGCCTAAATTGACGATCGGCCTCCGCACGGTAACTAAAGGATATTTTATAGCTCTTTCCCGATTCTTCGGGCGCTGCGGCATCTTGCAATATCTGAAAACCGGTATCGTACCATTGCAAATCGGCGATGCTCGTTTGCGGCGATATTCTGAACGCTTCACCGTTCAGGGCGTTGTCGTCGGTAACAATTTCCTCATTCAATACATTTTCAGGATAAGTGTTCCACTTATCGGTATCTTCATAAGGTTCATCGCCGTCAGCGGAGCCTGGCCCTGTATTCTCGATGTCGAAATTGTCGATAAGAAAAGTCGTATCATCCCCGCCCGCATACAGCTGCACGTGAACCGTACCGGGCACGGTATCGTTAGATACGAACGTAAAACTGAAATCTTGATAGCCCTCAAAGACCTCTACAAATTCATCATAATACGTATTATCATCGGAGCCATAGGTATCCGTGGGCCTGCCATGAATTTGTACCCGTATCTGTCTCCCGGCTTCCGCCCGATGTTTGAAAGAAACGGTATATGAGTCGCCATTTACCGTTGCCGGGGTGCTGTTCTGAAAGGTCTGTGCGAGGGCATCATACCAATTTTCGGTACTCACCTCCGTAGTGATTTCCAATGCCGAACTATCGGCCGAAGCCGTGTCCTCTACTTCGGAGACCAAAAGATTTCCGACCGGAAAGACATCCCAGTCCGCTGCTCGGTCCGCAGAAAATTCTTGAGCGCTTGCCATGTGCAAGCTCAGTAACAAGCTAAGACCAAGAGATATCCTTAAATTGTTGAGGTTTGTCAAAACCCTAAAAATAAAGTAGTTTCTTTTCATAATTCCATATATTTGGGGAAGGTTAAACGTTTAATCCTCAAAAATATGTATTTCATCCAATTATACACTATTTATTTTCTTAAAAAATTGGGAATCCCTACAGCAGGTCTAAAAAAACTACCGGGGCTTTTGTAGTTTGCCACGATAATCGACATCTTGCCGTAGCTTTACTGCACTATGGATTCATTTCTAAATGAGCGCGCCACTTTTACAGAAAAGTCGACAACACTAAAATTTAAAACCCGCCGAAACATGCACCGAACTTACAGCCCTTTGATGGTACGCATCTCGACAATGCTACTGGTAATTTTTTCCTTTGCAGCATCCGCGGTAGCTCAAAATAAAGAGAAGATACCGTCGTCACCCCTTTTTCGAGATCCGGTTCACGAAGGCCCCGCCGACCCCACCGTTTTCTATAACCATGAAGAAGATAAGTGGTGGATGGTCTATACCCAGCGACGGGCCAATGTAGAGACCCTCGAACTGTCTTGGGTTCATGGTACCGCTATCGGAGTGGCCTCTTCCGATGATGGGGGCATCTCTTGGAAATACCGCGGCACACTTGACCTAAACTACGAACCGGGACATAATACCTACTGGGCTCCCGATGTTTTTTGGGAGGATGGCACATATCACTTTTTTGTGAGTTTCGTACAGGGCATTCCCACGGACGACTATATGGACGAGCATAAGATTTTGATGTACGAAGGGACGGATATGTGGGATTTGAAGTTTACCCGCCAGATAGACCTGAAATCGGATCGAGTCATTGACCCAACGGTCATCAAACTGCCCAACGGCGGCTACCGGATGTGGTACAAACACGAAAATGCCGGATACACTACGCATTATGCGGACAGTAAGGATTTGGTGGAGTGGAAGCCCCAGGGCCAAGCCATCGACAGCGTTAAATGCGAAGGGGCCAATGCTTTTTACTGGAAGGACCAATACTGGATGATTACCGACCCCTGGGAGGGTATTGCCCTGTACAAGTCCCCCAATGCCAAGAACTGGGAACGGGAAGGAACGATTCTTGAGGGCATCGGGCAACGGCCCGACGATACCGCCAAGGGACATCACGCCGGAGTAGTACCTGCCGGGGAATACGCCTATATCTTTTACCATGTCAACCCCGAGGAAAGTTTTGGCACGACTACTTCATGGGAAACTATCGGCTACCGCCAACGGCGTTCGGTCATACAAGTGGCCCGCTTGCGGATGGAGAACGGCAAGGTAGTCTGCGACCGCGATGAGCCTTTTGCTTTGGAGCTGCCCGAGAAACCCTAAGCTTAATGTTTGACTCCGGTTCCATCCACATTTGTAATGGTAGCCAAATATTTTCAAACGGAATCCCTCTGAATTACTTTAAAAAAATAGGCTGCAGCATCGCTCCGTTGCCCGCAATGTCCCAGGCGGCAAAGCGTATCCATTTCTTGCCCTTTGTTTCAAAGGGAATCCTAAATTGCTTTTTGCCGAAGGCAGGTAAATCGGTGGTCGAAATTATCTGGCGTTCCGTTGTTTTACCATCGCCCCAGACTAGCTCGACAAAGTCCAAAGGAAAGGTCCACTCCACTTCGGCGACCAAGGAGCGATTGAGACCGGTACCCTCCCATTGATGATGGGGAATCAGTACCTCGCCAGTGGTCACAAAATATTGCCCATTCTTTAGGGCATTGACGATGGGGGACATATCATCGACAGCGGGCACCTTGTCGATTTTGAGATAGTTGACCGGCGACATTCCGTAGACATCATCTTGTGAGGGCTTTCCACGATTGCCGTAGTCCGATCGCGCCTCGGAAATCGCAAGGGCAAATTTCGGTGGAAGACCCCGTGCGGCCATCCAGTTATTGGTTTCGTTCCATAAAGGCAAAAAGCGCGATTCCCCGAGACGCTTTTCCGACTCGTCGATGCCCATTCCCCATCGATATCCCAAGGCGAAATAGTTTTTATGGTGGAATTGAGGCTCATCCTTAATGGCATCCGGATAGCCCGTTGAGCCCTTGGCCCGGGGATGGGGCATGGAAATAAGCACATTTTCGATTTCAGCCATTTCCATCATATCCGCAGGACTTCCCAAATTATAGACCGTACCGTACTCGGGATGTTTTTCCGCCAAGGCTTGGCCCGGTTTGCGCTGCGGTCGCCAGAACAAAGGCTTGGAGGGAATGATGTCGTAGTGCCCGCCCATAAAAGGAGGCCGGCCCCCGGTGCTGTTCTCATCGTTCGGCATGACCAGAAAATTTTCGTCGGATTGGCTCCTCGCCGCTTCATAGTATTCTGCCAAATCGTTCAGATACAATTCTCCCTTGTCATGCCTACCGGGACCTCTCGCACCGTCGATGACCCCGTAGATATCCACCCCGATTTTTTTCATTGTAGCGATATCGTTCACGCTCTTATTGAATCCACCGTTTTCCATAAGCCGTTTGACCAGCCCCACGTGATAATGATGACCCATTACCTTGTGACCGGCAAGGGGCTTAAAACGGTCTCCACGGGTGAAGGCCAATGCGGCATCCAAAGCTTCCTTCCCAGAACGTGAGCTAACATACAGGAACATGGGCATGTATTGCGGAGTGCCCGGCCGTGCGTTGTACAAAGCGAAATTATGGAAGAACTCTGGGTCTTCCTCCAGTTCCGCTTGCCGGATTCCCAGGGAAAAATGACTGTCATCATCTTTGCGGTACCAACCATATCCCAGATTCTGTTCTATTTCACGCGCCCAGTAGAAGCGATGCGGCGGCGGGAAGAATGCCAGCGACCCGCCCTGTAATTCAGCGGCAATCAGCCGGTTCTTTCCCTTGATTATGTTGATGTAATCATCGGCCCTATTGGCCATGTTGTCTTTTTGCAAGGTATCCGCCAGACTGCGCCACAGAACCTTTGCGGCATCCAAAATGGGGAGACCCTTTAGACCCGCATCGTATTTAAAGGCCGCCGATGGATGGTCCGTTTTAGCAACCAACATCTGACGAATGA
>JBATUY010000485.1:0-1769 GCA_049671465.1 Pricia sp. | reverse complement strand
CCTTTGAAATCCCCTTTTATGGGGATCACGTGAGCCTATTCCCGATTTTAGCATCCGTAGCCATCTTCTTTTATATGATGATGACCACCGGCCAAAATATGCCGAGCCAGCCGGGCATGCCGAACATGAAGTTTATCATGTACCTGATGCCCTTGATGATGTTGTTCTTCTTCAACAACTATGCTAGTGGCCTGAGTTTGTATTACTTCGTTTCTAACCTGATTACCATCGGCATCATGCTGGTCATCAAGAATTTTATCTTGGATAATGACCGCATACACGCGCAAATTCAGGAGAATAAGAAAAAGCCGAAAAAAGAGAATAAATTTCAGCGAAAGATGCGCGAAATGATGGAGCAGGCAGAAGAACAAAAGAAACTCGGAAAGCGGTAATTATAGTGACTTCATAGCCGCTTCGTTTCGATACAATTTGAAACACGGGCAAACAAAAAGCCCTAACCGCGAGGTTAGGGCTTCAAGCATCAGCTAGATTGGTTTGGTAAGATTTGGGACTGTAAAGATGCGGATAACCTCACATTGAAAAAAATACAAGTTGTCAAGTAGGCGTTCCTGTATGTCTACGGTGTGAATCTTGATGTTTGTATTTTTTATATCCGTGGTCCAGCTTAAAATCGCAACTTAAAAAAACCTCCCTAAATTTAGTTTAGGGAGGTTTTTTTCATGGGATTCAGCTGGGTGAACCCCGATAAAGCTATAATCGCTTACTGATTGAGCGAAGCCGCAAATTCCAAAGCCGCCTGTGGCAACAAGACCTTGTCTATGGTATGGGCAACGCCGTTCGACGCCGTAATATCGGTTTGTAAAATATTGGCATCCACGTCGGAGGCATCCCCGATGACAAACGTATCGCCAGATGCGATAACTTCAATTGAATTGCCCTCAAGGCCAGTGGCAACGGAACCTTCCGCGAGATCTGCCGCGTTGATGGTATTATCCGGAACGACATGGTACAGCAAAATATCCCGCAATAGTGCAATTTCTTCCTCTTCATCAAAATCTTCAATGCTGTTGTAGTCATCCCCTAATATCGCTAACAAGGCCACAAAAGCTTCATCGGTAGGAGCAAAAACGGTAAATACCGAGTTGCTTAATGTTTCGGCCAAATCAGCTTTAATCACCGCCGCTTCCAAGACCGAAAGCGTATCGGTGTTGACAACGACTTCCGTGATCGTTTGGGCAACCAAGGCGTCAAGAACCGCTTGGGGAATCAGTACCTTGTCTATTACGTGTACCACGCCGTTGCTGGCTATAACATCCGCCAACGCTACCTGCGCGTCTTCGTCCGTGGCGTCCTGTACGAATACTCCGCCTTCAAGACTGATACCGACATCCTCCCCTTGAACGGTCTCGATTTGTTGACCGTCGGTAAGATCTGTAGATAGGGCGGCCGTTCCGCTGACCACGTGATAGGTAAGAATAGATGCCAAGAGTGCTTTTTCTTCTTCCGACTCAAAATCGTCAAGGGAGTCATAGCCCTCCAAGCTGCCCAACAATTCGGTAAAAGCGTCATTTGTAGGCGCAAAAACCGTGAAGGGACCGTCGCCACTTAGCGTACCGATCAAATCGGTATCGTCGTTCTCGTCCGCTTTGGCCAAGGCCGCGACCAGACTTGTCAAGGCATCTGTGTCTTGTGCGGTCTCAACAATATTTGGTAATGGATTCTCAATTACGGTACCATCGCCATTATCGTCATCGTCACACGATGATAATCCGACAAATAAGAGGGCAAAAAGCGCGATGCTTTTCAAA
>JBATUY010000484.1:0-8779 GCA_049671465.1 Pricia sp. | reverse complement strand
GGTCCGTACCCTCAATACGTTCGCGTTTTAATGGTGATTTATCGATTAGGGACGGAAAGGTAAAGGTTGGGCGCACATTGGCGAACAAACCCAATTTCTGGCGCATTTTTAACAGTCCTTGTTCCGGACGAACTTTGGCCGAGGGGTCATTGTCGAACCTAGGATGTCCGATAGCACCGAAGAGTACCGCGTCGGCATTGGCACAAATCTCATGGGTCTCATCGGGGTAGGGCTCGCCAACGGCGTCAATGGCCGCGGCACCGGTCAGAGCGGGCTTCCAATTAATTTCATGCTGGTATTCGGCGGCGATGGCGTCACAGACCTTGACAGCTTGGTCGATTACTTCGGGTCCGATACCGTCTCCGGCCAATAGGGCAATGTTTAATTTCATATCGTGTTTATAAGTTTTAAAATTGCGAGCGTAGCGCGGCAATCTGCATTTTGTTCTATATTTTTTTAACGTAGGTCTCCTTTATCAATTTTGTGGTCATATTCATCTAATTACCATGTCGTCAACTTTCTATCGAAAACGAACTCCTCGCAATACCGAATCCCTAAATTATATTCAACATCTTCTCGGTCGCCTTGATTGCAGAAACGGTTTGGTCGGAATCTAGCCCTCGCGAGATAAATTCCTTGCCCTTGGTTTCCCAAGTAATGATGGTTTCGCAAAGTGCATCGGAGCTACTTCCCGGGGGTATACGCACGGAGTAGTCGATCAATTTGGGCAGTTCTTTTTTTCTGGAACGATAGATTTTGCGCAACGCGTTCATAAAGGCATCATACTGCCCGTCACCGGAAGCGTTCTCCTCAAAAATCTTTCCTTCGATTTCAAGCGATAGAGTAGTGGATGGGCGCAACCCTTTAGAATGGGTCAAAACATAAGATTTTACAAAGACTTTCTGCAAGTAATCCGTATTCAGCACATCGGAAATAATGTAGGGCAGGTCGTCTTTGGTAACGCGTTCTTTTTTATCGCCCAGCTCGATGATGCGAGCGGTCACTTTTTTAAGTTCATCGTCGTTCAGCGTAAGCCCGAGTTCCTGCAGATTTTTTTGGATGTTGGCTTTTCCCGACATTTTTCCCAGCGCATATTTGCGTTTCCGGCCAAAGCGTTCGGGCATGAGGTCGCTAAAGTAAAGGTTATTTTTGTTGTCTCCATCAGCATGTATACCAGCGGTTTGCGTAAAAACACTATCGCCAACTATAGGCTTGTTCGTGGGAATGCCGATACCCGAAAACGCCGACACGAGTTTGCTGATTTTGAATAAGGCGGATTCGTTGACCCCGATTTCGACCTCGGGCAAAAAATCTTTGATAACCGCAATCGCGCTGGCCATGGGGGCATTTCCCGCACGCTCTCCCATTCCGTTTATGGTGAGGTGTAGTCCGTGGCAACCGGCTTTTACCGCCTCCATCACATTGGCAACGCCCAAATCATAGTCGTTGTGGCCGTGAAAATCGAAGTGGATGTACGGATAACGTTCTATAATTTCGGAAAGAAAGCTATAGGTCTCTGTATGGGTAATGATGCCCAAGGTATCCGGAAGCAGTATGCGCTGGACGGGCTGTGTCGAAAGAAAATCCAAAAACTGAAAAACGTAGTCCTTGGAGTTTCGCATACCATTGCTCCAATCTTCCAGATATATGTTGCTGTTTAAGCCTTTATTCTCTGCGGATTCGAAAACGGTGGCAATTTCCTTGAAATGCTGTTCGGGTGTTTTTTTAAGTTGATATTTCAGGTGGTTGAGCGAACCTTTGGTCAATAAATTTTGAGTCCTTGCGCCCGCTTTTTCCATCCATTCCAAAGATACGCCACCATCAACGAAGGTGAGTACCTCGACCTTGTCCAAATAATTTTTGGAGACCGCCCATTCCGTAATCTGCTTTACGGCTTCGAGCTCGCCTTCCGAAACTCTCGCGGAAGCCACTTCGATACGATCGACCCTAAGCTCATCGAGCAAGAGTTTGGCCAAGGTCAATTTCTCGGAAACGGAAAAAGACACCCCCGAAGTCTGCTCCCCGTCGCGCAGGGTCGTATCCATGATTTCGATACGTCTCTTCATCTTATAAGGGTCTATCTCCTGCAAATTCGCGAATCTGCTCCTTGATATTCAGCAGGTAATCGATATCGTCAAAGCCGTTGAGCATGTTCGCTTTTTTGTAGGCATTGATATCGAAACTTTCTTGGTCTCCCATAGCTTCGATGGTAATGGTCTGTTCAGGCAGATTTACTTCTAAAAGGGCGTTGGGGTCCGTTTCGATGGCCCTAAAGATTTTTTCCAGAAATTCGGGACTCACCTGTACCGGTAACACCCCGATGTTTAGGCAGTTGTTGCGAAAGATATCCGCAAAAAAACTGGATACCACACAGCGGAATCCGTAGTCGTAGACGGCCCAGGCGGCGTGTTCGCGCGAAGATCCGGAACCGAAATTCTTGCCCCCGACCAAAATGCGACCGCTATACATGGGGTTATTCAGTACAAAATCTTTCTTTTCGGAGTGGTCATTGTTGTAGCGCCAATCGCGAAATAGATTATCGCCAAAGCCCTTACGCTCCGTTGCTTTCAAAAAACGTGCGGGTATGATTTGGTCGGTGTCCACATTTTCTATGGGAAGCGGTACTGCGGACGATGTTAGTATGTTAAATTTGTCGTATGCCATTATAGTCGGTTTTTGGTTAGGTGGATTAAATTGTGAATGCAGGGTGATAATCTGTTGAAGATTCTCTCTAATTTGAACTAGTGTCTTTTAATAGATACAGGGTGTCAAACGTTTTCCAACTCCGCCTTCATCAATTCCCTTGGGTCGGTCACCTTTCCGGTAACCGCCGCCGCCGCCGCAACAAGTGGACTCGCCAAAAGTGTTCTTGACCCAGGCCCCTGCCGCCCCTCAAAATTTCTGTTCGACGTACTGACGGCGTATTTGCCGGCGGGCACCTTATCATCGTTCATCGCCAAACAGGCGGAGCATCCGGGTTCTCGGAGTTCAAAACCGGCTTCCTTCAAAATATCCAATAAGCCTTCCGCTTTGATGGCTTTTTCGACTTTATGGGAACCGGGCACCAGCCATGCGGTCACATTATCCGCTTTCTTCCTTCCTTTAACCAAAGAAGTAAACAGTCTAAAATCTTCGATTCGACCATTGGTACAGCTTCCCAGGAACACAAAATCGATAGGTTTCCCCATCATGCTATCGCCTTCGCTGAAATTCATATATTTCAAGGATTTGTGATAGGTCGCCGCACCGCTATCCTTGGCATCGGCTACGGGAATACCGTGCGAAATTCCGATACCCATACCGGGGTTGGTACCATACGTAATCATGGGTTCGATATTGGCAGCGTCGAAGGTGATTTCCTTATCGAATTCAGCATCCTCATGGGTGTAAAGGGTATTCCAATAGTCCATAGCGGTATCCCAAGCGGAACCGCTCGGTGTGAATTCTCTTCCTTTAACGTATTCGAAGGTTTTTTCATCGGGCGCTATCATACCGCCACGGGCTCCCATTTCGATACTGAGGTTACAGACGGTCATTCGGCCTTCCATGGTCATATCGCGGAAAACCTGTCCCGCATATTCCACAAAATAGCCGGTGGCCCCGGAAGTGGACAATTGAGATATGATGTACAAAGCAACATCTTTGGGAGTCACGCCGAAATTCAGCTTGCCCTCAACGTTGATACGCATGCTCTTGGGTTTGGTCTGCATGATACATTGGGTCGCTAATACCATCTCGACTTCCGAAGTACCTATACCGAAGGCGATTGCCCCGAAAGCCCCATGGGTTGAGGTGTGGGAGTCGCCGCAAACGATGGTCGCCCCGGGTTGGGTAATGCCGTATTCCGGACCTACCACATGCACGATACCGTTCTTTTCATGGCCAAGGCCCCAATACGATATACCGAATTCGTTGGAATTCTCTTCCAACATACGCAGCTGGTTGGCCGATAGCGGGTCCTCGACCGGAAGGTGTTGGTTGATGGTCGGAGTATTATGGTCGGCGGTAGCGAACGTTTTTTCGGGATACATGACCTCGATGCCCCGATTTTTAATGCCCAAAAAAGCAACGGGACTCGTCACTTCATGCACCATATGGCGATCGATAAAGAGTACGTCGGGCCCGTTTTCAATGTGGTGTATCACATGGGAATCCCACACCTTATCGAACAGTGTTTTTTTGTCGTTCATAGTGATTGATTTCTAAGCTAGCAAATTTAATGAAACAAAGGCTTTTAAGAAATTATTACGGAGGAAATTACGACGTTCAACGTGGTTTACGGGTGTGCAAAATCATCGCGAACAGTCCACTTTGCCTTACGATGTTCAAAAAATGATATAGCGTCCGTTTTACGGATAAAGAGGGGTTGGGAAATTCAGTAGGACGCCTATTTTATCTGTTTGGCGGATAAATTACAAACCGTGTAGCCATCTTCATACTTTTGCTGTGAATTTCATCCCAATTTTCCTACTTATGCGTTTTCTATCCCTAAAATTGATGTTCACACTCCTTATACTGACGAGTGTTGTAAGTGCCAATTCGGGGCCGATTACCGTCAAGGCCAACGAGCATACGACGGTATCTCTATTCTTTCCCTCTGCCATCGAAAAAGTCATCGAACCGGCATCCCATTTTAACTTTACCCATGAAAAGGCCGGTAACCTTGCCACATTGAGAGCAAAAAAGGGAAAAGCCAGTAACTTGACCGTTATTATTGAAAACGGGGATATTTTTTCATTTGTCTTATACTACAGCGAAACTATCGAAAATTTCACCTACGTCATTTCCTCGACACAGGCCATCGGAAACAGGAACGGGACCACTACCGTGCAGTGGCAAAATACCGCAGTTATACCGCATGCTCCCGAAAGAGGTGGTGATGCATCCAAAGATGCATCGCAACGACCTTTTCGTAGGCAAGACCATTGGGAACCAGCGTCTGAACAAGTAATAAAAGATACCTTTAAAGAATCGCTAACTACCGAAAACGCCACGGCTATTTCCGAACTTTCCGAAGAGAACTACATCGAACAAGGCAGTTTTTACGATATGGATCGTGAAGGCTATTATGAGATTTTCTGTGAGAATAGCTACCTGCAACGTACCATTACCAAGAATAACGTACGCGAGAATGGTGGCGTTGATCTTCGGCTCAATCATATGGCCGTAGATCACAATGAGATTTACTTTACCTTACAGTTCAGGAACGTTTCGAAAAGTGATTATCATATCGATAAGGTTCGCTTTTACATTCAGTCTTTAGGTAATGAAGAAATCCCTATGTCCCCGCTATATACCTACAAACTCGGGGGACTAATAAAACAGAGTGGCGTTAACAAATTTGTCTACGTTTTTCAGGATTTCAAATTGGGCCCGGAACAGAGGGTGTATGTGGTTATGGATGAAAGAGGGGGGCACAGAAATATCATCTTACCCTTGGATATGGAGGCGTTGAGAAAAGGCCTGGAGTAAATTGACCATACGTAACCGTCTGCCAATTATTCGTAATTGGGTGCACGCGCCGGCAATATGGTATTCGTTACTTCCCCGAAGCCGATTCTCACATTTTCATTTTTGCAATATCCTTTTAAGGTAATCGTATCATTATCCTCGATACATTTTCTTTCCGATCCATCAATCAGTTTCAGTGGTTTGGTGCCTTGCCACGAAAGTTCGAGCATGGAGCCGTAACTATCCGGGGTCGGGCCTGAAATGGTTCCGCTTCCCATGAGGTCTCCACTGTTGATTTTACAGCCGTTCACCGTATGGTGGGCCAGTTGTTGCGCCATCGTCCAATACAAATATTTAAAATTCGATTTGCTAATAGTGGTCGGAGGGGCTTTGTCCGGCGTAAGAATCACCTCCAGCGAAATGTCGAAGCTGTGTTTTCCCGTTTGTTGGAGATAGGGTAGGGGTCGGGGCAGTTGTTCAGGACTTTCCGTACGGAAAGGCTCCAGGGCATCCAAGGTTACGACCCAAGGCGATATCGAAGAAGCAAAACTTTTGGAAAGAAAGGGTCCCAATGGCACATATTCCCATTTCTGGATATCCCGGGCACTCCAATCATTCAGAAGTACCATCCCAAATATATAATCCTCCGCATCCGCTACGGGTATGGATTCGCCCATGGTATTGGCATCCGTGGTGATGAAAGCCATTTCAAGTTCGAAATCTATCCATTTCGACGGTCCGAGTACCGGGGTTACTGCATCCTTTGGTAGGGTTTGCCCATTGGGCCGGCGAACGGGAATTTCGCTAGTAACGACGGTCGAACTCCTGCCGTGATAAGCGATCGGAAGGTGAAGCCAATTCGGTAAAAGGGCATTTTCAGCATCCCGGAACATCGTGCCCACGTTGGTGGCGTGTTCTCTGCTCGAATAAAAATCGGTGTAGTCCCCAATGTGAACCGGTAATTTCATCTCGATTTCATCCACGGCAAACAAAACGGTCTTTCTATGACTTTCATTCTTTTTCAGTTCATCGTTCGCGGCGTCGAAAAGTTCACTGATACGGTTACGTACCTGTCGCCAAATTTTCTGGCCTTCGGAGATGAAATTGTTCAGGCTATCTTGGGAAAAAATATCCTTGGTGAGGGGAATTTCTGAAAAATAGCCCAGGCGATGCAAGGCGTCGATGTCGATGGCATAATCGCCGATGCGCGAGCCGATGGTGATGTTATCGTCGCGGGTCAAGAAAACGCCAAAGGGTATATTCTGTATCGGAAAATCGGATTGCTCCGAAACGGTAAGCCATGTTTTGCGTTCTGGATTGTTCGCCGCTATCGACATAAGGTATTTGTTAACCGATGTTTGATAAATATGGTATCAAAAATAGTATTTAGTAGGTATCAATGCGGTTCAATTCGTATTTTTGCACCTCATTTAACACAAAAGTTGCCTATGTCACGCGATACCCGGG
This sequence comes from Pricia sp., assembly GCA_049671465.1. GTDB lineage: Bacteria > Bacteroidota > Bacteroidia > Flavobacteriales > Flavobacteriaceae > Pricia. The sequence continues at coordinate 1,861 of JBATUY010000484.1, read as the reverse complement.
TTTTTGAATTAATCGAAGAAGAGAAACAGCGTCAGATTGAAGGAATAGAACTGATCGCTTCCGAGAACTTTACAAGTCCACAAGTCATGGAGGCCGCCGGGTCGGTGTTGACGAACAAATATGCCGAAGGGTATCCGGGTAAGCGCTATTACGGCGGTTGCGAGATAGTCGATCAAGTCGAGCAATTGGCCATTGACCGTGCCAAAGAACTTTTCGGGGCCGAATATGCGAATGTGCAGCCACATTCCGGATCTCAGGCGAACGCTTCCGTATATCATGCCTGTCTACAACCTGGTGATACCATTCTAGGTTTTGATTTGGCCCATGGCGGGCATCTGACCCATGGCTCCCCTGTAAATTTTTCGGGACGACTCTATAATCCCGTATTTTATGGAGTGGATGAAGAGACCGGGCGTTTGGATTACGATGCCATTCAAAAAATCGCCAGTGAGCACAAGCCTAAAATGATTATCGCGGGCGCATCGGCCTATTCTCGGGATATGGACTTTGAGCGTTTTCGTAAAATAGCGGACAGTGTAGACGCTCTTTTATTGGCGGATATCGCGCATCCTGCGGGACTGATTGCCAAGGGTATTCTCAATGACCCCGTGCCCCACTGCCATATTGTGACCACCACGACCCATAAAACCTTGCGCGGACCCAGAGGCGGATTGATTATTATGGGCAAGGATTTCGACAATCCGTTCGGGCAGAAGTTAAAGAACGGTACGCTCAAAAAAATGTCCAACCTGTTGGATATGGCCGTTTTCCCTGGAAACCAAGGTGGCCCTTTAGAGCATGTCATCGCCGGAAAAGCGATTGCTTTCGGGGAAGCCTTGACCGACAATTTTTTGCACTATATGCTACAGGTAAAGAAGAACGCCGCCGCCATGGCCGCTGCTTTCGTTGCCAAAGATTATAAAATAATTTCTGGGGGAACCGATAACCACATGATGTTGATCGATCTAAGAAATAAGGACATCACCGGTAAAGATGCTGAAAAAGTGCTGGTCACGGCAGATATTACGGCAAATAAAAATATGGTTCCGTTCGATGATAAATCACCTTTTGTGACTTCCGGTATCCGATTCGGAACTGCCGCCATTACCACCAGAGGCCTGAAAGAGGATGACATGAATATCATCGTAGACCTTATCGACGAGGTATTGACGAACTCGGCGGACAAAAAAGTTATTAAAGAGGTAAAGAAAAAAGTGAATAATTTAATGAAGGAAAGAGCCCTGTTCAATTTCTAGAATAGCGATTGCTATAAAAATGTAAAAATCTGCTTGGATATATCCAAGCAGGTTTTTATTTTTTAAGGAAACTCCCATGAAAGGTTTTTCCTGTGTAGTATTTGATTTTATTTTTAGTGATTGAGCATAAACAAATCGCCCTGCTCTATTCTTGAATTTTTAAGATCGTAAATAACGGCATCTTCTTCAGAATCGCAATACAGTCCCCAATAATTGTAGTAATCCTGTTCGGTTTGATTTCCAGCCTCGATATTACGGATCAAAATGTCGTTGGCGTGTGAACATTCTTCAAAGACGGGAATATAAATTTCGTAAGGAGTCTCCGTAAGCCCTTTGCTCAAATGAACGTAATGTTCTCCTATTTTGCTGAAAATATCCTGCAGCTGATCGGGTATACTTTCGTTATATATCTTGTTGATTACGATGGTAGTATCCTTTAAAAACAGGGTAAATTCCTCAATATCCAAAGGGATTTCGTTTTCAAGTTGTAGCTGCCGTAATAATTTTAAAAAGGTCAATTTACCCTGCTTGAAATTTCCCCAGTTGCCTTTGTTAAAATGGAAGAGCATTTCAATCAAACTAAGGTTACAATTCAATTCAAGGGC
>JBATUY010000483.1:0-8002 GCA_049671465.1 Pricia sp. | reverse complement strand
GTGATATGTGGCGTGATTTTGCGCTCGATGCGTCTCGAATCTATAAGAATCGCAGTGGGGAAAGTGACGGATATAACAAAATCGCCGATCAGTTGGTGATCATTGCCAATCGTGAGGAGCAGTTTTTTAAGCGTTTGAAAAAGGCAGTTTAAATCCATCGAGCACCAAAAAATGTGAATTAAGGGATTACAACCCCAAAAAACACGGATATTTGAGGATTGTAATCCCCGAAAAATCCGTTTTAGAATTTTCTGAACCAACTTAAGCGTGCATTCTAGAGAAGATGTAGCATTCCAATGATCGAAATCAACAAACTCTCCAAAAAATATAAGGATGCCGAAGACTACTCGGTGCATGACCTAGACCTCGACATCGAAGAAGGAGCGATATTCGGATTGCTCGGTCCGAACGGAGCCGGGAAGACTACCTTGATTTCCATGCTCAGTTCCCTACTCAAACCGACCTCAGGATCCTTCAGTATCGACGGACAGAACTATCGGGAGCATAAAAAGGAACTTAAACAACGCATCGGCATCGTACCCCAAGAGTACGCCCTCTACCCCTCTTTGACCGCTTACGAAAATCTACATTATTTTGGAAGCATGTACGGGTTGCAGGGCAATACATTGAAAACTGAAATTCTCGAGCATGTCGACATCTTGGGACTCTCTAAGTTCGCCCATAAAAAAATTGCCAACTTTTCGGGCGGTATGAAACGGCGTATTAACTTAATTGCCAGCATTCTTCATCGGCCTAAAGTTCTGTTTCTCGATGAGCCAACGGTGGGCGTCGACGTGCAGTCCAAAAACGTGATTATGGAATATCTGGGGCAACTCAACGCCGAGGGCACCACCATTCTCTACACCTCGCATCACCTGAACGAAGCGGAAGAATTCTGTACCCGTGTCGCCATTATCGATTTAGGGAAAATCGTATGCCAAGGCGCGCCCCATACCCTGATAGCGCAACAAGAAAATGCTAAAAACCTTGAGGAAGTATTTTTGGCACAAACCGGTAAAGCCCTTCGTGACCATGCATAAATTATGGGCCTCGACATACAAAGAATTCCTGTTGCTGATTCGCGATATCGGCGGCTTGGCCATACTCTTTCTCATGCCCTTGTTTCTGGTTATCACGATAACGCTTGTTCAAAACGATACGTTCAAGACTTTGAAGGAAACCAAAATCACTATTCTTTTGGTAGACAATGATGAAGGGGAGGTTTCTAAGAACATCCAAGAAAATCTCAAGAAATCGCCCCTTTTTGAGCTGTTGTTACAACCCTCGGAGACTTCGGTAAAAACCTTGGTGCAGACGGGTGAATACCAGCTGGGTATTGTCATCCCAAAGAATCTATCTAAGGACTTACACCTCAAAGTGGCCGAAAACGTTGAGAATATCCTCGAAAAATTTGGTGGGGAAGAAGATGCCGTCCCCCTGGTAAAATCAAAGTTAAAGGCTAAGGAAATCAAGCTTTATTTCGATCCGGCTACCCAGTTCGCCTTCCGGAATTCCATAAAAAGCGGTATTGATCAAATGGTATCCAAAATCGAGACCCAGACCATCTACAAAGCCTTCCAGGAAGAGCTGACCAACGACCCTTCCGAAGCTATTTTCGATTCGCAACCCTTTTTGCTTTTCAGGGAAATTGTACCTTCTGAAGGAGAAAAAGCCGTCATCCCGAACGCGACACAGCACAATATTCCGGCCTGGACACTTTTTGCCATTTTCTTTATCATCTTGCCACTGTCTATCAATATGGTCAAGGAGAAAAATCAGGGCACGTTCGTACGTTTGCGTACCCATCCCGTTTCGTATGCGACCTTTCTTGGTGGAAAAACTATCGTTTTTCTGACGGTAGCGCTGCTTCAGTTTGCGCTAATGCTTTTGGTGGGCGTGTATCTTTTTCCTTTGATCGGCTTACCTGAACTCGAGGTCTCCGGTAGACTGCCCCTACTCTTTTTCGTAGCCTTCTTTGCCGGTCTGGCCGCCGTAGGACTCGGACTGCTACTAGGCACCATTGCAAAAACCCAAGAGCAGTCCGCCCCGTTCGGCGCTACGTTCGTGGTCATTCTGGCCGCATTGGGCGGGGTTTGGGTACCCGTATTTGCCATGCCAAGTTTTATGCAGGTACTCTCAAGAATTTCCCCTATGAACTGGGGGCTGGAGGCATTTTATGGTGTTTTTTTACGAAATATCGGTATCACGGAACTACTACCGGAAATCGCCTTACTCCTGTTGTTTTTCGTCACTTGTATTACAATTTCCGTGATTTTCAATAGCCGGAAGAACGCGGTATGACCTTGACGCGGAACCCAAAGAAGGTATCCGTTTTCTCTTAAACTCTTGCCAAAACGAACTATTCCCGATTTTATCAGTGGAATATGGGCATAAGCAGCGTTGATAGGCCTCCTATTTTTTCGGGTACGGTCAAATTCGTTTACGTATGAGGTTGTAAGGTTTCATATCTAATTGACCCAAGACCGTCTAAAACCTTATTTTTGAAAAATGAAACAACACATCACCCACACCAGCGAAATCCGCATACGTTTTGCCGAGTGCGATCCGCTGGGCATCGTCTGGCACGGCAACTACATTCAATTTTTTGAGGATGGTCGCGAGGCTTTCGGCCGCCACCACGGTATTTCGTACCTCGACCAGAAGGCGAACAATTTCTCGACGCCGATCGTATCCTCGAAATGCGAACACAAACTGCCGTTGCGCTATGGTGATGTCGCTACCATTAAGTCAACTTACATTGACTCGCCCGCCGCTAAAATGATTTTTAAATATGAGATTTTGAATACCGATGGACAGGTAGTCTGCACCGGGGAAACCGTGCAGGTCTTTGTAGAACTCGGTGGAGACCTTTCGTTGATACTACCTGATTTCTTTAAAAAGTGGAAAGTTAAAATGGGTCTGTTGCATGAATAGCACCTATCTATCATACAACAATATAGTTTCATCGATCGGTCTCGATAGCGCCAGCGTTGTCGATAAAATCGTCGAAGAGGTTTCCGGACTACGATTGGTCGACAACCCCAACATACTGGACCGTCCTTTTTACTCCTCCATGATTTCTGAGGATGTTTTGAACGACGCGTTTGATAGGCTACACGTAAAATCGCCGAAGACCCGACTGGAAAAGATGCTGACGGTCTCCCTCGACAACACCCTAAAAGCGGCGAAAATAAAACTGACCGATCGCGTCGGACTCATAGTCTCCACCACTAAAGGAAATATCGACGTGTTGGAAGAAGACAGTACCTTCCCAAAAGAGCGTGCCTATTTAAGTAGTTTGGGAACGCAGCTACAAACGCATTTTGGCTTTACGACCCAACCCATTGTAGTCTCGAACGCCTGTGTTTCTGGAATTTTGGCCATAGTAACCGCACAAAGATTGATCGGTCAAGGTAGGTTCGACCATGTCTTTGTCGTGGCAGGTGACCTGGTTACCAAATTTATTATCTCTGGATTTAACTCCTTTCAAGCTTTAAGCGATCTGCCTTGCCGCCCGTATTGCAAAACAAGATCGGGCATCAATATCGGGGAGGTGGCGGCAAGCGTTTTGGTCACCAAGGATAAAAAGCTGCTGGCCGACGAATCCGTTGAGATTTTGGGGGGAGCGTCCTGCAACGACGCAAACCATATTTCAGGACCATCGCGGACCGGAGAAGGATTGTTTCGCAGTGTTACTTCGGCATTGATGGAGGCTGGTCTGTCCGCCGAGAAAATCGATTTTATTTCCGCGCACGGTACCGCTACCATATATAATGATGAAATGGAAGCCATCGCCTTCAACCGGGCCGGTCTGGGCGAAACACCGTTGCACAGCCTAAAAGGATATTTCGGACATACACTGGGAGCATCCGGTTTACTGGAAACCATTGTTGGCATGCACTCTTTGCGGCGAAACACCCTGTTCACCTCTAAAGGATTTCAAGAACTAGGGGTTTCACAGCCTTTGAAGATTATAGAAAAAACAACGTCCGCAAGGCTCGATACCTTCTTGAAAACGGCCTCGGGCTTTGGCGGAAGCAATACTGCGGGGGTTTTCAGGAAGATCTAGTTCTTTGAAAAAAGTAAAATTGGAACGAATCTTGAGCGGCTTTTTAAATATTGCCGGTTTCCTATTTAACCAGTTAAACAACATACCCAGATTCATTCGGTACGCTGTATTACGTATTGAATGGTTGCGCATTATTATTCCCCAATTAACATACAATCCTTAAATTTGCAGTTCTTAGAGAATTAGAATACAGCATGCCCAAAAAAAAGATAAAAGCTATCGAAGCCTTAGAAGAGGCGCAGAAAATAGCTTTTGCCCCCTTCGTATTTCAGACCACTGTTTCGCTGCGCAAATTGGGGGTTTTAGATTATCTTTTTGAACACGGTGCCAACGGAGGTACGACCTTAGAGGCACTTTCCAAAGCCCTGTCCATCAGTGAATACGGGCTGAGCGTATTGCTCGAAATCGCGGAGAGCTCCGATATCGTAGAGAAACATGCCGAAGGAGGTTATGAACTGACAAAAACCGGGTACTTTCTCAACTATAACAAAATGACGGAAGCCAACCTGAATTTCACACAAGATGTGTGTTACCAAGGGCTTTTTCACTTGCATGAGGCCATAGTAAAAGGGGAACCGAGTGGACTCAAAGAATTGGGCCCGTGGCCAACGGTCTACGAAGGGCTATCACAATTACCCCCGCATGTTCAAAAATCATGGTTCGAATTTGACCATTTCTATTCCGATGAAATCTTTGGTGAGGCGCTACCGCTAGTATTTCGTCACCAGCCCAAGACCCTGTTCGATGTTGGGGGCAACACCGGCAAATTCGCGGTGCTCTGTGCTAAATACGACTCCGACGTACAGGTCAAAATATTCGATCTGCCCGGCCAATTGGCGGTAGCCTTGGCAAACGCCGAGAAGAACGGTTTCGAGGATAGGATATCGGGACAGGAAATCGATTGGCTATCCGAAAATCCACAAATTGAAGAAGGTGCCGACACGATTTGGATGAGCCAGTTTTTGGATTGTTTTTCAAAGGATGAAATCCTGAAAATTCTAAAAACATGCGTACGATCTATGGACGATGCGACGCAGTTGATTATCATCGAAACCTACACCGATCGCCAGAAATTCGACAATGCCCGCTTTACTTTGGAAGCGACATCGTTGTACTTTACCGCCTTGGCCAACGGAAACAGTAAAATGTACAAAGCCACTGAATTCATCGACCTTATCGACCAAGCCGGTCTGAGCTTAGAGGAAGATGTACAAGTAGGCGAATTTCACACCATGTTCGTCTGCAAAAAAGCATGAACAGAACATCCTACATATCGTCGTCTTGCCATATTACGGAGAGGGCGATTTTACTTGACGGAAACATCCTTTTCAAAAATACGTCCAGCGACTTCACCGCTTTTATGAAATCGGCCTACAAACATTTTGAAATCGATTATCCGAAATTCTTCAAGATGGATCGGTTGAGCAAACTGGCCTTTTTGGCGGCGGAGGTGCTGTTGGGGCATCCAAATACATTCAAAGCCATGCCTGCCGACGGGCATGAAAACCAAAATATGGCCGTTATACTGTCAAATAGGGCCTCTAGTTTAGACACCGACCGAAAATATCAGGAATCGATCTCCGACCTGCACAATTTTTACCCCAGTCCGGCCGTTTTCGTCTACACGTTGCCCAATATCTGTATCGGAGAAATTAGCATCAGGCATAAACTGCGTTCCGAGAATAGTTTTTTTATCTTTGATGCGTTTAATCCGGGGTGTTTAAGGGATTATTCCGAAAGTTTGTTGCAGACGGATAAAGCCGACGAGGTGCTCTGCGGATGGGTCGACGTCGACAATGACAGCTACGGGGCGTTTCTTTACCTTGTGTCACCGACCGGAAGCCGTTCGCATACCGAACAAGAATTAACCAAATTATACAGTACCCCATGAGTGAATTGAAACAAGAATTAAAGGAGAAAATCATAGAGCAACTCAATCTAGAAGACGTTGCCATCGAAGAAATCAAGGATACCGATCCGCTCTTTGGCGAAGGTCTGGGTCTGGATTCCATCGATGCGTTGGAATTGATCGTGATGCTCGACAAAGACTACGGCATCAAGCTGGCAGACCCCAAACAGGGTAAATCGATTTTCGAATCGGTCGAGACCATGGCAGGTTACATTAAGGAGCATCGCAGTCGATAAAACTTGAGGCGCTCGACCTGACAAACTTCGGCTCGGTTTATCGTACGGATGGCCCACGGCGAGATTCACCAGTAGCATATTCGCCAATTTTAATACGACCGCTGATTCGGTCCGTAAGTAGTGAAAAATAGGATATTTCCTGAAAACCTAAATGACGAAAGGCGTAGCAATAACGGGAATGGGCATTATTTCGGCCATTGGCAACAATGTAGCCGAGAATTATGCGTCGCTTATCGCTGGGAAGACAGGCATTTCGAAGATTTCCCAAATCGAGACTATACATAAGAACGATATCATGGTCGGGGAAATCGCCGACACCAATACCGTTCTAGAAAAGCGATTGGGTTTTGCCGAAAACGAGGTATCACGAACAGTGCTGATAGGATGTATCGCTGCCAACGAGGCCGTATCAAATGCCGGAATCAACGACATCAACGACGCCCGAACCGGATTGATTTCCGGCACCACCGTTGGCGGCATGGATAAATCGGAACAATATTTCTATGATTATTTCGACCGCCCAGAGGTCACTCAACATATCACCGGACTTCACGCCGGCGACTCCACCAAAAAAATTGCGGCACACCTCGGGCTTGAAGAAAGCTTCGTGACCACCATCAGCACCGCATGTTCATCTGCGGCCAACGCCATCATGTTGGGCGCTCGCATGATCAAATCGGGACAGCTGGACCGTGCCATCGTCGGTGGCACCGACTGCCTATCTAAATTTACCATCAACGGTTTTAAGACCTTGTTGATTCTATCCGACAATCTTAATGCCCCGTTTGACGAAGAACGCAAGGGACTCAATTTAGGGGAAGCGGCCGCATTTCTTGTGTTGGAATCGGATGCACTGGTTCAAAAAGAAAATAAAAAAGTCTTGGGCTACGTCGCAGGATATGGCAATGCCAATGATGCCTACCACCAAACAGCCTCCTCGGAACATGGAGACGGGGCGGTATTAGCCATGGAAAAAGCCTTAAAAACGGCAGGGATGCACGCCTCCGATATCGACTATGTCAATGCCCATGGAACGGCAACACCGAATAATGACCTTTCCGAAGGCCACGCCCTGATTCGATTGTTCGGTGAAAAAGTGCCGGAATTCAGTTCGACCAAAGCCTTGACCGGACATACGCTAGCGGCTGCTGGCGGTGTCGAAGCCGTATATTCTGTGTTAGCGCTACAGAACGACATCATTTTTCCGAACTTGAACTACAAAACCCCGATGAAGGAATTCGATTTGCAACCTGTCACCAAGGTTATAGAAAAACCGCTGCACAACGTACTTTCAAATTCATTCGGTTTTGGGGGGAATTGCTCGACCTTGATATTTTCAAAGGATAAATCATAAAACAAAAATGCCCGTCTACATCAATAGCATAGGATCTGTTTCCGCCCAAAAAACTTTCGATAATTCGATGTTTTTGGAGGAGATTGTACGTTATGACGGCACGGTTTTGGAAATCATCGCTCCGAACTACAAAGCATATATTCCGCCTGCGGCGGCACGAAGAATGGCCAAGGGTATCAAAATGAGCACCGTTAGCGCTAAAACCGCAATGACCGAGGCTGCCATCGAGGAAGACGAAATCGATGCCATTATTGTGGGTACCGGTTTAGGCTGTATCGGCGATTCCGAAAAATTCGTGAGCGATATCATCGACAACGATGAGCAGTTTTTGACCCCTACGCGGTTCATTCAATCGTCACACAATACCGTAGCGGGGCAAATTGCCTTGGGCATGTGCTGTAAGGGCCATAATTTCACCTATGTGCATCCCGCCA
>JBATUY010000482.1:0-3363 GCA_049671465.1 Pricia sp. | reverse complement strand
TTGTTCAAGGTCTCGACCATGGCCACAAAGCACATGAAATCGTCTTGATCGCTTAGTTCTTTGACCTCACTGTTGATGATTTTATTTTTGACCCCAAAACCTCTTAGCATTTTCGAAGTCTGCCTGCTCAATTCGATGCGGTGGGTCAGTACGACCACTTTTTTACCGGTCTTTTCGATATATCGCCGGGCAATTTCGGAAAAGACCACCGTTTTGCCCCCACCGGTCGGCAGCTGATACAACAGGTTACCGTTCGAGGTCTCTTTCAAGTGCTCGAATATGGTGTTCAGGTCCTCTTCTTGATAATCGTAAAGGGTCTTTTCGGTACTGTCTTGCTCTATCTTCAAGTAGGTTACAGATTTAGTTCAAAAACGTGCCGATTGCAGCACTTTGGTACAATTTCAATTTTGCAAAACTAACGGAATTATAGGTTTGGGCGAAATTTATTTCCCGTAAATCCGCTTTGCGAGGTACGGCTCAGGCTGTTAATCCAGTGTATCTTTTGACGCTGATCGGTGAAACGGTTTGGGCGGATAATCGAATGCTCAATAGCCTTTTTTGAAAGAAACCTGGTTCAAAAATGCTTCCCCTGTTTGCACGCGCCTATAGTTTTCCAGAATTTGGGGAACAACGGACCGAGGATCGGAAACACTGGCGTAGTGCGGCGTCATATGTATTTTTTCATGTTGCCAAAACGGATGGGTCTCCGGTAAGGGTTCTTGATGGTAGACATCGAGCCCGGCTCCCGACAGATGGCCGTTGTCAAGCATTTTGATCAGATCTTCGTCCACCAGATGGCCGCCACGGGCTACATTGATGACAAACGCCTTTTTAGGAAGTTGCTTAAAAAGGGATGCATTTAAAATACCGGTCGTTTTGTCCGTCAAGGGTAAAAGGCAGACCAATATTTCCGAGGAGGATAAAAAGGATATTAGCGCCTCGTCTCCGGCAAAAGTTTTGACGTTTTCGATGGATTTGGAAGAATTCGACCAGCCCTGCACCTTAAATCCGAATCGTACCAAATCCTCGGCCAAAACGCGGCCCAACTCCCCCAAACCCATAATGCCCACCGTATAATCGGAGATGCGATGGTAGTCCCTCGGTTTCCAAACCCCTTGGGTCTGTTGTAACTTATAGGTTTCTAAATTTTTGAGGTGGCCCATAATGACCGCGAGCACATGTTCCGACATATCATCGGCCAGCTTGGTATCCACAATACGCGTTATCGGGACGCCTGTAGGCACATCGGGATCCTTGAAGATAAAGTCCACTCCCGCCCCATTAGAAGCGATCAACTTTAAATTCGGATATTCCGCTAGGCTGCCTTTCGGATGTTTCCAGACCAAAGCCATCTCTATGTCGTCATTGGGATGGTCCTCCAAATAACCGAATACTTTGAGTTCTGGGGACTGCGCTTTGAGGGCATCCTTCCAAAAATCTATTTTACCGTCTTGTCGAATGATTACTAAGGCCATGTTTTGCTATTGTGATTGCGAATTCTAAAATCCTTCGATAACTATTTGTATAAACAAGATTAGATATAACACCATTCATCCGGGTGAATCAATCAATAATATCCAGAACTCTTGAAAATCCTTCCCCGAACAACCAATCTTGCTTTTGTGTTTCTTCGTAGACCGTTACGATCCTAGATTTGAAATCTTGCAGAAGGCCATTGACCGAAATATAGTGCACCGCTTGTTCAAAAGAGTTTAGCATACTTTTGAAAAAAGCATCCGGTACGTTTTTTCCTCTGGCATAGGACTGGGCGATTTCAAGATTGTATATCATGACGTCGGCCAGAATGTGGGGCTCGACACCCAATTTGATATAATGCTTGATATACTTCTGGGCTACCGAGCGCCTCGCTTTCGGCTTCCGGCGCTTTATAGGGAAGTATTCGTTCGCTATTTTGGTCTTCGCCTCTAGCAACAGTTTATCCTCTTTGGGATTAAAAATAAAATCATAGTATTCCTTTACCACCGGAAAGCGACCGTAAAGATCCAGCAACTGATGCTCAAGGGCGTCCTTCTTTAATTCCGATAGGTATTTTTTGAGTTGGCGTTTGCTCATATAAGGACGTTTGTAGGTAAAAGGCAGCAACAAAGTAACCTATTATCCCTGTAAAATGATAGTCCTATCCCCTATTTTATCCACTTTTTGATCCATTTATTAAAATTTTGTTGTCCGAAATCGTCCTATTTATCTTTTTTTCAACCCAAAATCCTTAAAATTCATAAATATTGTATAAGATTACCCACTTCTTTTAGGATAAGACAGAAATAAGCGGTATTATACATGCTTGTAGAACCCAAAATCGTTATGTACATATGAGGCAACTAAAGATTATCAAGCAGGTTACCAACCGCGAATCGAAGTCATTGGACAAGTACTTGCAGGATATTAGTAAAATCGACCTGATCAACGCAGCGGAAGAGGTAGAGCTGGCCCAGAAAATTCGCGCCGGTGATCAGCTCGCACTTGAGAAACTAACTACCGCCAACCTACGTTTTGTGGTTTCAGTAGCCAAACAGTATCAAAATCAGGGACTGAAACTCCCCGATTTGATCAATGAAGGGAATTTGGGGCTGGTAAAAGCGGCCAAGCGTTTCGACGAAACCCGCGGATTCAAATTTATCTCCTACGCCGTTTGGTGGATACGGCAATCCATTCTCCAGGCACTCGCGGAGCAATCCCGTGTAGTTCGGCTACCGTTGAACAAAATCGGTTCGATCAATAAAATTAAAAAGACCTTTTCGTATTTAGAGCAGGCCCATGAACGACCGCCCTCCGCAGAGGAGATTGCCAAAGAATTGGAAATGACGGTGAGCGAGGTAAAGCAATCGATCAAGAACTCCGGCCGCCATGTGTCCATGGACGCCCCATTGCGCGAAGGAGAAGATTCGAACCTCTACGACGTGCTGCGTTCCGGGGAATCGCCCAGACCGGATAAATTGTTGATGCAGCAGTCGCTGAACACGGAAATCAATCGGGCTCTGGAGACTTTATCCCCAAGGGAAGCCGACGTTGTAAAACTGTATTACGGAATCGGCGACCAACAATCGATGACGCTGGCAGAAATCGGACAGACATTTGATTTGACCCGCGAAAGGGTGCGTCAGATTCGCGAAAAGGCGATTCGAAAATTGCGTCATAATTCTAGAAGTAAGCTTTTGAAAACGTATTTGGGATAACTACTAGATCGCCAAAAAGTGTTTAGAAGGTGCTCTATTCCAGCGTAACATAGAAGAGAAACAACGAGTAAAAACTTCGATACAGAAAGGGAGACCATGAAAATGGACTCCCTTTTCATTTAAAAAAGGAGACCTTATCTAGGTCTCCTTTCTTAACAACTAATTCACT
>JBATUY010000481.1:0-10899 GCA_049671465.1 Pricia sp. | reverse complement strand
GGTCTCGATTACGCCTGCAGGCAGGGTCGACCCGACGCTGGCTATACTCGACCCGGCATTAGTCGCTTTCTGTCTGTCATGGGTTGCCGTTGACCGAGCATTTAATTTCCTTGATTTTTTTTGTAGTTGCTCACAATACTCCGGACTTTCTGTACCATGCAGCTGAACCGCATGCAATCCGTACTTGTCAACTTTCTCCAATATATCATCGATGGAAGCATCCACAAACACACCTACTTTTTGAACACCCATAGGTAATTCTGGAACCTCGCCATCAAAAAATCGGCTGGAGGGTTCCCAGAAAATGAAGCCTAAATAGTCGGGCCGTAAAGCTGCTACCTGGGCCGTATTCAATTTCATTCCGCAGATTTTTAGTTTCATGGCTTCATTTTAAATTACCAATAAACGCTCTTGCAGCTTCTCCAGGATTATCCGTCCGCATAAAATTTTCTCCAATCAGAAACCCCTGATAGCCATAAGGTATCAAATCTTGTATTGCCTCGATACTGCTGATACCACTTTCCGACACCTTTGCGAAATCGTCGGGAATTAGTCGCGATAAAGTTTTGCTAACCTCCAAGCTGACTTCAAAGGTCTTTAAATTCCGGTTGTTAACGCCCAGCATATCAAGACTGGGCATTATGGATTTATGGAGCTCATCTTCGTTGTGTACTTCTAGCAGCACATCAAGCTGCAACGATTTTGCCAGTTCTGAAAAACGCTTGATTTCCCCTTTGTTTAAAAATGCCGCAATAAGAAGAATGACATCCGCACCGTGGGCCTTGGCTTCTAAGATTTGGTATTCATCGACGATAAATTCCTTACGCAATAAGGGTATTTTAACAGCGGCGCGTGCTAATACTAAATCGTCTAGAGAACCTCCAAAATATTTCGCATCCGTCAATATGGACATACCGCAGACGCCCGCATTTTCATAGCCCAAGGCGACGTCTTGAACGTTCAGGCTTTGATTGATTTCCGATTTCGAAGGCGAGCGCCGTTTGTGCTCCGCGATTATGCCCGATTCGCTTTCGCGTAGGGCTCTGGCCAACGAAACGGTCGGGCGACCGAACAGCACCGATCGTTCGAGCTGGGAAACAGGAATCAATGTTTTTTTAAGGGCGACCTCTTTGCGTTTGTCGGCTACTATTTTATCTAGAATGTTCATTGTTCAATTCGTTGTTCCAAGCTTTCCGTCAAAGACGCAGCAGCGATGGAATTTTTTACATTTGACCTGTCGTTCCCGTAATGAAATCTCGCTCGCATCTTGTTATTCATAAATCTAATAGTTTGTAACTCCCGCTTACGAAGCCTTGCTCAATGCTTGTAATTTTTGTAAAGCCTCTAAGCCCTTCCCGTTTAAAAGCGATTCTTTCGCTTGTTCGAAACCTGCTTTGACTTTCAAATTTTTGACCGTCGCAATGGCGACTCCGGCATTGGCGCAGACTACGTTGTTTTGTGCTTCGGTACCTTGGCCCTTTAGTACGTTCATAAAGATATCGGCCGAGGTTTCGATGCTATCGCCGCCACGAATTTCCGATTGTTCAATGGTCTGCACTCCGAAATCGGAAGGCTTTAGCATGCTTTCGGTGTGGTTCGAAATAGTCTTGGTATCGCCTGTCAATGAGATTTCATCATATCCGTCAAGGGCATGCAATACGGTGAATTTTTTATCGGTGTTCTGATAGAGATACCCATACATACGGGCAAGCTCAAGGTTGAAAACGCCGACCATCTGGTGGTTCGGGAAGGCCGGGTTGACCATAGGCCCCAACATATTGAAAAAGGTCTTTACACAGAGGTCACGCCGAATCGGTGCAACATTCTTCATGGCAGGATGAAAAAGGGGCGCATGCAACACGCAAATGCCGGCTTTGTCTATCGATTTTTCCAGAAAGTCTTTTTCATTACTAAATTTAATGCCCAAAAATTCCATCACGTTGCTGCTTCCACATTTGCTGGAAACGCCATAGTTACCGTGCTTGGTCACTTTCACTCCGGCCCCGGCAGTTACGAAAGATGCCAGCGTCGATATATTGAAAGTGTCCTTCCCATCGCCGCCCGTGCCACATAGATCAATGGGATTGTAGTCGGATAGGTCTACCGCCAAACACAGCTCCAGCAGCGCATCGCGAAAGCCTTCGAGTTCGTCGATGGTGATGCTCCGCATCATATAAACGGTGACAAAGGCCGCAATCTGGCTGGTGTTATAGGCACCCTTGGCAATATTGACCAGTATTTCTTTGGCATCCGCTTTTGAGAGGATGTCGTGGTTGATCAGTCGGTTCAGTGTTTCTTTCATCGGTTCTATATACTACTTGTTAATCCAGTTCTTCAATATTTTCTTCCCATCCGGTGTCAATACCGACTCCGGGTGGAATTGCACGGCGCAGACGTCGTATTCTTTATGGCGTAGGGACATGACCTGTCCGTTTGCATCTAAAGAAGTCGCCTCCAAAACATCCGGTAAATCGGGATTAACGACCCATGAGTGATACCGTCCCACCTCGATTTTCTTCGGAAGCCCCGCGAAAAGCGAGTCCTCTTTAGTGATTTGAATCGATGTCGCGATGCCGTGATAGACTTCATCCAAATTGATAAGCGAACCGCCAAAGACCTCGCCGATAGCTTGCTGGCCTAGGCATACCCCGAGAATACTTTTGGTCGGGGCGTATTTGGCAATGATGTCTTTAAGCAATCCCGCTTCATCAGGGATTCCGGGTCCGGGCGAGAGTACGATTTTGTCGAAGGCATCTACTTCTTCGAGGGTCAAGCGGTCGTTTCGCTTTACCGTCACCGCGCAACCTAGATCTTCAAGATAATGTACCAAGTTATAGGTGAAGCTGTCGTAGTTGTCGATGACAAGAACGGCAACGCCTTCTGACTTCACATCAGCGGATGGATTCTTATCGTTATGACTATGTGTTGTGCTCATTTTTCAGTTATAATCATTTTAATTCCCTGGTGGGTTTCAAGGTTTGACCTTCGCGGCCATCCGCCAGAACTTCGGGCTCTTAGGGCGTCTTTTATTATATCCCCTCCGCAATCTTCAGGGCCTTGGTCAATGCACCTAGTTTATTGTAAGTCTCCTCCAATTCATCGGTGGCATCGGAGGCGGCCACTAAGCCTGCGCCGGCCTGATAGTGCAGTTGATGGTTTTTGCTCAGAAAGGTGCGGATCATGATGGCGTGGTTAAAATTCCCATTAAAATCCATAAAGCCGATGGCGCCACCGTAGTAGCCGCGGCTAGTTTTTTCATACTGTTCGATCAATTGCATGGCCCTGTGTTTTGGGGCACCACTTAAAGTTCCGGCCGGAAAGGTATCGGCCACTACTTTAAGGGTCGGTATGTTCTTTTTGATTTTTCCGGTTACTTTAGATACCAAGTGAATGACGTGCGAGAAGAACTGTACTTCGCGGTAGTTGGTGACCTCGACCATACTGCCATTGCGACTGAGGTCGTTGCGGGCGAGATCTACGAGCATGACGTGTTCGCTGTTTTCCTTGTCGTCTTCAGTGAGTTGTTTGGCCAGTATGGCATCCTTTTCGTCGTTGCCCGTTCGTTTGAAGGTTCCAGCGATGGGGTGGATTTCTGCAATACCGTCTTTCACTACCAACTGGGCCTCAGGAGAGCTTCCGAAGATTTTAAAATCCCCATAATCAAAATAAAACAGGTAAGGCGAGGGATTTACAGAGCGTAGGGCACGATATACATTAAACTCGTCGCCTTTAAAATCCTGTGAAAAACGCCTTGATAGAACCAACTGAAAAACATCTCCGCGTTGGCAATGTTTTTTAGCCAGTTCTACGTGCTCTTTGTATTCCTCATCCTTTAGATTAGAATCCGCCTCGCCATCCATCGTAAAACTGTAGGAAGCAAAATTGCGTACGTTCAGAATGCGCTCGATGTCCTGGGTATTTTCATCATCCTCAAAACAATGTGCAAAAATATAGGCCTCGTTTTTGAAATGATCGATGGCGATTACGTTTTTATAAACTGCATAATAGATATCGGGTATGGCGATACTGTTTTCCTTTTTGGTCAGTTGCACATCTTCAAAATAGCGTACGGCATCGTAGGCCATATATCCGAAAAGTCCGTTGACTATAAATTTGAAATCCTCAGTTTCGGAGTCGAACCTTTGGCTGAAGGCATCGATAAGATGTACGACATCGGTATCCTTTTTAATCGTAATTTCTTCGCATGTACCATCGGGAAACTGCTGTACGACCGATTCATTTTGGAATTTTATGGAAGCGATCGGGTTACAGCAGATATAGGAAAAGCTATTATCGTTGGCATGGTAGTCGCTGCTCTCCAATAGGATGCTGTTCGGAAAGCGGTCCCGAATTTTCAGGTAAACGCTTACGGGGGTGATGGTATCCGCTAAAATGCGCTTATAGTGTGTTTTCAATGTATACTTCATATCGGTAACTTTCAAAAGGATTTTCGCCCGTGCGAAAATGACAAAATAAATGAAATCAAAAAAGCCTGTCGTGAAGACAGGCTTTATATAGATATACTACAATGATGCTCAGCTCACGATGCTTGTCGAAAGTTGATCCACCACCAAGTTTGTATGTTATTCTTAGCCATTGCCCAAATATAGAAATCATTTCGCAAAGGGCAAGCAGATGATGCAAAAAAAAAATAGGGGCCGAAATTTTCGGCCCCTATCAGAAAATGTCTGTTGTTTTTTACTAGAATTCCAAATCGACTACCAAATCAAATTCATCGTAAATGGTCTTATCGCCAAGATTCTCGAAAAAGTTACCCGAACCGTACTTGATATCGTAATTGGTTCGGTCTACCTTAACGGTTGCCGTAGCTTTGCTGCCGTATACCGAGAGATCAAAGACTATGGGCTTGGTAATACCCTTGATGGTCAGGTCGCCTGTAACTTCATACGAATTCTTGCCGGTGGACTTCACTTCGGTGAACACCAATTTCGAGGTAGGGTTTTTCTCTGTCGCGAAGAAATCTTCAGAATTAAGGTGACCTTCTAGCTTGCCTTTGCTTTCAGGGTCATCTGCCAGATCTGTCGCTACGATAGTCGACATGTCAACGGTAAATTCGCCGCCTGTCAGTTCATCTTCATCGAACATTAAATGTCCGCTCTCCAATTCTAACGTACCATTGTGCGATCCGGTTACCTTATAAGCTTTCCAAGCTACGGTACTTGCGTCCGTTTTTACTTCCTTCTTTTCATCGGCTACAGGTTCGGTTGCAGTTGCTACTCCGAATACCATGGCCAGTGCTAAACTAAATACTCCTTTTTTCATAATGAATTGCGTGTTTGTCATTCCCGTGTTTCGGGATTAAGTTCATGTTAAGTGATTATATTTAAAATTTATCGAACAAAACGTTCAGTTGTTCCAATTCTTCGTGGGATAGGTTTTCAAGTATTTTATCCTCGGCATCTGTCATCGCCCTATCCATTTTTTCCAATTGCCCTTTGCCTTGATCGGTAATCGTAATCTCGATTTTTCTTCGGTTCGAGGGGCAGGTTCGTCGCTCTACCAAGCCCTTCAACAAAAGCTTATCGACCAATCGGGTCGTATTGCTCATTTTGGTCACCATACGTTCGTTCAAGGTCGAAAGGTTTGCAGGTTTACCGTTTTGTCCGCGTAAAATACGCAGTACATTGAATTGCTGCAACGATACTTCATATGGCTTGAGCGTAGCAGCGATGGTTTCGTTGATTTTAGCGTCCACCAACATAAAATGAATAATCGTTCTACTTTTCAGTGGAATTTTTTTATCCGTTTTGATGATTTCCTCTACATTCATACGCTCTCAATAATTGTATATACAAATATAACAGCAAGATTAGATTCATGCGTCAAGTTACAAGCTAATATTTTGTTAAAAATTTTAAGGGATAGCCTTTCGGGTAAAAATCTTATTTTTGGTCAATATATAAGGACGAACAAATTTCCGCCCCTTGTTCCCGACAGGTTGGATTGCGGGATTTTCAATAATGACCTAATGCTATGAATCTATCACAACAAGAGTGGGAAGAGCAACTCGAAAAGGATGGCAACGCCGTCATTCTGGATGTTCGCACCCAAGAGGAAGTCGAGGAAGGCTACATTCCCAAATCTACCAACATCGATTTTTACCTTGGGCCTGATTTTCTAAAGGAAATCGAGAAACTTGACAAAAGCAAAAACTATTATGTCTATTGTCGCAGCGGAAACCGCAGCGGCCAAGCTTGCGCCATTATGAACAGCGTGGGCTTTGAGAATGCCTATAACCTTGAGGGCGGCTTTATGAACTGGGAAGGTGAGGTAGAAGGGGAGTAGACTCTCGACTGGCAACACGAAACCGACCATGAAAGAAGACTTGCTACATTTTATCTGGAAGTACAAAAAGATACAGTTAGATGATATGGTCGGCACCCAAAACGAATCTATTGTGGTCCTCGATGTTGGTACGCACAACTATTTGGCCGGTCCTGATTTTTTCAATGCCCAAGTCAAGATCGATGGACAGCTCTGGGCGGGCAATGTCGAAATACACCTTAAATCTTCGGACTGGTATGCCCACAACCATGAAAGGGATTTCAACTATAATAACGTCATCCTGCACGTGGTCTGGGATGACGATGCGACCGTATTTCGCAGTGACAACTCCGAAATACCGACGCTTGAACTCCAAAATTACATTCCGAAAGCTCTTTTAGATGCATATCAAAATCTGTTCGACAAGAGCGATGTTCACTTTATCAATTGCGAGAAGAGCATCGCCCAGGTAGACAAGTTTTTGTTGGAAAATTGGTTGGAGCGGTTGTATTTTGAAAGGTTGGAGCGGAAATCGGAGTGGGTGCTCGAACGGTTGAAAGACTCCAAGAACGACTGGGAACAGGTGCTGTTTTCAATGCTGTTGAAGAATTTCGGACTCAAGATCACTGCACCCTCCTTTTTAAGTTTGGCGCAGGCGCTCGATTTCTCGACGGTGCGTAAACTACGTTCCGAAACCCTGGCCCTGGAAAGTGTTTTGTATGGCATGTCGCATTTGCTCGACTCGGAAGAAATTGTTGACGATTACTACCTTCAACTGAGAAAAGAATACACGCATTTGAAGCACAAGTTCGACTTGCAAGAAGCCGGCGTGCAAAAGCCTGAATTCTTCAAACTGAGGCCGGCAAACTTTCCGACCATCCGACTATCGCAGCTGGCGAACCTCTATGCCGAACGCGAAAATTTGTTCAGCAAGGTTGTAAACGCATCCCAATTAGATGAATTGTACGCCATTTTCGAGGTTTCCGCCAGTACCTATTGGAACGATCATTTTACGTTCGGAAAGACCTCTAAAAAGAGTGTCAAAAAACTGACCAGATCATTTATCGATCTATTGATCGTCAATTCCCTTTTACCCTTAAAATTCTGCTACGCGAAGCATCGGGGCAAGGAGGCCCATGAAGAGATCATCCACATTATATCCCAAATAACAAAGGAGGAAAATAGCATCATCGCCAACTTCAAAAAGCACGGAATTTCAACCGGAAATGCGAAAGAAAGCCAGGCTGTTCTGCAATTATATAACGAATATTGCACCCAGAACAAATGTCTGCAATGTGCGGTGGGCAGCAGTTTATTGGAAGAAAATGGTTAATTTCACGAAAATGGCCGCAAAGGGTTTCTATGCATCTTATTATTTGAAAAGTACATATGAATATCTTTTACCAACTTCTTTATTACTTTCAAAAACGGGGCTTCGAGGTCTGCCGACGTATCGCCGAACGCTTGGGTATTCGAATCCGGGTAGTGCGAACCTCGTTTATCTACCTCACATTCGTGACCCTTGGTTTCGGCTTTGCCCTCTATCTTTTCTTGGCCTTTTGGCTGCGGATCAAAGATTTGGTCTATACCAAACGCACCTCGGTTTTTGACTTATGAACCTACTGCGAATTTTTCGATCGAAAATCTATGTCGCCGTGGCCTTGATAGTGCTGGTGCTGACCATAGGTGTTTTGGGATACCGTTTTATTTCGGACTTCACTTGGATGGATGCCCTCTACATGACCGTCATCACAGTCACTACGGTCGGCTTTTCAGAAGTGGGGCCTTTGAGTATCGAGGCCAAGTTCTTCACGGTATTTTTGATAATTTCAAGCGTTTTTATATTCGCGTTCTCCATTTCGTTGATTACCGAGTATATTCTGGGCAGAAATTCGCTACAACTTTTAAAAAAGAAAAAAGTGAAAGACAGAATCAATAAATTAAACGACCATGTCATCATATGTGGTTTTGGACGAAATGGAATGCAGGCGGCCGAACGTTTGACCAACTATAAAAAACCTTTTGTCGTTATCGAAAAGGATAGGGAGGTCATCGAAAAATACGCCGAAGAGGGTATTCTGTTCGTAGAGGGCGATGCCAACGAAGACGATCTGCTTTTGGAGGCCGGTATCGAGCGGGCGCAATATCTCATTGCCGCCTTGCCCGATGATGCGGCCAATCTCTTCGTAGTGTTGTCGGCAAGGCAATTGAACAAAGACCTGTTTATCATAAGTAGGGCTTCTTTGGCGAACTCGTACAAAAAACTGTTGCTGGCAGGGGCGAACAAGGTTATCATGCCCGACCGTATCGGGGGCGACCACATGGCCTCGTTGGTGGTCATGCCCGATCTTATCACGTTCATGGACCAGCTCGGCACCGAGGGCAAAAACACGACAAACCTCGAGGAAGTGGCCATCGAAGACTTTAGGGACCAAGTGGACTGCAATTCCCTGCGTGACCTCGACCTTAGACGGAGAACGGGATGTACCATAATAGGATATATCGAGCCCGATGGTAATTACATCATCAATCCGGAGGCGGACCTGCAGCTACAGCCTAAAAGCAAAGTTATTGTCTTAGGAAGGCCTGAACAGATACAGAAATTGCATGAAATGTTTAAGATCGAGTAGTGGGATGCCCGCCTGCGACCAGCGTTACTAAAGGTTGCATTAGGTTAATTCGCCCCTATTATTTGATTGTTCTGCTTATTTTTAGGATATTGGGCTTTCTTTAACAAGAATATCCCATATAGTTATAAATCGATTCACAAAGACCAAACATGGTATACCCTATGAAAAACCTCCTTTTTTTATGTGTAACACTTTTCACTTTTGCGGCAAACGCCCAGCAAGAACTTAGGGTCAATGAAGCGGTTATGAATCCATCGGAAATTATCAACGATGGCGCCATAGAGCTTCAAGTATTGGGGGGCACGCCGCCCTACACCTATAAGTGGAGCAACCAGAGTACGCCTTTGACAAGTAATAAGGCCGTGGGCCTGACGGAAGGCGTGGAGTATTCCGTAACGGTTACCGATGCCAAGGGAGCTTCGGTCAGCAAAGCCTTTACCGTAGAGGCCGAGGCCATAACCGAAACCTTCAATGGCGTCATGACACCGGCCGTCGACGCTTTAGGCTCTGTTCTTTTCTGGGATCCTTTTGCAGCTATCGGTATATACGACCCCATTGCCTATACCGACGTTAAATTAGTGGATACCCCAGGTTGGTCAGCGACTGTGGAAGATAGGTTTATGTTGAAAAAATGGTTGAAGGCCGAAGGATCGCGCGTCAAGGCCGGTGATGAGATTGCCATAGTGTCCCGTGACAATGGGGGCGATGAAAAGGTAATAGCCAGTGTTAATGGAGAGCTTAATTATTTAGTACAGGAAGGTGCGGCCATCTACAACTCGGAAAATGCCGAGCATGTCATAGCGCAAGGTGCCCATTTTTTGGCCGAAATCGAATACGATGAACCGGTGGCCCTGCTTCATCCCAACGGTGACCCGGTCACTAAGCCGATTCCATTTATCGTGATATGGCTGGTATTCGGAGCCGCTTTTTTTACCATTCGCATGGGTTTCATTAACATACGCGGGTTCAAACACTCCATTGATTTGGCCCGTGGCAAGTACGACGACCCTAATGCGCCGGGACAAGTTACCCATTTTCAGGCCTTGGCCACCGCCGTATCCGGTACGGTCGGTCTGGGCAACATCGCCGGGGTGGCGGTTGCCGTATCCCTTGGGGGTGCGGGTGCTACATTCTGGATGATCGTTTGCGGCCTTTTAGGGATGTCCTCGAAATTCGTGGAATGTACCTTAGGGGTAAAATATCGTGATATTCTGCCCGATGGAAGGGTTTTTGGAGGCCCGATGAATTATCTGCGCTATGGTTTGGCAAAACGGAATATGGGAGGGCTAGGTAAGGTACTTGCGGGCATGTTCGCGGTATTGGCCATTGGTGCTTCCTTTGGTGGTGGCAATATGTTTCAGGCCAATCAATCCTTTGAACAGTTAGCCGGTCAATTTCCGGTGCTGGTCGGTAACGGATTCTGGTTCGGCATCGTTACCGCTATATTGGTAGGGGTGGTCATCATCGGGGGTATACGCAGTATTGCCAAAGTGACCGGTAAAGTGGTTCCGCTTATGGCCAGTATATATGTATTGGCTGCACTCGCCGTCATTATCATGAACATACAGAACGTTGCCCCCGCGTTTGCGGCCATCGTTGATGGCGCCTTCACGCCCAGTGCCTTAAAAGGTGGTATTATCGGAGTGCTGGTCGTAGGTTTCCAAAGAGCGGCGTTCTCGAATGAGGCAGGGGTCGGATCAGCGGCCATTGCGCATAGTACGGCAAAAACCAACCACCCGCCATCAGAAGGCTTTGTAGCCCTGTTGGAACCCTTCATCGATACGGTCGTGGTTTGTACGTTGACCGCATTGGTGCTCATATTTACGGGTATGCACGAAGTTGAGGGTATGGCCGGGGCACAGTTGACATCCGATGCGTTCGGTAGCCAAATTTCATGGTTCCCTTATGTTTTAGGAATCGCGGTTTTCCTATTTGCCTTCTCCACTATGATATCATGGTCGTATTATGGCATGCGGGCCTGGAC
>JBATUY010000480.1:0-8296 GCA_049671465.1 Pricia sp. | reverse complement strand
CCTATATACACGTCAAAAGTGACGGGGAAGTGGGGATGCTGCCCTTGAACTTGGTTCCCGAAAAGATTTTTTTGTACGAGACCTATAGAGAACAGTTGTTCTACGGCTTTTTCTATGGTATTTTAATTTTGGCCTGTATCATCTACCTTTTCTTCTATTCCGCGATGCGCGATACCGCTTTCGTGTACTACGGGCTTTATGTGCTGTTCATCGCCACGTTACAGTTCTCGCTAGACGGTCTTTTCCACCAATATGTGATGCCCGATGGCGGCTATTTTTCAAGACGTGCCGTGCTGTTCGCTGCTTTGACCTCCCTTTATTTCTTCGTGAACTACGGCCGTACTTTTTTGGATGTTCGTAACCATAGCAAGTCCCTATGGTTTTGTTTTAAAGTGCTGTCGGTAATGCTCATAGCCGCCGTTGTCGGTCTGATGGCCATACCGGGGTTTTTGGTGGTCTGCTATCCGATGGCCAATATGATAGGTTTGGTGGTACTGTCGCTTATGATAACGACCATGGTCTATCTGCGAATCAAAAAAGTGGCCGTTGACCGTTTCTTTGTCATGGGCATCAGCTTTTTGGTTCTCGGCTTTGTGGTTTTTATACTCAACAACCTGAATATAGTGGCGAATTCTTTTATTACGGAAAACGGGGCCAAGTTCGGCATCGGACTTGAGATTATCTTCCTTTCGCTGTCTATGGGCAACCGCATTAGAAACCTTCGGGAAAGCAACGAGAAAAACCAACTGCTGGCCCTACAGCGTCTTGAGGATATGAACGACATGAAATCCTCTTTCATTTCGAACATAAGCCACGAACTGAGAACGCCCCTGAACATGATTATGGGAGTGGCCGACACGCTGCGTATGGACAAAAGGGACAAAGATCTGCAGGATAAGTGTAAACTTATTTTAACATCGTCCGAAACCCTTTTAGGCCATGTCGACGATATTCTCGATTTTACCAGTATCGAAAAAGGGGAGCAAGAGCTGCACGAAGTTTCCTTTGATCTGCACGTCTTACTGAACAGGGTCGTAAACTTGAACCGGAAAAAGGCCCACCAGAAAAATCTTGATTTTAATTACACCTTTCAAGATGGTCTGCCCCAAAAGATAACAGGGGATAAGCGAAAAGTAATGCAGGTGCTCAATAATTTGTTGGACAATGCGGTCAAGTTTACCACGGATGGCGAAGTAGCATTTCATGTAGGTTTTAGTACTGAAAAGGATGGAAAGGTAGCCTTCACTTTCAGGATTTCCGATACGGGGATTGGTATTTCCAAAGAAAAAATGATTACGATCTACGAATCCTTCACCAAAAAATCATGTGCCGATAAACGGGAATTCTATGGTCTTGGCCTAGGTCTTTACGTCGCTAAAAGTTATGTCGATCTCCAAAAGGGAAGTATCGAAATTAAGAACCGCCCCCAACGAGGTACGGAATGCCTTGTGGCCCTTGATTTTGTTTTAAATCAAGAATTGTCGCCCGATCCCGATGAAATACGCCCGGTTAATAACGGAAATTTTGATTTGGAAGGATGTCGTATTCTATTGGTAGAGGACAATAAAATGAACCAAATGGTCATCAAGATGGCGGTCAAGAAATGGGGCAACGTGAATTTAGACATAGCCAATCACGGCGGCGAAGCGCTGGATATGCTAATCATGTCTAACTACGACCTTATTTTGATGGATTTGCAGATGCCGGTAATGGACGGTTTTGAGGCCACCGCGAACATCAGGGCGGGAAAGGCGGGAGAATCTTTTATGAATATTCCTATTCTTGTTGTTACCGCCGACGCTACCGATGCTACCAAAAAGGAAATCTTTAGGTTGGGGGCGAACGATTATATGACCAAGCCCATCAAGGGGGATGTTCTTTACGATAAGATCAAGAAAAATTTAATGACCGTCGCTAAATAGCCTCTACATCATGGGCGTAGTTTATCAAGAATCAAATGGTACTTTTGCACATTGAACCATTTGGATGTCCGGAATCTACCTTCATATCCCTTTTTGCAAACAGGCCTGTCACTATTGTGACTTTCACTTTTCGACCGTAATGGGGAAAAAGGAGGCCATGGTCTCTGCCCTGAGGAAAGAACTGGTTTTAAGAAAGGATGAGTTCAAGAACGAAACGATTGAAACGATTTATTTTGGTGGGGGTACGCCGAGCGTACTTTCTATGGATGAGCTACAATTTCTTATAAAAGCGGTTTACGATAACTATCAAGTTTCGGATGCTCCCGAGATTACTTTGGAAGCCAACCCCGACGACCTATCCTTAGAAAAATTGGAAGCTTTATCCGCATCGCCGGTCAATCGGCTTAGCATCGGCATTCAATCTTTCTTCGAGGCCGACCTGAAACTGATGAACCGCGCCCACAATGCCTTCGAGGCCGAGGATTGCATATTAAAAGCCAGAAAATATTTCGATAATATTTCCATCGACCTGATTTATGGTATCCCCGATATGTCGAACGCCTGGTGGATGGCCAATATTGAAAAAGCACTCTCCCTAAATGTCCCCCATATCTCAAGCTACGCCCTGACCGTCGAACCGAATACGGCCTTGGCGAATTTCATCAAAAAAGGTGTGGTCAAGAATGTCGATGACGAGGTTGCCCAAGCCCATTTCCACATTTTGTCCGAAACTCTGGAGGCGGCCGGGTTCGAAAGCTACGAAATATCCAATTTCGGGAAACCAGGCTATTTTTCCCGGAACAATACGGCCTATTGGCAGCAGAAAAAGTACCTTGGTATCGGGCCGTCGGCACATTCGTACGATGGCGTGCGCCGGGGGTGGAATATCAACAACAATCCAAAATATGTGAAGGCCATCGAAAGCGGCGAACTTCCTATCGAAACCGAGACCCTTTCGACTACGGACAGGTACAACGAATACGTTATGACCGGTCTGCGAACAATCTGGGGTGTATCTATGGTAAAGATTGCATCCGAATATGGACAAAAGTATCGCGCGTATCTTCTACAACAGGCTGAAAAATATCTTGAAGAGCATCTGCTTTATTTGGACGGCGACATCCTCCTGACCACTAAAAAAGGACGTTTTTTAGCGGATGGAATCGCAAGTGATTTGTTTATGCTAAATTTATCCTGAACTTGATTACTCCTAATTTCCGAGTACATGATAGCAACCATAGAACATAACGGCAAAACCTATAGAACCGATCTTGCGGCTCCCCTCGATATCTCCATCCCGCTGCGTGGCGATGCGCAAAATGTAAGTGCCTGGGGATTGAACCATCCTAAAATCAAACCACATAGCGACGGCGATTTTACTGGAAAGGTATCGGAGGGAGCGGCCGTAAATTTCAACGATATCATGTTTAACCCTCATGCCCACGGAACGCATACGGAATGTGTTGGGCATGTCACGGAGGAATTCCACTCCATCAATCAAAACTTGGAGAACTTCTTCTTTTTGACCGAACTGATTACGGTGACCCCGGAGCTTCAAGATGACGATTGGGTGATTTCAAAGCATATTTTAGAACTGGCATTGCACGGCCAAAAACCTGCTGCGTTGGTGATTCGTACCATGCCCAACGACCGGACAAAACTCTCGAGGCAGTATGCCGGAACGAATCCGCCTTACCTTTTGGAGGAGGCCACGGAATTTTTGGTCGACATCGGGGTCGATCATCTGTTGATCGACTTGCCATCGGTAGATAAGGAAAAGGATGGCGGTCAGCTGCTTTCCCACAAAGCGTTTTGGGATTTTAACGGGCGGTTACGCAAAAAAGCAACCATTACGGAGCTCATTTACGTGCCCAAGGGTATAGAAGACGGCACCTATTTTTTAAATCTACAGGTCGCCGCGTTTGAGAACGATGCCGGCCCCAGCCGCCCGGTGCTTTATCAAATTTTAGCGAAATGAACACTTTATTGAAAATTGAGGAGATTTTGATGTTCACTTTGGGTATCTACCTGTTTGCCCTTTTACCCTTCGAGTGGTGGTGGTTTTTGATATTACTTCTGACACCCGATATCGGTATGGTAGGCTATATATTCGGAAATAAAACGGGGGCTGTGCTATACAATCTCTTCCATCACAAAGGGGTGGCCATCGCCGTATATCTATTAGGAAGTTATCTTTCCTTACCTTTATGCCAATTGGCCGGAATCGTCTTATTTTCGCATTCCGCCATGGACCGGATTTTCGGTTATGGCCTCAAATATGATAAAGGATTCAAGTTTACGCATCTGGGGGAAATAGGCAGTACAAATGGATAGCATTTTCGACACATTTCTAGGTCTTGCACTGGGGGCTATCGTGACCTATTGGGTCTACACACTTTTCGGTAAAAAGAAAAAGCGGGAGATGACCGAGCATCAGTCCACCGTACTGTTGGAAAAAATACGGAGTGTCTGCAAGCTCGTATCCGTAGAGGGTGATTTTGCCGAAATCTATAAATACGAGAACATTAAGGCCCATTTTATGAGCTTGGTGAGCAGTAAAAAGAAAGCGCTGCTGGTTATCAACGCCAAAGTGCAGATCGGTTATGACCTCAAAAAAGTAGAGCTATCGGCCGATAATGAGAGTAAAAAGATCATCATGCGGAGGTTTCCCCAACCCGAAATATTGTCCATAGAACCCGATATCCAATTTTATGACATCCGTAGCGGTATGTTCAATTTCTTTTCTTCGGATGATCTGACGCTGTTGAACAAAGAGGCGAAACAGCACATCCGCGAAAAAATACCCGGCAGCGGACTCATGGAAACGGCCGGAAGGGAAGCCCTACAGGCCGTATTGCTGATCGAAAAGATTGTGGAGACCATTGGCTGGAAATTGGATTACTCGGCTTTGGAAATAACCGAGAAACAAAAAGAGCTTCTCGAAAAATGAAGCGTTAACCTATTAACAAAACAGAATAACCTAATGAGAAGACTAGCGATTACATTTTTATTTTCAACTTTAGCCTTTGTAGGCTACGGTCAAGCGGAAACAAATTCCCGCATTGGCAAGAACGACAAAACGACGACTAAATCTATGAAAGAATTCGACCCCCATTTTGCGCACACGGTATTTTTTTGGTTGAAAAACCCCGACAGTCTAGAAGACCGAAATGCGTTCGAGACTTCGCTACAGAAGTTTCTCGACAATTCGGCCTACGCCAAGACCACCTTTATCGGAAAGCCGCCAAGAGCTAGCCGTGATGTTGTCGACGGATCATTTACCTATTCGTTGATCGTTAGTTTTGAATCGGCAGCGGCACAGCAAAAGTATCAAGACGAAGCACCGCACAAAGTTTTTATAGACGAATCTGAAGATTTATGGGAGAAAGTCATTGTGTACGATTCGGAGGGCGTAAACTAAAAAGAGGTGCTCCGAACCCCATGGGGCAGGCTTTTACATTCATTATTTTGGCAGCGCCCCGATCGGTTATAAAATCCTTTTGTTTTTAAAATGGCTTTCTCCAACAGGAAGCCCTTCAAAAATCGCAGCTTAATTGTAGCTTGTATTTGTAGCATTAGTGAACTATGAACATAGAAACGTATCGCGAATATTGCCTCGGTAAAAAAGGTGCCACCGAAGAAATGCCCTTCGGCCCCGATACCTTGGTGTTCAAGGTTATGGGTAAGATTTTCTCTTCATCCGGTCTACAGCGGCTACCGGCTCAGGTGAACCTGAAATGTGACCCTGAACGGGCCGTAGCACTACGTGAGGAATATGACGGACTCATCATCCCCGGCTATCACATGAGCAAAAAGCATTGGAACACACTCTTTTTGGAGAGCCTATCGCCCCAACTGCTTACGGAGCTGATCGATCATTCTTACGATTTGGTGGTTTCGAAGCTCAGCAAAAACCTAAGGGACGAATTGGATTCACTTTAATAATAGGAAAAAAACTAGAACCAGAAACCCTACATGCAGGATCAGTCCTCTTTTTATCACAGCCAAATCCAAAAAAATACTGACGAACTTTCTCGGGTGAAAAGCCGGCTTTTCGCCTCTAGCATGATTCGATTAGCGGTTTTTTGTGCCGCGGGTCTCGGTGTCTATTTTACGTTCGAAAATACCAGATTGGTATTGGCAATTGTATTATTGGCCATTGTTTTGTTTCTGTTTCTTGTTTCAAGACATTCCGATTTGCAGTACAAGCGAGATAGGTTAAAGGCATTGATCGATATTAACGAGACCGAAATCAAGGTTTTGCGGCGCAATTTCCATGATTTACCGGATGGGGACCTCTACCAAGATCCACAACATTACTTCAGTCAAGATATCGACCTCTTCGGAAGAGGCTCTTTTTACCAGTACGCCAACCGAACGGCGTTGCCACAGGGCAGCGATACCTTTGCCAGATTGCTGACCGAAAATTCCATTGATGAGATTGCCCAAAAACAGGAAGCCATTAAAGAGTTGGCGCAGATGCCGGAGTGGCGGCAGAACTTTTCGGCGGTCGCCTCTTTGGCCAAAGCGGAAACCAGTTCCGAAAATATTGCACGGTGGCTGAGTGGCTATTCACCGTTCATGCCTAAACTCATGAGGATCTTACCGTGGATATACTCTGGAATTTCATTGATGATATTTGTACTGTATTTAGCCGATATCGTACCTGTGTCGTTACTAATTTTAAATTTGACTATAGGTCTGGGCATTACCTTTAGCTATTTTAAGAAAATTACCGGGCTGACCGCCGAGGCCTCGAAGGCTCGCTCTACGTTTCAGCAATACAATATACTGTTGACAGAAATCGAGGAAACCCCATTTAAGTCCGAATATCTGCAAAAGTTAAAATCTGCCATTGTAAGCGAATCCGAGAAAACTTCGGGCATCATCAAAAAATTTGCGGACCAGTTGAACAGTCTGGATAAGAATGGTAACGTCTTCTATCTATTTTTCGCCAACGGTTTTTTTCTGCGTACCCTAATCCATTGCTATCAGGTTGAAAACTGGATACAAAAGCATGGGAACTCGGTCGAGAAATGGTTCGAGACTATAGCGTTTTTCGATGCTTTCAATAGTTTGGGGAACTTTGCCTTCAACCATCCTACCTACGCGTATCCAGTTTTGTCGGAGGGTGAGACGGTGTTGAGGTCCGAAGCTGCGGGTCATCCTTTATTACATCCCGAGAAAAGTGTTCTGAACGATTTCAAAATAGGGGCAGCACAATTTTTTATCATTACGGGCGCCAATATGGCGGGCAAAAGCACCTTTTTGCGCACGGTCTCCCTACAGATCGTGATGGCCAATGTCGGACTTCCGGTCTGTGCGGCATCCGTGGCATATTCCCCCATAAAATTAATAACCAGTATGCGTACCACAGATTCCCTGACCGATGACGAATCGTATTTTTTTTCCGAATTAAAACGTCTAAAGTTCATTGTCGATGAGGTGCAAAAGGATACCTATTTTATTGTATTGGACGAAATTTTAAAGGGTACGAACAGTACCGACAAGGCCAAGGGAAGCCGAAAGTTCGTAGAGCGTTTGGTAGCATCAAAATCTACCGGAATCATCGCCACCCATGATTTGAGCCTGTGCGAGGTAGCTAAAGAACTTCCCCAAATAGAAAATCATTATTTCGATGCCGAGATTATAGACAACGAGCTGCATTTTGACTACACCTTTAAAGAGGGGATATGTCAGAACATGAACGCGTCGTTTTTGCTTAAAAAAATGGAAATCGTAGACTAGCCTCTAAATGCGTGATTTGAGACTGGGGCTCTTGAACCGAATACTTTCAAACCTCAAGTCTCAAACCTCAAGTCTCAAATCTAATAACAAATGGATTCGTTAACACAAATTGTACTAGGGGCTTCAGTCGGGGAGGCCGTTCTAGGAAAAAAAGTCGGTAATAAGGCACTGATCTACGGGGCGATTGCCGGCACGATCCCCGATTTGGATGTATTGACGCGCTACTTCCTCGACACGGTAACGGCCATAGAATGGCATAGGGGCTTCAGTCATTCCATCTTTTTCGCCGTATTGTTCTCCCCACTTTTCGGATGGCTCATCCATAAAATCGAACGGAAAAGCCGTGCTACTTTTATGGACTGGACCCGTTTGATGTTTTGGGGCCTGCTTACCCATCCGCTTTTAGACGCTTTTACCACTTGGGGAACGCAGTTGTTCTGGCCCTTCGATCTGCGTTTGGCATTTCAGAATATTTTTGTGATCGACCCCTTGTATACGATTCCCTTTCTGGTGTTCCTGATTTTAGCGATGCGTCAAAAGCGTCTATCGGTAAAACGTAGAAGGTACAATCAAATGGGTCTATTCATTAGTTGTAGTTACCTCTTGCTTAGCCTTATTCTCAAGGG
>JBATUY010000479.1:0-3520 GCA_049671465.1 Pricia sp. | reverse complement strand
TGCGCTCCGCCACTTTTTGGAAAGCCTCGGTATCTTCAAGAAGCGGGTCCAATTGCTGAACGACTTCCGAAAAATTCGCATCCGAAGGAATAAATACAAATGCCTGTTCATTATTAAAGCTGGTATTCGGCGCAAATATGGTATCATAGACCATGTAAGCGAAGATTCCGCCCGCCACAAGACCGGCGAGGAGGATGGCAAAAAGTATTTTTTTGATATACATTGCGGTGCAAATATTGGGTCTGTACTATTATTTTTATGGATGGTTTATTTCGAAATTCCTATTTTTAGATGGCTCGACGAGGGTTATCGTGTCTTGCATTAGCCCCATAGAGGCATCTATATGGGATACATTCTCAACGGGATACATATTGTTCACATATTTAATTTTTGAAATAAAATCTCATCCTTATATATACCGTTGGAAAAAATCCAATCTTTTTTAACGCCCGCTTCTACAAAGTCCAGCTTTCGGAACAAATGAATGCTTGCTTCGTTATCCGCGACCACATTGGCATATATCTGTCGCAATGCCAAGGTAGAAAAGGTATAATCGGTCAATAGGCGGATGGCTTCGGCACCTACGCCCCGATTCCTGTTTTTACCCTCCAGAACAACGAGCCCCAAACCGGCCCTATGGTTTTTGGGATCAAAATCGAACAAATCGATAAGCCCTATGACCGCGTCACTCTTATCGCAGATACACAAGCGCAATTGCTTGACCTCATAGATGTCGCGGTGGGCGTTATCAAGATACTGTTTTAATATGTGGCGGGAATAGGGTACGGTAGTCCCGCTGATTTCCCACAAGGCCGTATTGTTTTCGAGCTCGTACAGGAAATCGAGATCATCGGGTTCCAAGGCCCTAAGCTTAATGTGCGTTCCCTTTAAACTCAACATTCAATTTCGCCTTTAAAGACCTGTTTAGCAGGACCGATCAGCTGTATGTTTTTGTAGCCGTCGACTTCCTTTTCAAATTCAACATTCAAGGTGCCGCCCTGAGTCTTGATAGTAACTTTGTTCGCCATGGTCTTTCCGGTATGGTGCATGGCCAAGGCTACGGCAGTGACCCCAGTACCACAGGAGAGGGTTTCATCTTCGACGCCCCGTTCGTAGGTTCTGACCGAAAAGCTGGTGTCGTCACGTTGGGTCACAAAATTGATGTTGCTTCCTGTTTTTCCGTATATACCGTATCGTATTTTCTTTCCTTCCGTGGATACTTCAAAATCCTCAATATTCCCTACCATCTGTACATGATGCGGCGAACCGGTATCCAGAAAGACAGCATCCTTTTTCCGACTGATTTCGGAAACGTCCTGCATTTGAAGGCGTACTGTACCGTTTTCTATCTTGGCCTCGTGACGGCCATCCACGGCAGTGAAAACCGCTTTATCCGATATCATATTCAAATATTTCGCGAAGGCCACGGTACACCTGCCGCCGTTACCGCACATACTGCCCTCATTTCCATCGGCATTGAAATACACCATCTTGAAATCTGACATTTCGTCATTTTCCAAGAGAATGAGTCCGTCACCACCGATACCGAACCTACGGTCACAAAGCGCTGCGACCAACTTGGCATCATTTTTGAAAAATAGGGATTGTCGATTATCGATCATGATAAAATCGTTGCCGGTGCCTTGATATTTGAAGAATGGAAGGATCATATGTTACTATAAGTGACAAATATAATAATATGCACACGAACGCATACATCTGAAATCCCAAACATTTCTTCGAAAGATAAGAAAGCGGTTACTTAAAACGGATTAAGAATTTCTTGGCAGTTAAAAAGCCGTTAAAGCGATTTGAAGTATAATGGGGTGCTGCCATAAAGCATTAATTTTAACATATCAAAAATATCATTATGAAACGGATTGCAAGTACATTTTTGGTGGCCTTAGTCGCGGGAGCGATTACCTTGTGTGCCTATAAGTATTTTTTTGAGAATACGAAATACGCCATAGTCAACAGTGACTCAGGGGCATCGGTATTCGATACCAGTCTTACCCCGACCTCACCGAAAGGCTCGGGCCTGAACGACGTTGATTTCACCCTTGCGGCCGCCAGTACGGTAAATGCCGTGGTTCACGTAAAGAATGTCGTTATCGGTAGGTCGCAGCCCTCAAGTATTATGGATTTTTTCTATGGACACGGCGGGCAAGGTCGCGAGCGAGCCCAAGTTGGTACGGGATCGGGCGTCATTATTTCCCAAGACGGCTATATTGTAACGAATAACCATGTCATCGCCAATGCGACCCAACTACAGGTCACCCTGAACAACAATAAGACCTATGACGCCGAACTGATCGGAACGGATCCCAATTCCGATATTGCCCTGCTCAAAATCGATGCGGATCGTGACCTGCCTTATTTGGCGTTCGGGGATTCCGATGGTATTAAGATCGGGGAATGGGTCTTAGCGGTAGGTAATCCCTTTAATTTGACCTCCACGGTCACAGCGGGAATCGTAAGTGCCAAAGCCCGAGATTTGCAGATGGGCCGTAGGCAATCATTCATTCAGACCGATGCCGCAGTCAACCCTGGTAACAGTGGTGGGGCCTTGGTGAATACCAACGGAGATTTGGTGGGCATCAACACGGCGATTACTTCGCAAACCGGTTCATACGTGGGCTATTCATTTGCGGTACCAAGCAACATCGCCAAAAAAGTGGTCGAAGATATACTTGAATTTGGAAACGTACAAAAAGGCATTCTCGGTATCAGCACCATACCGATGAATTCACCGTACGCTGCCGAGAAAGGCATTGAAAATATCGACGGCGTCTATATCGATGGGGTCGAAGAAAATACCGGTGCGGCCAAAGCTGACCTTCGAAGCGGAGACGTCATCAAGCAGATAGACAATATTAAGGTTCATAAATTTCCTGATTTAACCGGATATCTTTCCACCAAAAAACCGGGGGACGAGGTAAAACTGATTGTCGAGCGCGATGGAGATAAACTGACCCTTCCGGTACTGCTAAGCGAAATACAGACCTTAGAGGTTCCGGAAATGGGCTTGGTAATTAAGAATCTGACCGATAAAGAGCGGAAGCAATACAAATTAAAGTCCGGCGTACGCATCGTCGGGGTACCTGAACGCTATCGTGGTTATGGTCTGAAAGGTAAAATTCTTATCGCTCTAGATGATAACGAAATCAATGACATCCAGGAGGCCAAAGCCCTTTTCGGAAATATTTCTAGATACGAGAAGACCGTAATTACTATGCTCAACGAAGAAGGTGAGCGTGAGCGATTGATTTTTCAATAGTATTTTTTCACTTATTGTTTCTAAAACGCCCTTTTTGGGCGTTTTTTTTGATAAACCCCGGACTCAAATATAAACCTATACCCATTTTTTTTTCTAATTTGAGAATATTGAATTACTTTCGTCGACTAAATCATTAACGATACCCACGGTTACATGAAAGGTTTTAGACAACTGTTACTGATAACGGCCATGCTGACATTCGGCCTGCATGCTACTCAAGCCCAAGATAGCGATGAACAAGAA
>JBATUY010000478.1:0-1556 GCA_049671465.1 Pricia sp. | reverse complement strand
CCGTCATTCTTTGAATCCGTTTCGCTTGGTGACAGGCTGCACAAATCGACAATCGGTGATGTCCGCGATCTGGAGAGCTTGTCAGACGCAATGAAAGAGGCTGCGCCAGAGATTATATTTCATCTGGCAGCGCAGCCACTGGTGTTGACGGCCCACCATGACCCCGTCGAAACTTTCGAGACCAACGTGATGGGCACCGTGAATGTCCTGCAGGCCGCCCGAAGCCTTGCGGATTTGAAGGCATTTTTGCTGGTTACGACCGATAAGGTTTATCAGAACAACAACTGGCATTGGCCCTACCGGGAAAACGATCCTTTAGGCGGAAAAGAGCCTTACAGTTCGAGCAAGGCGGCCAGCGAGCACGTGATCACAGCTTATGCGAACAGCTATTTCCCCGATCTCGGGATAGCGGCGCTGCGCGTTGGCAACATTATCGGCGGCGGCGATTGGTCTGCCAATCGGTTGTTGCCTGACGCCGTGCGCTGTTTCGCAGCTGGTGAGCCGCTGACCTTGCGCAATCCGCATGCCACGCGGCCGTGGCAGCACGTGCTTGATCCGCTACCGGGGTATCTCGCCTTGGCGAAGGCGCTGGCCGAGAATGGGACTGCATTTTCTGGCGGCTGGAATTTCGCGTCAGCTGCCGAGGATTGCCAGCCTGTTGAAATTGTCGCGCGCCAGTTAGTCGCTATTTGGGGCGCAGGAGCCGATGTCCAGGTCGTGCAGAATTCCAAGGTATTCGAAGAAAAACTGCTGGCGCTCGATAGTTCCAAGGCCCGCGCCGAGCTTGGATGGTCGCCAAACTGGCGATTGTCCGATGCGATTTCGGCTTTGGTCACGTGGTATAAATCCCATGCCGAAGGGGCCGATATGTGGGCACTGACCCAAACCCAAATTGCTCAATTCGAAAGTGACGGGAGCCAGCATGGCCAGCGAATGTAGATTCTGCAAATCACCTCTTGAGCATGTCGTAGTCGATCTTGGCTTAAGCCCGGTTTCGAACCATTTTCGTGATCCAAGCCGCGTCGATCATGAAGGGCAAACGTTCTATCCGCTTAAGGCATTGGTCTGCGAGAGCTGCTGGCTGGTCCAGTTAAGCGATGTTGAGACACCGCCCCATTTTTACGAAGACTACGCCTATTTCTCGTCGTTCTCGACCTCGTGGCTGGCGCATTCGGAACGCTATGCAAACGAGATGCGCGAGCGGCTCGACCTTGGGTCAGAATCGTTCGTGCTCGAACTCGCCAGCAATGACGGATATTTGCTGCAACACTTCAAAAATGCCGGCATCAAGGTTCTGGGCGTGGAGCCATCGGAAAATGTCGCTGCCTATGCAAAAGAGCATCATGGCATTGACAGCATCATCGAATTTTTTGGTAGGTCGCTCGGCAATGAGCTGCGGGAGAAGGGTGTCTCTGCAGACCTGATCTGCTGCAACAATGTGTTGGCCCATGTACCCGACATTCGCGATTTTGTTTCCGGTATTGGGCCGGTCTTGAGCCCCGATGGAACCGTAACAATCGAATTTCCCCACCTGCTGCAAATGCTGACGCAAGGGC
>JBATUY010000477.1:0-1715 GCA_049671465.1 Pricia sp. | reverse complement strand
GTGGTACACCGGCGGCTGCGTAGTTGACCAATCTCGCGATAGGCTCTAGGTTCAGCTCCTTGACCATATCTTCGCTCATCACCATAACGAATGCGGCACCATCGCTCATTTGCGGAGAATTACCTGCGGTGACGCTACCGTTCGCGGCAAATACGGGACGCAGTTTATTCAGAACCTCGACTGAAGTCCCTTTTCGAGGCCCTTCATCTTTGGTTACCGTATATTTTTTAGTGGCCCTTTTTCCTTTATCATCGATATAGGTCTGTTCGACTTCGATGGGTACAATCTGCTCTTGAAAGCGGTCTTCGGCCTGGGCCTTTAGGGCTTTCATGTGGGAGTTATAGGCGAACTCATCTTGATCTTCCCGGGAGACCTTGAATTCATTGGCCACGGCTTCGGCCGTGTTGCCCATGCCCCAGTAATAATCTTCATGTCCCGATTTGGCCAAATCGTAGTTCAGTTCCGTTTTGTAGCCCGTCATGGGTACGGAACTCATGCTCTCGGCACCTCCGGCGATGATACAATCGGCCATTCCCGATTGTATTTTAGCGGTAGCGATACCGATAGTCTCGATGCCCGAAGAACAAAAACGGTTGACCGTCACACCCGGAACATCGACAATATCCAGACCCATTAACGAGATAAGGCGCGCCATGTTCAAACCTTGGCTACCTTCGGGCATGGCGTTTCCGACAATGACATCGTCAATTCGCTTTTTATCGAAATCCGGCAGGGCTTTCATCATGTATTCGATGGTCTCCGCGGCGAGCTCGTCGGTTCGTTTGAATCGGAAAACACCTTTTGGCGCCTTTCCTACGGCTGTTCGATATCCTTTTACTATATATGCAGTCTTCATGTTGTAGTACAGGGTATTAGATAGTTAGTACAATATTTATAAGTTAAAACGGAATTTTCCCCTTCTAGAAATTAATTTCTCAGCGGTTTTCCGGTCTTTAACATATGCTGAATACGCTCTAAAGTTTTCTTTTCGGTACAAAGCGATAAAAAGGCCTCGCGTTCTAGATCCAATAGATATTGTTCGGAAACCTGTGTAGGTTCGGAGAGGTCTCCGCCGGCCATGACATAGGCCAGTTTATCGGCAATTTTACGGTCGTGCTCGCTGATATAGTTACTGGCTTCCATGGAATCGGTGCCTACCAAGAACATGCCCAAGGCCTGTTTGCCCAATACCTTGATATCGGTTCGCTTTACGGGTTGGGTGTAGCCTGATTCCGCCATCAATTTAGCATGTGCCTTGGCCGTAGCGATCTGTCGGTCGGTATTGACGACCACAATATCTTTACCTTCTTGCAAAAATCCAAGATCATAAGCTTCGTAGGCCGAGGTGGATACTTTGGCCATACCGATGGTCAAGAAATATTCTTGCAGGATGTTAAGTTCGACATCACCTTTTCTAAAGGTGTCCTGCGCACGTACCGCCATTTCTTTTGAACCGCCGCCACCGGGAATCACACCGACGCCGAATTCTACCAGGCCGATATAGGTTTCGGCAGCAGCGACCACTTTGTCGGCATGAAGTGAAAGTTCACAACCACCGCCCAAGGTCATATTATGAGGGGCGGAAACCGTGGGGATGCTCGAATAGCGCATTCGCATCATCGTATCCTGAAACATTTTTATGGCCATATTCAATTCATCGTATTCCTGCTCGACGGCCATCATAAAAATCATTCCGATATTGGCACCTACAGAAA
>JBATUY010000476.1:0-8901 GCA_049671465.1 Pricia sp. | reverse complement strand
AAGGAACCCCAAAATCTTTACGAACCCATCAGCTATATCTTAAACCTTGGCGGTAAGCGCTTAAGGCCGGTACTCACCCTTATGGCCACCGAAATTTTTGATACGGACTACAGAATAGCCTTGCACGCCGCCCTCGCCATTGAGGTTTTCCATAATTTTTCTTTGGTACACGATGATATTATGGATGCGGCTCCCTTACGGCGCGGAGCCCCTACGGTACATGAGAAGTGGGATTTGAATACAGGTATTCTCTCGGGAGATGCCATGCTGATTACCGCCTACCAACTTTTCGAGAACTATCGTGCCGATCAGTTCCGTCGCTTGGCCCAATTGTTCAGTACCACGGCATTACAGGTCTGCGAGGGACAACAATATGATATCGATTTTGAGAACCGAGACGATGTGACCCTGCCGGAATATCTGAAGATGATCAAATATAAGACCGCGGTTCTGGTAGCGGCGGCCCTGAAGATGGGAAGCATTATCGCCGAAGCTCATGAGGCATCCCAAAACAAGATTTACGAGTTCGGATTGAACCTCGGAATCGCCTTTCAATTGCAAGACGATTACCTTGATGCCTTCGGTGATCCAAAGACCTTTGGAAAACAAGTCGGCGGTGATATTATCGAAAACAAAAAGACAATCCTTTACCTAAATGTTCTCGAGCAGGGAACTACCTTACAAAAGAAAGAACTGTTAGATATGTATTCGATTCAGCCCAAAGACCCATTGGCCAAAGTCGAAACCATTAAAGGGATATTTTCGGATAGCGGGGCGGCGGAATTTACGCAAACTACGATTGCGGAGTATACCGACAAGGCGTTCGCCGTTTTGGAGGAGCTGGATATTTCCAAGGATAAAAAGGATGTATTACGAGGTTTTGGGAAGCAGTTAATGGAGCGAAAGGTGTAAAGGTTTTTCACTGCTCCAATGTTTTATCCGGAAGTACTTAGGGGCCGAGCGAAATGAATGGCTTTCAAAAAATCCGCCCTACCAAAGCCTTGAGAAAAGGCCCTTTAGGGCATCCTAATATGAACTGTAGATCGTCCCAGACCGAGGTTTGCTCATCCAAAAATTCAAAAATCAATTGAGGGTCGCGATTTTTGAAAAGGGCCTCGAAAATTTTATGTCCATTTTCATTTTCCTTGGCCAGTACATCTAAAAATAGTAGGTCGTAGTACCAGAATTTATTTTTAAAGCTCAATTGGTCCAAAGGTTTGCCGGTTTTTAGATAGTCCACAAGCACGGGTACTTTTTTTGAGCTACTCATAAACGTATACCCTGTGCTGGGTTTGGCCCAACCGCCGGCGGTACCGATGTAACGCATATTCTCGGTGTGATGCTCGCTGAAATCATAGCAGGTCATCGGTATGCTTCCTTTTTCTGTATCCACGATTTCAAAATCATCACAGCGTAGGTCGTTTTGCATATACTGGCGAATAGCGATCTCATAATCTTCTTTAGCCAGTAATTCTTTGGAGAACAAGGTATATTCGACCAATGCTTCGGTTTCAGAGAAGGGTAGTACGTACATGAACCGGGTGTTGCCTTTTTGAGGAATGGAAAAATCCATATAAGTAGCCTGCTCGACCTCGAAGACCGGGGATTTCGTTTTTACGGTCCATCCTAAGAAATGCTGCTGCAAAACGGGATACTTGTCCTGATGGGTGGTCATATTATAATCAAACAAGCTATTGAAGACCTTGCTAACATAATACTCGTTTACATCGGTTGAAACCAATACACGGTTTCCGTAGTCTTCTACCTCGATGACACTCTCCTGACGGAAGGTTATGTTTGGATACTTTTCCAAACGCTTTAAGTAGGTCCTATAAAAATCGATGCCCCGCACTCTCTTGTAGGTATAGGGCGTTATCTCATACTGCCCAGAAAATTTTTGCCCACCAAAGTAGACGTGTTTCCATTTTTTTGATACGATGGCATCGAACTCTCCTGTACCCTTTTCCCAAAAGCACCAGGTGCGATTGTCGGTGTCTTTGGTATCCTTGTCAAGCAGCAAGATAGACTTGTCCGAAAAAAAGGTGTCCCTTCCGAGTGCATCGGCTAGCATTAGGCCCGATGCACCCGCTCCGATGATGATATAGTCGTATGTTCGCATCGGATTAAAAGTACGAATTAAAATCTGACCTGGAGTATTTGTCGTGGCCGTCATCAATGATTCCGGACCGATCAACAATACCCGCTAGAACAGCTTGACCTCAATCCAACCGATACCGCAGCCCGAAAAACCCTCGAATGCCTTGATTTGGTCCGTATACATACGATGGGTCGAAGGTGAGCGCATTGGGGTTGTCGGCCGTTGCCACCACATCGCCGTTATTGTCGAAGGTCACGTTCTTGTCGAAGGGATCGTTGGCGCGGGCGATGATAAAGGGGTTGCCCCGGTTGGGCGTCCAATTGAGTAGGTTTTTGATGCCTCCATAAAATTCGAAATTCGCTAGCCCGTCATAGGTAAACTGAATGTTCTGGATGCTCCAGGTGGGGGAGAACTCCCTTCTCGGATCGGTCTCGCCCAAAATGGGAAGCCGCATCGGTCCGTACAGATTGCCCGTGTAGTCGATTAAAAGGTCCCAGCTTCTAAAATCATAGCTGAGATTCCAAGTACCCGTGTAGCTCTCGGTCAAGATCTGACGCCGGCTCGTGCCGTTTTCCGTCTGACGTACATCTTGAAAAGTGGCCCCCACCAGCACCTTCAATCCGCCCGGAAAGACCATATCCACATTAGCACTGACCCCTTGAGAGACGGACTTCCCGTTCAGGTTGTCATAGATGATCTGGTTGGGATCGGTATCGTAGTCCGGTAATATTGCATTGGTAAATTGGGTATAAAAAATGGAGGCATCGAGACTGACAAATGTTCCGTTGTCCCCATAGATTTTCTTTAGGTAGTTCAGGTTGAGGTTGTAGGAGCGTTCTGGGTCGAGTTCTTCGGTGACCACCACGTCGCGGGCGCCGGTTAGCGCGGCGTGTTCCTCGGTAAAAAGGTTGACGACCCGAAAGCCGGTGCCCGCGTTGAGGCGGACGATGTCGTTGTCGCCGACTTTCCAGCGGTAGGCCGTCCTCGGGGTGTAAATGTTGCCGTGCCGTGGATCATAATCGTATCGCATACCTAGCAAAAGCGAATGCCGCTTCGCCAAGGCAATCTCATCCTGTACGAACAGGCTGGGAATGACCACCTCATCGACCTCGGTCGTAGCGGGGGTGTCGTCGTCATAATAGTTGTAGCGGATGGCACTTCCGAAAAGCAGGTCGTGACGACCGAGGGATTTGTCCCAGGTCAGCTGCCCGAAACCGATACGCTGATCGGCCGAATAGGGCACATCGCCGTAGACGGAATTCTGGTTATGATCGTTGTAGGAAAACGAGAACAACACTTTTTCATCGATCGGTAATTGGTATTTGCCCAAGACTTCCCATCGGCGGGTGTAGATGCTCTCCCCATATACTTCGTCCCCTCCCCGGAATTCGGGGGTCCACTGTAGCTCGCCGCCCCATCTGTCTTCATAGAAAAAGCGTCCGGCCAAGGAAAAAATCCGGCTTTTGTCCCTTTGGAAATTCCATTTCTGGAATACCGAAATACGATTTTGAAGCGTCAGGTCGGTGAAATTGTCCCCATTATTGTCGACGACCTGGTCGTAATTGAAATAATTGACGCCCAGCAGTACATCCGTTTTTTGTCCAAGATCGATTTTAGCGCCCAGATCAAGGTTGTACTCGCCCCAGCCCGTAACGAAGGAGTCCGCCACAAAATCCGGGGCTTCCAGGGTATTTTTGGTGAT
Organism: Pricia sp.; assembly: GCA_049671465.1. Classification (GTDB taxonomy): domain Bacteria; phylum Bacteroidota; class Bacteroidia; order Flavobacteriales; family Flavobacteriaceae; genus Pricia. The sequence continues at coordinate 5,101 of JBATUY010000476.1, read as the reverse complement.
GATATTGATGAGTCCGCCTACCGCCTCGCTACCATAAAGACTGGAGGCCGGCCCCTTGACGATCTCGATTTGCTCGATAAGCGAATTGGGAATGCCCGACAGGCCATAGACGGTTCCCAGGCCACTGACAATGGGCATGCCATCGATCAATACCAGAGTGTAGGGCCCTTCAAGTCCGTTGATATGGATATCGCCCGTATTACAAACGTTGCAATTGATTTGTGGGCGCACCCCATTGACGTTCTGCAGCGCCTCGAAAATATTGGCGGTAGGATTCTTTTTCAGGAAAGTCGGACTGTACACCTCGACGGGAACGGGACTTTCGGAACGGCTCACTGACTTAAGGGTACCGGTGACCACAGTTTCTTCCAGCTGCTCAAGGGAAGGCTGGAGTTCTATGGAAAGGAATTGGTTTTCTGTGGACGTGACCCTTATCTTCTGGGAATGCGACCGATAGCCCATAGCCGACACCTGTAGGGAATAATTTCCCGTCGGAATGTTGGATAACGTAAAACTCCCATTCTCGTCGCTAGAGGTACCCAACGTAGTCCCTTTTAGGACCATGTTGGCAAAAGGAACCGGCACCGAACCGTCGGCAATCTTCCCCGATAGTTTTCCGTTCTGGCCACATAGGAAGGTACAGTAACAGGAACATATCAGGGCGGCAACAAATGTTTTAAACATCTAATAATTAAATTTAATGAACTTAAAAATAAGTTTAGACAAATCTAAATATTTTATTTAAGATATAAAAATGTAACTTAGCAGAAACGAGTTCATTTTGCTATCTTTCAAAATTCGAGTTTCCGGATTTTCAGGAAGTAAGGCTTAACAAACCCCTAATTTGTCGTGACTTTATCCGAAGAAGACTATATCAAGGCGCTTTACCATTTAGGAAAGGAAGAGCACGGCAGTGTTTCGACCAATGCCGTCGCCGAGCAGATGCGCACAAAACCTTCGTCCGTGACCGATATGCTCAAGAAATTGTCGGACAAAAAGCTGGTCAACTACCGAAAGTATAAAGGGGCTTCACTGACTGACCTGGGTCGGACGACGGCTCTGAACATCATCCGAAAACATCGATTGTGGGAAGTGTTTCTTGTGGAGAAACTAGATTTCGCCTGGGACGAGGTGCACGAGGTGGCTGAGCAGTTGGAGCATATAAAGAGCGAGAAGCTGACGGACCAATTGGACAAGTATCTTGGCTTCCCCTCGTTCGACCCTCATGGCGATCCGATACCTTCAAAGGAAGGGAATTTCAAAAAAGTGGCGCGAATGCTTTTGAGCGAGGTTTCCGTAGATACCGTTGGCGTGTGTGTCGCAGTCAGGGATTCTTCGGAAGCTTTCTTGAATTTTTTGGATAAAAATCATATATCCCTGGGTGATAAAATCAAGATTTTGGATAGGGAAGATTTCGACAATTCGTTACATATTGTAATAAGGGATAGACAAATTCATATCTCCCATCAAATTGCCGAAAACCTTTACCTGCAGATAAATCAAGAGTCTATCTAAGCCCAACCCACGATAGAGACACTTCTTACCTGAATAGTTGGTCCTAGAAATCCCGGTTCGTACTAAAGTATGAGGTTTGGTTACCACTTCATCGGACAGATTGATGACAAGTTATTTGCCTTCCTTATATATCTTTACGACAACTGAATTTTATTTCTATTGTTTTCGCAATGTCAAAAAGAATTCTTCTCGTAGAAGATGAGCATAATGTCGCCCAATTCATTAAACAAGGTTTGATGGAAGCAGGCTACAAAGTTTGTGTGGCCTATGAGGGTAGACAGGCTTTTGATCTGTTGAAACAGAGAAAAATTGATTTGGTCATACTTGACATCATACTACCCGGTATGGACGGGAGGGTCATTGCCAAAAAAATTAGGGAAATCGGGCATCATGATTTGCCAATAATTATGTTAACAGCATTAGGCGCTACGGAAAATGTCGTTCAGGGATTGGATTCCGGAGCAGATGATTACTTAGTAAAGCCTTTTAAATTTAACGAGCTTTTGGCCAGAATACGCGCTCTTACCAGAAGAAAGGGAAATGTTATAAAAACCGGTCATAAATATATTGTCAAAGATTTGGAACTGGACCAAGATAGTATGTTGGTAAAGCGAGCTGGAGTTGAAATAAAACTCACCTCAACAGAATTTCGTTTATTGGAATTTTTGTTGAGAAACAAAAACAGGGTGCTTACCCGAATAGACATACTAGAAAGTGTTTGGGACATCCAGTTTAATTTAGGCACCAATGTGGTCGATGTCTATGTGAATTATCTACGCAATAAAATCGACAAGGGACATGATTTTAAACTAATACATACAGTGATTGGTATGGGTTATGTAATTAGGGATTGAATAATTTATCGGTAATGTCGCTTAGAGCTAAAATCACGGCCATCTTCATCCTCTTGACAGGACTTTTCCAAATCGTGATTTTTGTACTGATTTATTTCTTTTACAAAGAATATACGGAAAGTGAGTTTTATTTGCGGCTCAAACAAAGAGCCACCATTGCCGCTCAGGCGTATCTTGAAAAAGACGAAGTAACCAGTGAAATCTACGAATCAATAAGACTTCGCCATTTACAGACCTTACCTGACGAAAAGGAGGCTTTACACTTGGTTGATACCAAGAATAAAACAGTTCCAAGTAATCTTCGGGATAGTTTACCGGAAGCATTCGTTAAAAGGATATTCAGAAACAACTATGCAGAACTAAAAATAGATGATGTTTTTTCGATAGGCTTGCTGTATGAGGATAACCAAGGAGATTTCATGATTTTGTTATCTGCACGTGACCTTTACGGAACGGGTAAATTGAAAAATCTAAGAAATATTCTCGTTGTCGCTTTTCTGGTAAGCATGATATTCATCGCCATTTTGGGGCGGTATTTTGCAAAACAGGCACTTAGTCCTATTTCGGAAATTAATAAGAAAGTAAATGTCATAAGGGCCGAAAATCTTAACTTAAGATTGGAAAAATCGCATGGGAAAGGTGAACTGGCCGATTTGACCAATACTTTTAACAATATGCTAGACCGGTTGGAAACCTCTTTTGAAACGAAGAGCAGTTTTGTTCAAAATGCCTCTCATGAACTGAAGAACCCTTTAACGGCTATTATTGGACAAACTGAAGTCGCCCTTACCAATGCGAGAACCGAGAAAGAGTATATACTAGCACTTCAAGCCATAGAAACAGAGGCCAATCGATTGAATGACCTTCTCAACTCTCTATTTAGATTGGCCTACGCAGACCAAGATTCCGCAGGTCTTGAAATCGTAACCATCAGGGCCGACGAACTATTATTAGATTTAAGGTCGGAATATGAGGTAGACGCGTTAGATAGAATTAATTACAGCTTCAGGTTCCTACCCGATAACTCGGATGAATTAATTTTCAAAGGGAGCCACGAGCTAATCAAAATAGCTCTAACCAATATATTGGATAATGCGTTAAAGTATTCTAAAAACGAAAGTGTCGACCTCGATGTCAGAACCGTGGCAGGAACTATCCTGATTTCAATCAAAGATTTTGGAATTGGGATATCTGAAAATGATATAGAGAATGTTTTTGAGCCATTTTACCGAGGCTCAAACGCCAGAAAGTTTAAAGGATTTGGTTTTGGTTTGTCATTGGCAAACAAAATAATTCGCCTGCACGGCGGTGAAATGAAAATTCACTCAAAATTAGGACAAGGCACTCTTGTTGAAGTTAAATTGCCAAATATCTCCTCGGGCTATAAAATTGTTCATTAGAATTTTAATCGGTATTTAATCCTTTTCTTATTTGCTTTTAATGTGGGCATACTAATCTTGTTGCCAACATAAAAAGGCAAATTATGAGAAAGATTTTAATTCCTACGGACCTACGTCCCCAATCCATGAAATTAGCCGAAAAGGCTTTTGAAATTTATCCGGACAAGATTTTAGACCTAATGTTCATGTATCCCTATAATCTTCCTGTATGGAGTTCTGATCTTTATTGGTATTCCCCAGGAAAAGTTATTGCGGAGCTAGCCGATCAGGAGTTTTACGATGCAAGGAGTCGACTTGTAGATGGGTACTACAAAAATATCAACTCCATAAAAATAGAGGTTTTTACCGGACTGAACTCGAGTGCCTTTAATTCGTTTCGAAATCAACATCAAATTCAAACTGCGGTGATTCCCAAGAAAGGACTCTTGGATTTTTCCTCGCGTTCCACCTTCAATCCTATCGCGCTTATTGAAAAGAACGTCCCAAACGTTCACATGGTTCGGATCGAAGAAGAAGAGACCCCAGAACGAGATTTCGAGAAAGATGAAAACAGCGTGTTTTCTATAATCAAAAGGACTTTTTCGTTGAAATGAATCGGAATACGATGACTTTTATCGTCGATGGAAGGTAATTCTAGAAAATTGATGATATACGGGCTTAGATGACCACATCAATCGAAAATCGTCAAACAAGTTTACCGCCTTCCCATGTTTCTGTTTAATGAGTAGACCATAGTTCCTTTTAATTTTTATTTCTCGAAATCGAACCATCATATATGCGACTTACCAGTGTAATAATGCTATTGGCAGCGATCAATTCATCTTATACCCAAACACCCTAAAAACAGGTCAACGACAGTATTTATATCGAAGAAATTGAAACAAAGGAACCGGTAAAGGTGCTACATGCAGAACCCCTTTATATTGATTTAATCAGGGATTTGGGCGCAAGGAAGGGGGAAAAGGAATGGAACCTTGGATTCGGCATTACTGACAGAAACAGGTATGATGAATATGAGGCGCTCATAGAGTATGAGTGGGCGCCTATTGACAGATTGGGATTAGAGGTAGAGTTACCGTTTTCAATTTTTCCGGGAGGAATCAACGGAAATGCTCCCTCAAGCAAGATGAACAGTTTGAAATTTGCCGGTCAGTACTCTTTTCTCGTCTCGGAAAGGTTAAATGCTTCTATGGCCGTAGGATACATACATGAGATCGAATTGACGGAGTTCACGAATTATGGAAAAGAAACATTGTTTACAGGTAACATTTACAACCCCATTTATATTATTGCTAAGCGATGGGGGCAAAATTTCCATTCCCTTCTATATAC
>JBATUY010000475.1:0-4741 GCA_049671465.1 Pricia sp. | reverse complement strand
GAAACGGGATGTGTAGAAAGAATCCGATGGATACCTCGGGCCGTTTCTCACGGATCATTTGCGGTACGAGCATCAACTGATAGTCATGAACCCAAATGGTATCATTGTCATCGGCCTTTTCAAGAATGGCATCGGCGAATTTTTGATTGACGGTTTTGTAGGCTTCCCAATACGTGCTCTCGAACTCCGAATATTCCAAAAAATAGTGAAAAAGAGGCCAAACGGTGCGGTTGCTAAAGCCATAATAGTATCCGTCAATTTCGGCTTCGGTCAAGTTTACCTTTGAAGATCCGTGTTCGGCGAGCGCGGTATCGATTTTTGGTGCGAGCTCCTCGGGGATTTCCTCGTCGGTCAGTCCGCTCCACCCTATCCAAAGACTATCGCCGCCTGAGTGTACCGATTTCATGCCTGTGGCCAGACCGCCGACACTGGGTATCGCGGTGATTTCACCTTTATCGATTTGTAGTTGAACAGGTAGCCGGTTTGAGATTATGATAGTTTTGCCCATGATGGTTTGCGATTTCTAGATTACAATTGAAAATGGATGTATTATTTGCGTTTTTTTGCTTTTAAATCCCCATAATTTCTCTAAATTTCGACAAAACCAAGGGCAAATGCAATCAATTGCCCAGATGAATCAAGAATTTTATTGAATGGATAATTTAGATTACGGGATTATAGGGAATTGCAGAAGTGCCGCATTAATATCAAAAACAGGAAGTATCGACTGGTGTTGTTTGCCGGAATTCGATTCCGCATCGGTCTTTGCCAAGCTATTGGACAATGATATCGGAGGGAGTTTCGAAATTTTGGTAGATGAATCCTATACCATCACTCAGCGTTACAAAGATCAATCGGCGGTATTGATTACCAAATTTTCAAACGGGGCCGATATTTTTGAAATCCGGGATTTTATGCCCCGCTATCACAACGAGGACGGTTCGTACCACGCTCCGCCCGAGCTGGTTCGCTATATTCGGTATATCAAGGGGAAACCCAAATTTCGGGTGCTCTACAATCCGAAACTGGAGTACGCCGTTGGCGAAACAAAGACGTATGTAAAGCGTAATTTTGTCGCCAGTCTGACCCACGCCGAGAAGTTCGATACCGTTTTTTTGTATACTTCGTTCAATAAAAACGCCGTAGTCGAGGGCCGTGAAATCGATCTGGCCGAAGATGGATACCTTTTGATGGGCTACAACGAAAAGATTTTACTGCCCAATACTAAAAAGATGTATCTCGAACTTGAGCGTACGAAAGTATATTGGCTGAATTGGAGCAATAATACGCCCACGTATACCAAGTACAACGAAGAAATTCATCGGAGTGCCATAACCCTCAAACTTTTGAGCTACGATAAGACCGGTGCCGTGCTGGCGGCCGCTACTACCTCATTGCCCGAGACCATCGGGGAAGTGCGCAATTGGGACTATCGGTTCTGCTGGATTCGCGATGCCTCGATGGTCGTAAAAGTCGTTTCCGAGCTGGGCCATAAAAATATCGCTAGACGCTATCTGCAATTTATCATCGACCTGATGCCCGATAAAGATGAGAAACTGCAGATCATGTATGGCATCAATAAAGAGAAAAAACTTACCGAGGAAACACTGGCGCATCTGAGCGGCTACAAGGGTTCTAAACCCGTTCGTATCGGCAATGCCGCCTATGAGCAGACCCAACACGACATTTATGGCATTCTTATGGATGTTATTTATGAACAATTAAAGCGTTTTAGCACGGATGTAGAGAACGGCGAGGAAATCTGGAGCATCACCAAAGGCATCGTCTGGATTGTTGAAAAACACTGGGAGGATGCGGATAAGGGCATATGGGAATTCCGTTCCGAGGATCGGCATTTCACCTTTTCGAAAGTGCTTTGCTGGACGGCCGTCGACCGCGCCATAAAAGTGGCCGGTATGATGAACAAAAGCCATAAAATAGAGATGTGGAAGCCCTTACGGGAAAAAATATGGAACGATATTTACGAAAAAGCCTGGAACGAAGAGGTCGGGGCCTATACCCAATCTTACGGCACCAAACATTTGGATGCATCGGTACTTTTGATGGAATCGTACGGATGTGTCGACGCCAAAGACGAACGGTATATAAGTACCGTAAAGGCCATCGGAAAAGAATTGAGCAACGACGGCCTTTTGTACCGTTATAAAAATGAGGATGATTTCGGCTTGCCGTCATCTTCGTTTACCGTCTGCACGTTTTGGTATATTAATAGCCTATTTAAAATCGGGGAGTCAGAGGAAGCGGAGGCACAGTTCGAAAAACTTTTGGGATATAGCAACCACTTAGGTCTTTTTAGTGAAGATCTTGATTTTAAAACGAAAAGATTGCTTGGAAACTTCCCTCAGGCCTATTCGCATCTGGCGCTGATCGAATGTGCCATCAACTTCTCCAAAAAGCACAGTGAGGAGAAGATTTTGGAATATATGGGTAGCGACCGAAACTAAAAAAACCGCTCCTTCGCAGGAGCGGTTCATATCTTCCCAGGTTAACGGAAGCGGCAATTTGAGTTAGTCTTATCGATTATGCGTCAAAAGTATACCCGTTATCGGCCGATATCCGATCCGCGATTTGCGTACGCAAAGCAATTACGTTCGGATTGTTCGCATATTTTGTAAAACGTTTCAGTCCCATCAGCATCATACGCTGCTCGTCGCCTTCGGCAAAGGAGATAATGGCTTCCTTCCCTTTTTGGATTATGATTTCGGTGGCTTCGTACAGATACAGTTTAGACATAGCAATCTGGGTCGCTTGGGCTTCCTCGCCGTAGCGCTTCACGTTTTTCTCCGTTCTGAGCAGGGTACTTTCCGCCATGTAGACCTCGATAAGAATATCGGAAGCGGCAAGCATCAACTGCTGGTGTTGCTCCAGTTCGGCTCCGAATTTCTGAACGGCGCTTCCGGCAACCATCAAAAATACTTTTTTAAGGCGCGCCAACACATCTTTCTCTTCGGCGAAAAGTTCGGAATAATCGGGAGCGTCGAACGAAGGAATTCCCATCAATTCTTCACCCACCGCAGTCGCAGGTCCTAAAAGGTCAACGTGGCCTTTCATAGCTTTTCTGACGAGCATACCCACGGCCAACATGCGATTGATTTCGTTGGTACCTTCATAGATACGGGCAATACGTGCATCACGCCACGCCTTCTCCATCGGGGCATCGGCACTAAAGCCCATACCTCCCAAGACTTGAATACCCTCATCGGTAGTTCTCTGCGCATCTTCGGAAACGGCTACCTTTAGAATGGAACATTCGATGGCGTATTCCTCAACACCTTTTAATTCTGCTTCTTGGTGCGTATTGCCTTCAGATTCCCGGATGGCGATACGATCCTCAATATTTTTAGCGGCGCGGTAACTGGCGGACTCTCCGGCATAGGCATTCATCGCCATAGTCGCCAATTTCGCTTTGATGGCACCGAAATTCGCGATAGGCGTTTTAAATTGGATGCGTTCGTTCGCATACTTGGCGGCCTCGTCGACCACTTTACGCTGCGCTTCCAAACAAGCGGCGGCCAATTTTATACGCCCCACGTTCAAAGCGTTCATCGCAATCTTAAATCCATTACCTCGTTCAGAAAGCATATTCTCGATTGGAACCTTGGTATCGTTAAAGAAGACCTGTCGGGTAGAGGAGGAGTGAATACCCAGTTTCTTTTCCTCTTCGTTCATTGAAATTCCGTTTTCGGGATCGTTCTCTACAATGAAGCCCGTAATGTTCTTGTCATCGCCGATACGGGCGAAAACGATGAACAGGTTGCAAAAACCGGCATTGGAAATCCACATCTTTTGTCCCGTAATGGAGTAGTGTTTTCCATCTTCGGATAGCACGGCTTTGGTCTTTCCGGAGTTGGCGTCCGATCCTGCACCCGGCTCTGTCAAGCAGTAGGCACCGAACCATTCCCCGGATGCCAATTTGGGCACATATTTTTGTTTTTGCGCTTCGGTGCCGTATAAGGTAATCGGCATGGTGCCTATTCCCGTATGTGCCCCAAAGGCGGTACTGAATGAACCTGTGGCTCCGGAGATATAATCGCAGACCAACATGGTGGATACAAAGCCCATGCCCATGCCACCGTAGGCTTCCGGTACCGCAACACTCAATAACCCGAGTTCGCCGGCTTTCCGCATGCATTCTTCGGTATAGGCATAATCTTTCTGTTCAAACCGCTCCCAGTGCGCCCATAGTTCCCTATCGGAGAACTCGTTGGTACTGTCGCGCATCATACGCTGCTCTTCGTTGAGGTCTTCTAGGGTGAAGACATCTTCGCAATGGGTTTCTTTCACTAAAAATTGGCCGCCGCGCAGCAAGTCGTCCTTTTGCATTGTTTGTGTACTCATTTTTTTAGGTTTTAGGTCGAGATAGCCGAAAGCTAGAGCTTGACGTGTTGTCAATTTATGGATGTTATATTCAAATCTGCTGAAACTATATACCGGATACCGAATCAAATGATATCGATATCAAACAGATAGGCCACGGTCTTTTAGCTGTGTTCTAATTCAGGAATTCATAGATTCCAGCGGCACCCTGCCCCGTTCCGACGCACATGGTCACCAGACCATATTTTCCTTGCAGCTTACGCTTCCGCATTTCATCGAAAAGCTGCACGGATAATTTTGCGCCGGTACAACCCAAAGGATGGCCCAAAGCGATAGCACCTCCGTTTACGTTGACGATGTCTTGGTTGAGTCCGAGTTCACGAATCACGGCCAAAGATTGCGA
>JBATUY010000474.1:0-6541 GCA_049671465.1 Pricia sp. | reverse complement strand
TTTAATACAAAATTAATTTCATCGCCTTTCAAGGTAAAATCGCCAGAGCTGTTGCCTTCCATTTGTATCGCCATAAAGGCGGCTTCGGCATTGAGTTGCATCTTGGCGGACTCGAACATATGTACATCAAGGTCGTCGGTAATGATAGCGCCGTCCATACGTATATCGCCGTCGTGTACACGAATGGTGTTTATATTGCTATAGTTGACCGTAATGTTCAATTTCTTTTTACTGGTGATTTTGTAAAAAGAGCTTATGGTCAGTACGCTATCTTCGACTTTGAATTTAAGTACATCGATCAGGTTGTCATCGGCCGTAATGGCGTATCCCTCTTGGGGCGACTTTCGGAGCCTGATTTCCAGATCATCTTTTAATTCGATGGTATTAAAGGGCGGTAGATTTTCCTGCACATCGGCGACAATGCGACTTCCCTTAATTTTGGGTTTACGCTGTGCGGATAGTTGAAAACAGAACAATAATGCGATAAATAGTACTAGGTTCTTCATTTGTGAGTTTGTATTTGGACTTTGCCCGGTGCAAATATCCTTCCGAAAGCGTAAAAGTAAAACAAAAAAACCACCTTACTTTTTAGCAAGATGGTTTTTATAAAAATTCTGTCTACCGATAAATTAGCCCAAAGCAACCCTTTTGAATCCGGTTACTTCTAGATTAGAATCAACGGATTTTACATATTGGGCAACGCTTTGCTTGCTGTCTTTAATGAAATCTTGGTTGACCAAAGTGTTATCTTTGAAAAACCTTTTTAATTTACCTTTTGCGATTTTGTCCAGCATTTCTTCGGGCTTGCCTTCTTGACGTAGTTGGTCTTTAGCAATCTCGATTTCTTTGTCGATAACCGATTGGTCAACACCTTCTTCGTTGAGGGCAACCGGGTTCATAGCCGCCGCTTGCATGGCCACATCTTTAGCGACCGTATCGGCACCATTGGCCGCTGCGGACAGTCCGACCAAGGTGGCGATTTTATTACCCGCATGAATGTAACTACCTACGAAGGCGGCACTCAATCTCTCGAAACCACCGATCTCGATTTTCTCACCGATAACGCCAGTTTGCTCGATCAACTTATCGTGAACCGTCATTCCCTTAAAATCAGCGGCAAGAAAAGCATCCTTACTTTCAAAGCCCATGGCCAAATCGGCCAGTTCGTTCGCCAAGGTAATGAAATCATCATTTTTAGCAACAAAATCGGTCTCACAGTTCAAGGAAATGATGACACCCTTAGTGTCGTCTGAATTCACCTTTGCGATAGCGGCCCCTTCCGAAGAATCCCGGTCAGCTCTTTTTGCAGCTACTTTCTGCCCTTTTTTACGAAGGACTTCGATTGCTTTCTCGAAATCGCCATCTGCCTCTACCAAGGCTTTCTTGCAGTCCATCATACCTGCACCGGTCGTCTTTCTTAATTTATTTACTTCTGCGGCTGTAATCTTTGCCATAATTATATGCTTTATTATGTTCCACGCTAGTATAAATGTTGCCTAGTTCTCAAAAGGCACGGTATAAATCTCTGCGGGAATCTTAATTAATAACTAATCGCTCAACAGTTTTCATTTTTGTATTATCGATTATTATCAAATGGATGGTCTGTCAAAACAAAATATCATACCAAATGAAAACAGTGTCGAGCACATTTCATTGAAAATTGCTCCACCAGAGGAAGCGTTCGGTATTTACTCCACGCCGCCCTTAGTGTTGTCTTGCCATTCCTGAAGCTCGTTCCACTTACCGTCAGCGGCCAATTTTGCCTGCTTGGGCCATGAAGTCGGATCTAAATGTGCCATACGTGAGCTAGATTCCGTCAAGATCTCTTTGATTTTATCGGCATCTGCCTTCGCTACGCTCGCATACGAATCGATTCCGGCGGCGACCATGGCTTCGGCGGCTTTGGGACCTACACCTTCGATTTTGGTAAGGTCATCCGCTTTCCCGCTCTTTTCTTTTTTAGGAGTCTCTTTTTTCGATGAATCCTTTTCTTCAGCTACCGCCTCTTTAGTAGCTTCCACATCTACTTCGGGTTTCGGTGTTTTACCGACCACGGGAGGTGCTTTCGTCTCTGCCGTTTCAGGCGTCGGCTTTGGCGTTTTCGTACCTTCGGTCACTACCGGGGCTGCGTCCATTTCAGTGGTATCGTCCTCACCCTGAGGTTTGGCCTTTTTGGCTTTCGGCGCTATATCCGGTGCCTTTTCTGCGATACGCTTCTTCTTTTTCGGAGCGGCGTTCTCTGTATCACCACCTTCATTATCCGACTGCTTTTCGGACTTTCTTTCCGAAAGGCCTTCCGCTACAGCATCACAGACCTGCGTCATAATAATCTTAATAGATCGGGAAGCATCATCGTTGGAAGGAATCAGATAATCAACATCCCTTGGGTCGCAGTTGGTATCGACCATAGCGAAAATAGGAATGTTCAATTTTTGGGCCTCTTTGACCGCAATGTGCTCCCGCATTGTATCAACGATAAACAGTGCACCCGGTAAACGGCTCATTTCAGAAATCGAACCTAAGTTTTTTTCCAATTTTGCACGGAGACGATCTACCTGCAAACGCTCTTTTTTGGATAGCGTGTTGAACGTACCGTCCTTTTTCATACGATCGATGTAGGCCATTTTCTTGACTGCCTTACGGATGGTCACGAAGTTGGTCAACATACCACCGGGCCATCTTTCCGTGATGTAGGGCATGTTCACATTCGCCACCAATTCGGCTACGATATCTTTGGCTTGTTTCTTTGTTGCGACGAAAAGAATTTTTCGTCCGGATGCAGCAATTTTTTTCAGGGCTTCATTGGCCTCGTCCATTTTTGCAACCGTCTTGTAGAGATTGATAACGTGAATGCCGTTACGCTCCATGTAGATATAAGGAGCCATGTTCGGATTCCACTTTCGTGTGAGGTGCCCAAAATGCACACCTGCTTCCAATAATTGTTTTACTTCGACTTTCGCCATGTTTACTTTAGTTTACGTTCTTTTGAATAGGCAATGCCCGAGTGGTATTCCGACAAAAACCGGAAAGCCTCTGGCATTTAGATGCTAAACTAACGGTGCATCGACGACTGGGCCGAATACTACCGAAAAACCATCCTTTTAACAAGATGACTTTTAATTTATCCGAATACCAAGCAGTAGACGGACTTTCAAGGAACTGGGTTTATACTGGGTACTTATAAATAGGGCATCCATCCCAAAAAATTGAGATGGACACCGATACTTTCGATATTAACGCTTGGAGAACTGGAATTTCTTACGGGCCTTCTTCTGACCGAATTTCTTACGTTCCACCATTCTTGGGTCACGGGTCAATAAACCTTCGGGCTTAAGAATCGACCTATTTTCCACATCCACCTCACACATTACCCTAGAAAGGGCCAATCGGATAGCTTCGGCCTGGCCTGTTATGCCACCGCCATAGACGTTTACTTTTACATCGTAAGCTTCTTCGCTTCCGGTCAATGTGAAAGGCTGCTTCACTTTATATTGTAAAGTAGCCGTAGAAAAATAATCGTTAAGGTCTCGTTGGTTTACGGTAATAGTACCGCTACCGTCTGAAACGTAGACACGGGCGACCGCCGTTTTTCTTCTTCCGATTTTGTGAATGGTCTCCATTTATTTGAATTCTTTTAAGTTAACAACCGTGGGCTTCTGAGCTTCGTGGTTGTGCTCTGTACCTACAACTACTTTTAAATTTCTGAACAGCTCGGCGCCCAATTTGTTCTTGGGAAGCATTCCTTTGATCGCCTTTTCAACGATACGTTCAGGATGCTTGGCCAAAACCTCGCGGGCCGTTTTTGACCGTTGCCCTCCGGGATAACCGGTATATCTTTGGTACACCTTATCGTCCCACTTGTTACCGGACAGGGTTACCTTCTCCGAATTGATTACGATTACGTTGTCACCACAATCGACGTGGGGCGTGAAATTCGGCTTGTGCTTTCCCCTTAGCATTTTGGCCACCTTAGAAGCCATTCGGCCCAAAGCCTCTCCTTCTGCATCGACTAGCAGCCATTTTTTGTCAACAGTTTTTTTGTTGGCCGAAACGGTCTTATAACTTAATGTATCCACTGTGGTTACTTTTTAATTAGATGATTCTATCCCGAAAACGGGGTGCAAATGTACATTAATAAACTTAATATACAAAAGCCCCAACAAAAAATTGATGGGGCTTTTTAGGAATTTTTACTTTCTACAAATTTAGGGTAATCCCTCCGGTGTAATACGTGGTCAACCCGATGTTTCTACCGTCTATTACGCTACCGAATCCGGCGCTGGCACCTATTACAGGAGTAAAGGGCACATAAAGGTTCGCCCCCACCCTGGCGAATCCGACCTTGGTCTCCGGAAAATTACCGGCAAAGCCCTCGCCCATAATATCGACGCCCGATAATGAAGTTTGCCCATCGAGCCATCCATCCACATAAAAATGTTTTCCGGCATACCCCAGTTTGAACACTAGGTTGGCCAGGTTCGGGGCATCAAAATCTTCACCGCCTGTCGGTGTGTTATTATCGGCCTTTCCGCGTAGTCCGTAACCGGCGATAAGCGTGCCGAAGAAACCGGAATTGTTGTTGTACTGGAGTCCCAATTTTCCATCGAGCCCCGGCGCACCGGTACCCAAAGAAAGAATGCCGTTCGGTTCGTACCCGAGCGGAACCGAACCGCCGAGCGCCACGAAATAGGTCACTGAACCCTTGGTCAGCTCCTGAACATAGGGCGCCCATTTCACAAAGACACTGGCATCTTGAAAGTCGGATTGTTCGGTCGTACCGTTTACGGGGTCCTCGTCACCGTTGCCCTCTGCCTTTATATAAGGTAGGCTCGCAATCAAAGTGATTTTTTCGGTAAGACCGTATTTGGCATACAAACTGTAAATCGTTTGGTCGATTTCGTTATGAACGGGTACACCTTCGACCTTTTCGCCCCCTACGTAAAAATCGTCATAATTGCCATACGAATAGGATAAGGTAATACTTGCTTTACCCTTTTTATCGAAAAAGCCGTCGACGGGTCCCTGTGCTTTTAAAACGTCTATACATAGTATGGTTATGACCGATAAACTGACTAATAATTGGAACTTTGCTTTCATCTTTTGTTTTTTAGTGTTGCTTTTAGTTAGTACGAATGCAACTTACTTGTCTTACAAAAAAGAAAGGATAATTTATGTATAGTAATGTGGGAAAGGCTTTCCGGGCTAGCCTGAAAGAAACACCGGTCGGTTACTGCTTGTAGAATTTGGTCCGTACCTGATTTTTTTCGGAATCGATGCGGATGATGTAAGCCCCGGGCTCTAGCGAGGCCACGGGGATGTTCAACGCATTGCGGCGAACGGCCCATTGACGTGCCAAAACCGTATTGCCATAGATATCAAGAATAGCGATATCTGCTTTGGAGGTGTTTTCCAGGCCAAGAACGTTGACCACGTTAGTGGCGGGGTTCGGAAATACTTTTACTTTGGCCTTTGTCGCGGCCGGTTGTGCCGTGGCAGCGGCTTCAACTTCTGAAGTATCGAATTGCGCATTGCCAATTATACCGGCCGACAGTAATACGATAAAACAGAATAGCTTTTTCATAACAAAGGATTCCGCACAAGGCAGATTTAAGATAAAAGTATCGCGTTCTTGGATTATTGGAAAAAAAATGTTGTGAAATGCGGATTTTTGTATGTAAAAAAGGATATTTCCCGCGCTATGACTATCAGGGATTTATCCACCGCCGAGACAATTAACGCCACGTGCAAACCAGTGGTCACGTTTATGTTGGTTTTTCGTCGACCGTGTCGTAAGCCTTCCAGATTTTGGCATCCTCTTTTTCGCTGACGGTGATTTTCAACATGTCGGCGAACAGTTTTGCTAAGCTTGATATGATTTCGCCGATCTCTTTGCTGGATATGTCAAACTGCCGTATGCGTGGTAGGCCGACCGTTGACGCAAAAGAGTCGTTATTGGCGATCAAGGTCTCTTTGCCCCCCATCATCAACGATAAAGTAACGGTTGTGCATCACCTCGTTTCACATGGCCTCGATGTGATAAACGCGGTCGAAATCTTTGAATAAATACCAATCGTAGGTCTTTACTTTCGTTTTCCGAAGTTCGGCCTTTAGATATTTCTGTACCGTTGATACTACAGCTTTTTTTGATTTTCCGCTTGTCGTCGGCCGTCATTTTTCCGCGCTTGGAAAGACGTACTTTGGCCAATGGTTTTGATAGGCTCCGTTTTAATTTCCGTCTTCCGACCCTCAAATCTGTTGCTTCCATATTACTCCCCCCAATGGTTTTCGAACGTCATATCCCAGATCTTCAAGGTCTTTGCAGAAATCACTATACTCTTTTGAAACGGCGAGCTGTCCTCGGCATCGAACTCTGCTTCCAGAAACGTGCAGTAGGCCTTTTCGAAAAAGACCTCTTCTTGCCTTGACATGGCATCGCGTTTGTAGAATTTTACCGAGCCGTTCTTGGTCTGGTCGGTTGAGGCCATCCAGTGCAATAGGTCGTAGCTGCCATCGGCCTCGATGGTAACCATGATTTTACCAC
>JBATUY010000473.1:0-2759 GCA_049671465.1 Pricia sp. | reverse complement strand
GTCTTTAATCAATTCTAAATACTTTGGGTCGATAGTATCGTTCAACAGCGCTTTATAACTACCACCGGTATGCCAAGGGTAAAAGGAGTGGTATCTTATCATGACCATGGCTTCTGCCGGAAGACTGTTCGCCTTGTGATTATTCAATACTTGATATAAGTATTCGTCGTGGCCCCAAGCGAGGTTTAAATTATCGAGACCGCAGCCCTTTTCATAGATGCCTGTGGGCGTGTTATACCGTTCATCTTGCATATCGGGATTCAGTTTGTTGAACTCAGGGTACACACAGGTATCCGGCAGTTCGCAACCGACTACGAAGACATCGCCGACCGTTCCCCATTGTTCATCTTGACTGGTACCGTCTTCATCACAACCCCAGAGAAACATAACCTTGCCCAGGTCGTGAATCAGACCGGTCAACTGCATCCAGTCCGGACGCTTATCGGCACGGATGGCCTCGGCGCTTTGGATCAAGTGCTGCACGTTTGGCAGATCGAGATCGGGATCGCTGACATCGATAAGGTCGTTCAAGTGTGCCATCGCTTCCCAAAGATCCATCGGCTTATCGAACTTCAGGTATTTTTCGTGCATACGCTGCACATAGTTATACGTCTGGTTCTTGCGCATTTTTCGGTAATGCTCTTTTACTGCAGCTTTTACATCTACAGCTTCGTAGTTTCTGAACGTTTTTGTTTCCATGAGCCTAAATTAGAGTTTGTGCCGGTAGTCTTTTATGCGTTCTTTAATCTTGTTTCACTATTTGTAGCTCCCTTACACATTACCCAACACAAGATACAAAATAACCGTAAACACCACCAAAAAAAGGCTAAACGGCTTAGCGTGTTTCCAAGGCTTTAAATCTAGTTTCCCCGAATCTACCATTATAAATTTGGTTTCTCTATTAAAGAACTGGGAAGCCAAATGCATTACGATGATGTTCAGCACGAATTCTATGCCCCATATGTGTACAAAATGAAGTTCTACCTCGATGATGTAGTACATGACAATATAGAACAGCAATCCGAAAAGAAGTCCGATCTTAGCGCCCGCGGCGGATACTTTGGGAAATAAAAATCCGGCGATGATGACGCTAGCTATGGGGATAAAAAATATACCGTTGAGCTGTTGTAGCAATTGGTACAGGCCTTCAGGGGCGTTAGCCACAAAAGGGGCGATGGCTATGGCGAATACGGCGAGTAAAGCGGAAGTCCACCTACCGAGGGAGACCAGCTTGGTCTCGGATGCATTCTTTTGGATGTACCTTTTAAAAATATCAAGACTAAATACGGTCGCCGCACTGTTCAAAGCGGAGTTGAACGTACTGAGAATGGCGCCCATCATGACCGCGACAAAAAAGCCGGTCAACCATAAGGGCAACACCTTTTTTACCAAAAGCGGATAGACGTTATCGGGCGTATCGTAGAGGCTTTCCCCGAAATAGTAGAAGCCGATCAGACCGGGCAAGACGATGACCAAGGGCACCAAGATTTTCAACAAACCTGTGTAAAGCAGCCCTTTTTGGGCCTCCTTCAAGTTTACCGCGCCCAGCACCCGTTGTATGATGGACTGGTGCATCGTCCAAAAATAGATTTGATTGATCATCAGGCCGGTAAAAAGTACCTCAAAAGGTAGGATGGCCGAACGCGCGCCTTCACCTACCCCGGGTTCGTTACTGATGACGTTGAATTTTTCGGGACTATTTGCGAAAACGGCGCCCATTCCATCAAGAAGATTGCCGTCACCAATGGACAATAAGGCGAGAATGGGAACTAAGAGTCCGGCTACCAGTAGTCCGAAGCCATTGATAGTGTCGGTATAGGCCACCATTTTCAGCCCTCCAAAAATGGCGTACACCGCCCCGATGGTACCGACTACCACTATAGTTATCCAAATACCTTGGTTCGTCGTTACATTCAAAAGGTCGGAAATCTCAAAAATAGCCTCGATATTCAAAGCGCCCGTATACAATACAATGGGCAACAGGGTTACCACAAATGACAAAATCAAAAGAAGGGCGACCAGAGTACGCGTCAGTCCATCGAAACGCTTTTCCAAAAATTCGGGAATGGTGGTCAACCCCATTTTCAAGTACCGCGGCGCGAAATACAAGGCAGCGATGACCAATGCAAGGGCCGAAGTGACTTCCCAAGCCACAATTATGGCACCGTTTCGATACGATGAGCCGTTCATACCGACCAAATGCTCGGTAGAAATATTGGTCAACAATAGGCTTCCGGCGATTACGATACCGGTCAAAGAGCGGCCGCCCAAAAAATACCCGTCTTGCGTGTTGAGTTTGTCCCGGCGAAGCTTCCAAGTGGCGTAAAAGGCCACGAAACCGGTGAACAAAAGAAAAGTGAGGATTGCCATAAAGTAAAAATAGGGAAAAAACCGGATGTTCGTTTGGAGGGCTTGAGATCAGAAATATAGGCGCACCATATAAAATAAATGTCCCGGTTCAGACAGCCTATCTGGTAAAACAGGCATCCAACTGTAGACATTCGTAAGGTTTCTCTTATAAAACATTCTTTAGATACTTTCAAATCACTATCTTGTAGAGAACTTCCGACCGACCAAAATGGAACTGGACTACAACCTCTATGCCCTTTTCGAAACCGTAGGCTTTGTGCAGGCGATTACGCTGGGCACTTTATTGATATTCCTGAACAGGAACAAGTACAGAAGCACCCTTTTTCTGGGTATCTTTTTGATACTGTTCGGTTTGGAGACCATCTCTATCATTTTGGGCAGCCTAAGTG
>JBATUY010000472.1:0-5550 GCA_049671465.1 Pricia sp. | reverse complement strand
GCCCCCAGGAGACTGCCGAAGAGTCCCTTTCGAGGCGCGCCCTTTCGGTTAGATAATTGGAAAGAGCTATTGCGTCAACGCTATCTTTTTGGATATAAATCAGATTCATGACGCTAGCTAAGGATTTATTCCTCAACGTATCCGTTTGACCGTTAATCTGGAACGATATGGAGATTGTTATGTATATGCACGCACTTATCCTTCTCATAACTCAATAATTATCGATATTTTTCCGCAGGCCCATGAACAGCTTTTTGAAAATCGTGCTTTCCTCCAGGATGATGTCGCAACGGCCCGACAGAGTGCCCTTACCGTTGATTCTTCCCTTGAGATTGTTAGCTGTGGAATCTATTTTTACATATGCCGGATAATATTCTTCATCGGCCCTTTTCGGGGATGCGGATATCTCGGTGATAATACCTCTCAGGATGCCCCATTCCTCGAAGGGAAAACTGTGGAGCTTGATAATTACCTGTTGGCCCTCCCGAACATTGCCAGCGTTATGTATCGGGATTTTCACGATGCCGATCAAAGGGGATTTTCTATCCGGTACTACCCCGAAAAGTTCCTCCCCCTCATCGACCCATTGGTAAGGGGAGCGAACATCCAAAAAGTAAACCCTGCCGCTGACCGGACTGACCAATAGGTTTTTTTCCTCCCATAAAGAGATTTCGGACAACAGGTTCATAGAAGCAATTTCCATGGCGGTAAAAAGGTCTCCGAATTTCTCGTTCGTGCTGTACGTGTCGGTCACGTACTCCGAATTAAGTTGGTTTACCTGTTGAAGGCTTCGGTTGTATTCCAGCTGGGACTTCTCCAGTTCCGATTTGGATATAACGCCCTTACCATAGAGCGTTTTCATCCTGGAATGATTCCGTCCTACCAGTACGCTTGTACTTCTAGCGGTCTGAAGTCGTTTGTATGTATTCGAAAAAGCATCCCCATGGGATATCCTAATGGTATCCTCCATTAGATTGGCAATGGTGTTATCATAAAACTTCTCGATCATCTCTACTCCATGGTAAGCCTTTACATATTCGCTGTATGCATCCTGTAAGGTTCCAATGACAAACGGTTTCCGAGAACCCGGCTCTTCAGGCAGGGATTTTTTGGCAACCGCCTGCTGTATGACCTTTAGGTCTTCATGATCGGCGGGGTCTTTGAACCGGGCCAATGTCTGGCCGGGAAGGACAGAATCCCCCGGTCTGACTAAAAACTTGGATATCTGCCCTTGACGCTTTGTTTTCACGATAACGGGCGGGGAGACGGGCATCACCTCGATTTGCGCTTCCAACACGTCCCGGTATCCTACTATCAGGGAGGCAATGAAAACAACACCTAAAATACCAGCCACCATTTGCATCCCTATACCGGTAAGCTTCCCGGGAGGCCTTCCCAAAAAATCCTTATTATTAAAATCCATATTACAGCTGGTTGCAGATTAATCGGTAATAGTGCCCTTCGGCGTTTAGAAGCTCATCGTGAGTCCCTTGTTCGGCTACCCCTGTCGAATCGATAACGACAATGTTATCGGCATTCCTTACCGTTGATAATCGATGGGCAATGGTTATGACCGTTCTGTTCTTAAGGAACTTTTTAAGGTTATATACAATCTGTCTTTCGTTTTCAGAGTCCAGGGCACTGGTCGCCTCGTCAAGTATGACGATGGGTGCATCCTTATAGATGGCTCGGGCAATCAACAATCGCTGCTTCTCGCCCCCGCTCAACCGGATACCGTTTTTCCCGACCTTGGTATGGATGCCCTTGGGCAATGAACTGACCATGCTTTCAAGATTCGATAGCCTTAGGCTTTCCACTAATTTGGGATGGTCGACAGGTCGCTCCGAATCGGATTCCGTGATGTTATTCAGGATGGAATCAGAAAAAATCTTTCCTTCCTGCATCACCACTGCTACCTTGCTCCTCCAGTAGTCCTCATCCAAAGCCTCGAGGGAAACGTTGTCCACCAAAATCTTTCCGGCAGTGGGAGGGAAGTATTTCAGCAAAAGTTTCAGGATTGTGGTCTTGCCGGACCCACTGACCCCTACAAGGGCGGTGGTCCTATTGGGTGGAAACGTCAGGTTCAGCCCTTCGATCTTAAATCGTGTATCGTTCCCATAAGAAAAACCAACATCGTTGAACTGGATTTTGGGTGCATTCGATATATACTCGATTTCCTGACGATGAATCTTGGGATCTCCGTTATGTATCTCGCTCAATCTGGCATAGGCCAGCTCGGCCTCCTGGTACTTCAGTATAAAATCGAAAAGTTCCCTAAGCGGAGCGTGTGTTTGTGCAAGAATATATTGTATAGCCAGTAACGAGCCCAGGGAAAGCTCGTTTTGGACCACTGCGATGGCCCCTACAACCATTATCGTGATGTTTTTGGATTCATTGATAAATCGGGAACCATTGTTCAGGTACTCCTCAACGGACAGACGATGGATGTTCGTTTGAAATATTTGACGTTGGAACCTTTGCCACTTTCTCCTCCTTCTTCGTTGGGAGCCATTGATTACAATATCCTCAACGTTGTCGAACAGTTCCAACAGGATGTCGGTGTTCCTGATATCGTTGTCGAATATCTCGTTGTCGATTTTCTTTCGCCTTCTTACGAAAATTAGAATCCATAGAAAATAGGCGAGCGTACCGAATAGGAAGAACAGAAAAATAGCGGTATCGAAATAGGCTAATATCAGGCTAAACACCAAAATATTGAATACTGCGAACAAAGTCCCGGCAGAATTGTTGCCGAGGAACGAATCGATTGTCTCATGGTCGAACACCCTTTGCAACAGATCGCCGCTCCGCTTGCCGGTAAAAAAGGAGATGGGCATCTGAAAAAGTTTGTACAGGTAATCCGTGACCATTCTATAGTTAACCCTACTAACTACGTGCAAGGTAATCCAGTTCCGTACCGAGCTGATTAGGATGGTGCACGTGAAAAAAAAGAGCTGGGCGGTCAAAACGGTGTAGATAAAGCCGGTGTCCTTGGCAAGAACACCGTAGTCGACGAGTCTTTGGGTCAAAAACGGCATGGCGATGTTTATCAGGGAAACCAAGAGCAGGCCTAACAACAGCTGCCATACGTGTAACCTGTATGGAGCGATATAGTTCCAAAGTACGCCGAGGTTACGTTTGTTCGGGGTGCTGCTGTCCAAGGAATAGAAATCCATAGTAGGCTCGAAGAGGATTGCGGTGCCGTTAGGATTCTCCTGCATCCAGCCTGCTACAAATTTATCGTGGGGCAGCCTTGCGTTACCGGATGCGGGGTCGCTTATATGGATGTATCTGCGACCGACGCGATTCACAACGATAAAATGGTCGTTGCACCAGTGAGCGATCAGCGGTAAAGGTGCTTTTTCCTTTAGGTCATCAAAGGTAATCGTTACCGGTAGGGTGTTGATATGATAGCTTTCCGCGGCTTTCTCGATATCCAAAATTGATACCCCATTTCTGGTCTGACCTACTCGTTCCCTTATTTCGGCCATATCCCTATATACCCCGAACTGCATCATTACCATCGCAAGGGATGATGCGCCACAGTCCGAGGCGTCGAATTGTCTTTGTAGGGGATACCGGCGTCTAAACATTGGTCAGGTGGTTGCTACCGATTTTTACAAAAAAGGTACTGTTCGGGCAATCACAATTCCCAAAAAATTGGGTAAAATGCTAGTTATCAGGGATGAATTGATTTATTCTATGACTAAATCTTATCGGAATTTATAGAGTCGATGTAATTTAAGAACCTCGTCAAATGGAAAAAACCAGAGTATCCCAAGAACTCGTTCCTACCCTTTTATAAAACCGAATCCCTATTTATTGAAAGGTATTTCAAATATTTTTCAGGGATACGTTAAATGGGTATTTTAAGGAAAATCCGGTTTGCTACCCGCTGCCAGGGTGTTGAAATTAGAGATGGTTTATCAGGACTTACTTAATGAATTCGAAGAAGGATTAATAGAGGTAAAAAAAGAAGCTTCTGATCCGATGCAGGAAGCTATGGCCGGGATTGAGGATTGCAATGGTTTCCTGGAGAGGTTTCAGATGGCCGTAACAAACCATGGATTCGAAAGTATTGAAAAGGAAATCCATTTTTTCAAAAACGTAAAAAGCGAAGCACTCAGTTATCTGATATATTATACGGAAGTGCGGTCCTGTGAAATGCAACTCCCTAAATGGATTCTTCAAGCCAAATTGGCACATATCGAAGGGGAAGCCAGTAGGATTAATTCGTTTTTGAATCAAAACCTCGACTTTAGGTTCTACATGGAAAACGGAAACGGAGAGAAGGACGAAATATACTTTTCCCGAAAATACCTCAAGGAAAGCCCCATAAATATATCCAGCCACTATTTCAGGAACTCGTCGTTCAACACCTCGCACGACGAGCTTTGGGCAACGATAAAGGGATTTGGAATGTATGGAAACTATCTGAATGGCTTAAAAACCAAATTGGAAACCGCACCGAATGAAGTTTCCGAACCAAGGGACAAAGATTATCCGTACCGGTTTACCAAGTCTGCTACCGCCGCCATGGAACTGATTTATGCTTTGAAATTGGCTGGATTTATAAACCATGGGGATTTTGAGATCAAGGCTTTCGTGGAATTCTTCTCCAAGACTTTCGGCCTTGTTATCAAGGATCCGTATGGGCTCTTCAAACAGATTGCACAACGGAAATCCGACCGTGCAAAATATCTAAGCATACTTAAGAATGCCCTATTGACCGAACTTCAAAAGCGGGACGAGTATATCCAGTAGTATCCTCCTGATATTACGGGGTAGCTAGGGGTTTTTGACCTATTCTAAACTCCAGTACGGACTCTATTTAATGGTTTTGGTAGGTAAAGACCGGCCCGCCTTTAAACTATCCTTTCGTTATCCAGTGGATAAATCAATCCAATCCCTTAAACCAAATTTGTTCTGTAATCGCAAATCTAGTTTGCATTTAAATAGATTGATATGGGTGCATCCGTAGTGAGTACCGAAGATTTAATGCTTTTTAAGGCTCAGCTACTTGAGGAGTTCGAGACCCTGATGGTGGAACATACCCATCCCCAGCCCAAGACCTGGATGCGCTCGGGCGAGGTCATGGAGCGATTGGGCATTAGCCATGGTACGTTACAAAGTTTGAGAAATAAGAAGGCTATTCCCTATTACAGGGTAGAGAATATCATATTCTATGATGCCCTCGAAATCGACGAACTCTTGATTTCCAACAAAGTGCAAAGTGAGGAAGAAGAATGAACTATATCAAGCACTTGAACGCGGCCTTCGAGGAATTTTACGGCGATTCACGCCTGCACGGAGGCCATATCAGCCTGTACATGGCACTTTTCTTCTATTGGAACCTGCACCGTTTCGCTGCCGAATTCTATGCCAACCGAATCGAAATCATGAAAATGGCCAAGATCGGTTCCCGCTCCACGTACCACCGTTTGATAAAAGACCTTTCGGATTGGGAATACATCGATTATATGCCGACACAGAATCCGACCCAAAAAACAATGGTCAGGATGTCCCATATCTGTACCGACAGTAGTACAC
>JBATUY010000471.1:0-3229 GCA_049671465.1 Pricia sp. | reverse complement strand
ACATTGTAGAACTGCCTTTTAACAGTGACGCGCATTCCACAGCACACCCCGCCCTGAACACTGATGAAACCAAACTATATTTCGCATCGGATCGTGAGGGCAGCTTGGGGCAATCGGATATTTTTGTAGTGGATATTTTAAAGGATGGCACGTTCGGCACTCCGAAAAACCTAGGAACCACGGTAAACACCGAAGCTCGGGAAACCTTTCCCTTCGTGACCGCATCCGGTATTCTATATTTTGCCTCCGACGGTCACCCCGGTCTGGGCGGCCTTGATGTTTTTGCGGTAAACCTTGAGGATGATAACGACCAAAAAGTTATCAATCTCGGCAAGCCTGTAAATGGTGGGCAAGACGATTTCTCGTTCATTATCGACGAACAAACCAAAAAGGGCTTTTTCGCCTCGAACCGCGAGGGCGGCATGGGCAGCGATGATATTTACGGCTTTACCGAAACCAAATCCATTGAATTTTTAAGCAAAAAGCTAATGGAAGGTCTGGTCATCGATGAAAAAACAGGAGCGCCCCTTGCCGATGCCACGGTCAAACTGTATGATAGTACCGGCGAAGTGGTCGGCAAAACGATAACCGACGCCGATGGTCTTTTTCTTTTTGAAAATTCCTACGCCAATGGCAAGTATCGATTGGAGGCAGCAAAAGATGATTTCGAGGCGGGTTCCGAAACGTCTATTGTCGCAGATGATACCGATATCAAAAAAATTAGGATACCCCTAAAAAAGGAGATGAAAAAAGCCCCCATCGGTGTAGATCTCATCAAATATCTCAACGTAAAACCCATTTATTTTAACTTGGACAATGGCGATGTGAGAATCGATTCGTCGGAAACCCTAACCAGGGTCATTGATTACATGAAGACCTTCCCCGATCTGAAAATAAAGGTCCAAGCCCATACCGACGCCAGAGGCAGCGCTAGTTATAACTTGAAACTATCTCAAAAAAGAGCTGAAAGCACCGTGAGCTACTTGGTCGAAAATGGCATCGAAAATTCCCGTATACTAAGCGAGGGCTTCGGAGAGACCCAATTGGTCAACGACTGTAAAACCCGCGAAAGCTGTACCGACGAAAAACATCGGGAGAACCGCCGGTCGGAGTTTATGGTCATCGAATGATATAAGAGGATTTTATCGCTAAATTTTTGAGAAACCCTCTCAAAATCAAATGGGAAAGTTTTTTTGTATCTCCTTTTTTAATCCCAATTGGATACAGTTTCTCAAATATTTGCAGCTCTGGAAAGATTACAAGGGTCTCATCAAAATTCAAATTTTGAAGGGTTCGGGGCGGATTTGACCATAATTTTTATCGAAAATCTCGCCGATATGACCATCACTATGACGGTTAAGAGTGGTAAATTTGCACTGCAAATCCGCAGTGCCATATGCAAGAACGTTTTCGAAGAATAGCCAAGATTTCTTTAGTGCTCGTTTATCTGGTCATCGCTGCCGGCGCCATCGTCAGAATGACCGGCAGTGGTATGGGCTGCCCCGATTGGCCCAAATGTTTCGGGTATTACATTCCCCCTACCGAGGCTTCGCAACTACAATGGCAGCCTGACAAAGAATTTGAGAAGGGCCAGGTCATCATCGTCGACGAAACACTACAGGTCGCCAAGCGCGACATCAAAACCGGAACTGCGTACGACCCACTGCACTGGGAGGCCTACACCAAGCACGACTACGCTATTTTCAACCCTTGGCACACTTGGATCGAGTTCATCAACCGCCTTTTAGGCGCTTTGGCCGGACTCGCCACGCTGGTTTTGGCGATTTTTTCCATCCGATTTTGGAAAACCCGTAAAAAAATTACCGTATTCTCTTGGCTTATCGTTTTCGGGATGGGTTTTCAGGCATGGCTCGGCGCGACGGTGGTATATTCCGTTTTGGCACCCGCCAAAATTACCATACACATGATCATGGCTCTGGTCATTGTAGCTCTGTTGATCTATCTTATACACAGCGTCAAAAACCCGACTACCCGTTTCAAGTATCGTAAAAATTTGGGTATCTGGGTACTGGTCGCCTTAGTAGTCACCTCGGTTCAGATTATATTGGGCACACAGGTACGTCATTTTGTCGATGAGCGGATCGATGTGGTCGGGGAAACGGCCAAACACTTGTGGTTGTCCGATTTTGATTGGTCGTTTTACGTGCATCGCTCTTTTTCTATTGCGGTCATTTTATTGAACGTATTTCTGGCCCTACAGATTTACAAACATAAGCTTGGCTATTCGAAGATAAACTGGGTACTGCTCTTTTTGGCCCTTGAGGTAGTAACCGGTGTCAGTATGTATTACCTCGATTTTCCGTTTGCCACACAACCCCTGCATCTGGTTATCGCCTCGTTACTGTTCGGGGTTCAGTTTTATTTGGTTTTGGAAGTACTTCGAACGAAAACGTCATAATTCTTCGTAACTTTGCCCTCCCACAAAAACGAACACCATGATTTACAAAATTCGGATAATCTTGGATGCCAAGGAGGATATTTTCCGCGATATCGAGATTCAGGACAGCTGTACTATGGAGGAATTTCACAACGCAATTTCGCAGTCCTTTGGCTTTTTAGGAAATGAAATGGCCTCTTTCTACACCTGTGACGAAGAATGGAAGCAAGACGAGGAAATTGCCCTTTTCGACATGAGCGATAGCGATGCTGACGTACGCTTGATGAACGAAACGTTTTTGGAAGATGTCATGACCGAAAACAGTCCGAAATTGATTTACGTCTACGATTTTTTGAATATGTGGACGTTCTTGGTCGAACTGGCGGATATTGTCGAACCGGAATCTGGCGTCGCGTATCCCAATGTGCTGTTCAGTTTCGGCGAGTTGCCTGAAAATCCTCCGGAAACCAATTTCAAATCGGAAGCTTCCTTTGATTTTGAGGATACCTTCGAGAACTATGATGACCTCGATTTTGATGAAAATTGGAATTAGGGCTCAATTTCAATTTCAGAAAAACAGATTATCCTTTTTAGTATCAGAACGATACCTTAAAAATAATAGCGGACAGTTCAAAATACCCGTTTAATCCAAATAAAATAGTACCATACTTTATGATCAACCTCTATTCCACCCAAATCGAAACGATTTCCCTACATCGCGTCGGGAACAAAAACAAAGCGGAAGGCTTTTTTCTATCCGAAGAACCTCACAGGCTCAACGACGAGACAACGGGACTTCTCAAAGAATACTTTTTCAAACCTTTCCGTGAA
>JBATUY010000470.1:0-11311 GCA_049671465.1 Pricia sp. | reverse complement strand
CACTTTGCTTGCTTTTGGCAGTTTCGTGTTCCATTGATGAGGTGGTCGATCCCAACGGTCCCAGTATCAATGGTGTCGAAGCGAACGCATCGAAAGGGCAATTGAACGAATTGGTAACGGGAATCGAATCGACCCTAAGAAACGGTTTAGGTGGCGCTACCGTACAAATGGGTTCTATGGCCCGCGAACTTTATGTTTTCAATGCCGATCCTAGAAATACCGGTGACGTACTCGGCAAAAATGGAATTGCCCTAGACCCTAATGGTTTTTATGTGACCGGTCTTTGGAACGCTGCATATCTTAACATCAAAAACGCCAATCTCTTGATTGGTGCGGTCTCGAATACGGAAACGGTTACCGATGCCGAAAGAAATGGCTATTTAGGGTTTGCCAAAACGGTAAAAGCCTATCGATTTATACAATTGTTGAAAGCCCATGGCAGGGCAAGATTGGATGTGGTAGACCCGGAAAATTTGGGGCCTATCCTTGATTTTGATTCAGCTTTGGCTGAAACAAGAGCTTTGTTAGAAGAGGCGAATACCAATTTAAGCGGTGCGGGAGCAAGCTTTGGTTTTCCGTTGAGTCCTGGTTTTCAGGGTTTTGATACGCCTGAGACTTTTGCACAATTTAATAGGGCCGTGGCCGCGGTTGCCGCATTGTACGCCGGTGATGGTGCGGGTGCATTACAAGAGTTGTCCGCTTCTTATTTTGATTTAAACGGGGACTTGAACCTAGGTCCGAAACATATTTTTGGTTTGGGCGCAGGTGACCTCGCGAACCCTGTTTTTCGAGTCCCTTCAACTGAAGCGGTCCCGAACAACGGTGATCAAATCATTGTTCACAACAGTTGGATAGCAGATGCAGAACCGGGTGATGCACGAGTCGAGGCGAAATCAGCAGTAAGGCCCGACCCCAGTAGCCAAGACGAGTTGTCGGGTACACATGAGTCAACGCTTTATGCTAGCCTAGTTAGTGATATTGATATCATCCGTAATGAAGAGTTGATTTTGGTCTATGCGGAAGCCAATATTTTGACCGGTGACCTCGATGAAGCAATATCTGCATTAGATGTGATACGAACCTCGGCTACGCTGCCGGAATATTCAGGTGCTATAACTACTGAAGCGCTTACTTCCGAAATGTTGAGACAGCGTCGGTATTCGTTATGGTGTGAAAATCATCGCTTTTTTGACTTAAGGAGATATGACTTATCGAGTACATTACCCATAGATAGGGCAGGTGACCAGATATTCAATATACTCCCCATTCCATTGTCTGAAAATGAATAAGCTGTAATTCTTTGCCAAACCATCTGTTATGACTGTACTCCGAATTGCCGTCTTTTGCATAGTCAGTTGTTCTTTAGCGATTTCCTATGGACAGGAACAGAACGAAATTCTTGAAAAGCTTGAGAAAATCGCTATAGTCGACCAAAAGGTAATGATGCCTATGCGAGATGGCATCCGTCTTGCAACCGATATTTACAGGCCCAAAACTGATGATAAGGTACCTATAATATTCTCCCGTACTCCATACAATTTCAACTCATGGGGCGATGGTGAACGACAGACTCGAACCGCTGAACGCGCTTACGAAGCCGTATCGAAAGGGTATGCGTATGTGGTACAAAACGAACGCGGGCGTTACTTTTCGGAAGGTGAATGGGATATCTTAGGGGTGCCGTTGACCGACGGCTATGACGCTTTTTCGTGGATGGCTGATCAAACTTGGTCTAACGGTAAAATTGGTACTTATGGCTGTTCTTCGACTGCTGAGTGGCAAATGGCGGTAGCGGCACTAGACCATCCGTCGCATGCTGCCATGGTACCACAGGGGTTTGGTGCCGGAGTCGGAACTGTTGGAGACATACAAGAACAGGGTAACTGGTATAGAGGCGGCGTCGAACAATTGCTGTTTTTCTCTTGGCTATATGGCGTGGAGCATGACAAATTCAAACCGCGAATACCTGAAGGCGCTACCCAAGAAGACTTGATACGAATTTCAAAATTCTATGATCTCGCACCTGAAAACCCACCGGTAGACATGTCCGAAGCATTGAAACATTTACCAATTCAGGATATTCTAAAAAACATCGACGGGAAAAAGGAGATTTTCGATAAAATGGTGCGGCGAAAACCCAATGACCCGGCATGGTATGAAGGCGGATTGTATCACGATACCATGGAAATTGAAACACCCAGCTTTTGGTTCGCCTCTTGGTACGATGTCTCAATTACACCCAATTTGGCACTATTCAATCATGTTAGAAATAATTCGAAGAATGTTGATGTCCGCGAGAACCAATATTTAGTGATTGCCCCGACCCTTCACTGTGGCTACACGCGTGCTACCGAAAACACCATAGTTGGTCAGCGTAGCGTTGGTGATGCCCGTTTAAACTATGAAGAACAGATATACAAATGGTGGGATCTTTGGTTGAAAGAAGAATCAAACGATTTTAAAGAAAAAACTCCTCGTGTACAATACTACACAATGGGCAGCAACCAATGGCAGTCGGCAGAAGAATGGCCGCCGGCGGACGCCAAAATGGTTACCTACTATCTGAATAGTGAGGGCGACGCCAACGCTATGGAGGGCAGTGGCACGTTAACCAAAAAGAAAGCTTCCAAAGATAATCCGGACACTTTTGTTTACGACCCTATGAACCCGGTCAGTTCTTTGGGCGGAAACGTCTGCTGTACCGGTAATGCAGTTGAAGGGGGTGCGTTCGACCAGCAAGAGATGGAAGAACGCCAAGATATACTGGTTTACACCACAGATGTTCTTAAGGAAGGTACAGAAGTATCCGGTTTTATCGAATCGACACTTTATGTTTCTTCAAACGCAAAAGATACCGATTTCACGATTAAATTGATTGACGTATATCCTGATGGAAAGGCATACAATCTTGATGAAACCATACAACGTGTGCGCTATAGAGAGGGATACGATAAAGAAGTGTTCATGGAAGAGGGCGAAGTTTATAAAGTTGAGTTGACACCAATGTCTACAAGTAATTATTTTGAAAAAGGGCATCGGATCCGAATCGAGATATCAAGTAGTAACTTTCCACGTTTCGCACGTAATTTGAATACGGGAGGAAACAATTTCGACGAGACCGAAGGTGTTGTCGCAAAAAATAGTGTACATCATTCGAAGCAGTATCCCTCCCAAATACAGCTTCCTATACGTTGACTTTAAAGCTAAGAGCATTTCAAGGCATGATACGTAATATAAATAATAACCCCCGATAAGAGCTCATCGGGGGTTATCTAAGTTTTGTTATTGAATGACTATCAAGCCGCTTCCTCCAACACCTTGTGTTCTTCAGCCTCTTTTCCCTTAACTCCCCGAACCTTGATCTTTATCCGATAGGTGATGTTAAAGAGCACCGGCACGATAATCAAGGTCAAGAAGGTGGCTACGATAAGTCCGAAAATCACCGTCCAGGCCAGTGGCCCCCAAAATACGACGTTATCGCCGCCCATATAGATTTTAGGGTCGAATTCGGTGAATAGCGAAAAGAAATCGATGTTCAGGCCGATGGCCAATGGTATCAATCCTAAAACGGTGGTGATGGCGGTCAAGATTACGGGGCGAAGCCTTGCTTTTCCTCCGACGATGATGGCTTCCTTGGCGTCTTCCATGGTCAGAAGTTCGCTCATGTCTTCCATACCCAGTTTCAGCTTTTTACGATCGATCAGAATCTGGGTGTAATCAAGCAATACAACTCCGTTGTTTACCACGATGCCCGCTAATGAGATGATGCCCATCATGGTCATCATAATCACAAAAGACCATCCCGTAATCATTAGGCCACCGAAAACACCGATAAAGCTTAAAAAGATGGCTATCATGATAATTAAAGGCTTGGAGATACCGCCGAACTGGAATATCAAGATCAAACAGATGAGTCCCAAACCTGAAAAGAACGCGCCAATCAAGAACATTTGCTGTTTGTTCTGTTCTTCCAATTGGCCGGTATAGTCGATTTTGATGTCGTCGGGCAATCCTTTGAACTCCTCCATCTCTTGCTGTATTTCCGACACAATGGCACCTGCGTCGGTAAAGCCGGGTTTGAGTCCAGAGTAAACGGTTACTACCCGATTGCCGTCACGATGCTTTATGGCACTGAACCCCGAAGTGTTTTTCTCTTCGGCCACGGCGGATATCGGAATTTCCTTGATCTGGCCACTGGCTTGGTCGCGGAAAATGATATTCTGGTTGAAAAGTGCACTTTTATTGTACCTCAGGTCTTCGTTAAACCGGATGTTGATATCATAGTCTTCACCATCCTCTTTGTAAATACCCGCTTTTTCCCCAAAGATAGACCTGCGCAGTTGATTGCCCACTTGCCCTACGGCGACACCCAGTTCACCGGCTTTCTCACGGTCGACGACTACTTGCATCGAAGGCTTGCTTTTATTGACATCGATTTTCAGCTCTTCGATGCCATCGATGTTTTTGGTATTAATAAAGTTGCGGATGTCCTCTGCCGTGCTGATGAGTTCGTCATAATCTTTACCTTCCAATTCGATGTTAATAGGATAACCGGCCGGGGGGCCATTGGCGTCTTTTTCCACCGAAATCGCAACTCCAGGATAAATACCTTCTAAGTCTTCTTGCACCTTGGCCCTTATGTTCTCGGTATTGATGCCCTGACGGTACTTATATTCACTGAAGTTGACGGTCATTTTACCCTTGTGCGGCATTTCGGCCGCGGAACCGCCATCGGTCAATGGGTTTCCGGCTCCTTCGCCGACAACGGATACGGCAGAGGACATCATGAAGTTTTCACCGTCTTCTTTATACTTGGGATCGTCTAAAACATCGTAGACCCGTTGTTCGATATCTTTGGTGATTTCGTTGGTCTTTTCTATGGATGTGCCTTCCGGATATTCGATGTAGACATAGATTTCGTTCGGCTTATTGTCCGGAAAGAACTCTATCTTGGTCCTTCCGCTGCCTACCGATGCGCCGAAGAGCATAAAAACGCCAATCAATAAAAGGAAGGTTATCCCAAAATACCAGTATACGTTTCCGCCTCGAAGGGCGTGTTTCAAGCGTTTTTCGTACCAGTTCTCGAATCGGGACATCGTCTTTTTCTGGAAGTTTTCCGCAGCACCTTTGATAGCGTATTTATACACCCAAAACATGATGGCGGTCAATATCATGACGGTACCTAGACCGCGCAGGGCTCCTCCGAACAATAAAATCAGAAGTCCGATACTTCCCAATATGACGCTCAGGCGAATGAGTTGTTTTAAGGTCAGCTCTTTTTCTTCGGTACTCATAAATTGGGAAACGAGCATGGAGTTCATAAAGATGGCCACGAACAGCGAGGATCCGAGTACAACGGATAGGGTTATCGGAAAATAAATCATGAACTGCCCGAAAATACCGGGCCAAAGTCCTAGGGGTACGAATGCCGCCACCGTTGTTGCCGTTGAAATGATAATCGGAAAGGCAATTTCGCCGATACCTTTTTTCGCCGCTTCAATGCGGGGCATACCCTCGTCCATCAACCTATACACGTTCTCTACGACCACGATACCGTTATCGACCAGCATACCCAGCCCCATGATCATTCCGAAAAGAATCATCGTGTTCAGGGTGTAGCCCAGCCATGACAGAATAACGAACGACATGAACATTGACATCGGTATGGCAAAGCCCACAAAAAGAGCATTGCGGAAACCAAGGAAGAACATCAGTACAGTGACCACTAGAATGATTCCGAAGATGATGTTGTTGACCAGGTCATCGACTTGGTTCAAGGTTCGCGTTGAGGAGTCGTTGGCAACCGAAATATGGAGGTCGGGCGGAAAATAATCGGCCTGTTCTTTCTTGATAATTTCCTTGATCTGGTCCGCGGCGGATATGGCGTTTCTACCGGCCCGTTTCTTTACGTCGAGCATCACCACGTTTTCCCCGAATTCCCGGGCATAGGTAGTTTTGTCCTGTTCCTCAAAAGTCACGTTGGCGATATCCTTGAGGTAGACGGCCCCATCTTCTGCCTTGACCACGAAATTGTTCAATTGCTGCGGGTCTTCGATTTCCCCGAGAATACGAATGGTTCGGCGCTGTCCGCTAGTTTTTAGATTACCGGCCGACATGGTCATATTACCATTGCTAATAGCGCTCAGTACATCTTGAAAACTGACCTTGGCGGCCATCATCTTATAAATATCCACTGCAACCTCTACTTCTTTGTCTTGCGCCCCTCGAATATCCGCCTGCTTGATTTCGGGAAGATCCTCGATTTCGTCTTGTAGGTGTTCGGCAAATTCCTTGAGTTTCTCAACGGGATAATCGCCCGTAAAATTGATGTTCATGATCGGCACTTCTTCCGAGAAATTCAGGTCGAATACGTTGGGCTCTACTTTCGCGCCGTTGAACAGGGGCCAGTCTTCGCTGGCTTTTTCACTATCGACCTCGTCTTTGACCTCTTGTTTGGCTTGGTCGACCGTAATTTCCTCATCAAATTCAACGATGATGATCGCGTAATCTTCTTGTGAAGTAGACGTAACTTCGACGACGTTGCTCACGTTTTTGAGCCTATCTTCCAGCGGGTCGGTAATCAGCTTCTCGATATCCTCGGCCGTATTACCCGGGTAAGGGGTACTGATATAGATCTTTGTCTCGACGATTTCCGGGAAATCTTCTCGGGGCATGGCCTGATAGGCAGAAAAGCCCAACCATAGAAATAGCGCGATCATAACATAAATGACCGAGGGGTTGTCGATGGCCCATGACGATAGGCTGAATTCCTTATCGGCGTTCTTTTTTACTTTGCTCATTTTCTGTGTGTCTTTAGTTGGTAGACGTTACTTGTTTTCAAGGGGTATTTTGCAATAGGCCCAAAAGAAATTTCCTTGGTCGTTGAGCTTGTTCACTATAAAGTTCAACCCTTGATTTTCACCTTTTGCCCATCTTTGACCGTTCTTGCGCCTTCTTTGATGACATGGCTGCCGTTTGCGATACCGGTCAACACTTCAATTTGTCCGTTTTGGGTCTTTCCAGTGGTAATGATCGATTTTAGAGCCACGGCCTCATTGTCTGCGTTTGGAGCATCTGCTACATAGACATACTGTTCGCCCTCTGCGTTTTCCGAGACAATGCTCGAGGGAATCAGAATGGCTTCTTCGCTGGTATAATCGTTGAGACTTACCTTGGCGGTCAAATTGGGTTTTATCCTTCCATTTTTGTTTGGAACCGGAATCTCTACGCTGAACGAGCGGTTCGAGGGCTTGATAAAATTACCGGTCTCGCGGATTTTGGTTGTTACGCTATCGCCCAATACCGGAAAATAGACCACGGCTTCCTTGCCTTTGGCCACATCGCCCAGGTAGGTTTCGGGTACATCAACAGTAATGTACATATCGGAGAGATTGACGATCCGGAATACTTCTGAACCGGGCCCGGGCGAAACTACGGTGCCCTGGTCTTTTATCACATCATCGATAACACCCGAAAACGGAGCCCTAATAGTCGATTTCCCTAATTGGCTCGAGGCTTGGTCCACGGCATTTTGAGCCGCTTCATAGTTGCTTTTTGCGGAAAGAAAATCTATTTCGGAACCGATTTTCTGGTCCCAAAGCCGCTTTCTACGTTCATAGGTAGTCTTTGCCAGTTCGGCCTGTGTTTTGAGCTGCGCTACTTGACTACTCATGCCCCCGTCGTCTATAACGGCCAAGGTTTGGCCTTTTCGCACCTGATCACCTTCTTGAACATAGACCCGTTGTAAGGTGCCTGCCATTTCCGGATAGATCAAAACGTTCTGTTTCGTCTTCACATCGCCCTGTAGCTCTAGAAAATGATCGAACTTTTGGAATTCTGCGGTAATCGTATTGACCAAGGGCAGTTTTTCCTCTCCGGATTTGAGGGCAATTGCGGAATCCAGTTTTCGGATATTGGCCTCGATTTGCTTCTGTTGATCGGAGACCTCCGATTTTTTGGTGCGTAGTGTTTCCAGATTTCCTTCCGCAATGAGGTCATCGACCGATTGTTCTTTGCCACCACATGCAGAGAACGCGATTGCTACGGCTAAGAGATAAAATAGTTTTTTCATTTGTGAAAAAGTTTAGTAGTTGATATGTGTATGGGCAATCTGTTCAACAGATCAAAAGTTCGAAAATATAGTTATAAATCTAAAATTATTCCCTTCGTCGGTATGGGGTCCATGCTCAATCTTCGTTCAGGATTATCTCCAGACCGGTTTTCTTGTTAATAACCTCGACCATTGATTGTAAATAGCCTTGTTGGGCGTCGTACAATTGGGTCTGCGCCTGCCGTAATTCAAAGCTGGTAGCGAGACCTTCGGTATACTTTATCTGGTTCTTGTCTTCTATGCGTTCGGCCAATTTAAGATTTTGCTTTGCCGTTTCATATTCCTCGACGGCCAGAATATACTCACTTTTACCCTGGTCAAGCTGCAGGCGTATCTGCTCTTCGGCTTGGGTCAAATCGGTCTTGGCCTTTTCAAGGGCTATTTTGGCGCGAGCCGTAGTGGCGTTTCTTCCCAAGGAACTAAAAATCGGAATACTCAGATCGAAGCCTAATACCGATGAATCGAACCACTGTTGGTCACCGCTAAAAAAGTTGAATTCATTACCGAAGCCCGAGGTGCCGTAATTTATAAAGGCGTTCAAGGTAGGCAAGGCTCTACTTTTGGCCTGTTTCCATTCGTAGAATCGCTGTTCGTTAAGGTTCAATGCCAATTTGTAGTCGACATTGTTTTCCATACTGAGCTGTGTCTCCATAAGGCCCAAGTCAATTTGTTTCTGGGCCAGTACATCGAGATTTTCTTCGAGTTTGGTGGGGGCGTCGATGGCGATACCCATCATGAGATTGAGCATTTGCAAAGTGATATCCTGTAAGCGAACGGCATTTTTCAATTGGTTCTCTACCGATGACTTGGTAATCTGCAATTGGTCGACGCTTTCTTCGTCGCCGAGTCCGTTTTCGAATATCTTTCGGGTCTCGTAAAGATTTTCTTCAAGCGTTTTAAGGTTTTTTTCAAAAATGGCCACACTTTCCTGTGCCAAAAGCACGTTGCCGTACGCCTCCGTTACCGATTTGCGAATGTCAAGTCGGGTCTTTTCCCTGTTATTGGCACTATAGCTCAAAAAGGCCTTGGTAGCCTGAACACCTACGATGTAGGTGCCGTCGAAAATCTTTTGGCGTAAGGTCGCCGTGGCGGTCGCCGTATGCTGTTGTCCGAAGATAACTTCTTCAAAGGTGCCCGGTTCGCCCCCGAAAATTTCTGCCGGTATAACCGTAACGGGTTGTTTCAATTGATTCTGATAGCCTATGTCGCCCGTAATCTGTGGCAGTCCGGTAGCAATGACTTCCCATTTTTGCTTTTGGGCATCGATGATGTCGCGGTCGGCGTTGATGGCACTGTAATTGTTCTCGAGGGCAAAGGCAATAGCTTCCTCCAAAGTGAAACTATAGGTTTGCAACGTGTCTTGCGAAAATCCTACGGTCAAGGTGAACAAGGACAAAAATGTTAAAAAATAAGTTCGCATTTATTCGTGATTTGAGTTGATGATGCTATTTAATATGGTTCTTCCTTTCGGGGTGACGATGCCCCTGAGATGATATTCCAAATAATCGTCCATCAGGGAGGATACCGGAAACGCGTGCATGGGAAAAAGCTTTTGGTTCTTTATGCTGGTGACCCCTGAAAAATAAATTCGCGAAATAAAATCTATCTGAAGGTTGTCGCGATAGATGCCCTGTTCTACGCCCCTGCGTAAGTTATCTTCGATACATTCCTGCATGATGTCGAACTGTCTGGAGTGCATGGTTTCATATATTCTTGGATAGTATTTCTGCAACTGGTGCTGCGGAGATGACTTTTCGTTTTTGAGATGTATCATGACGAATTTCTTGATCTCGTAAAGCTCGGCGATCGGATTCTTGTTCAATCCCCGAATTTGCTCTATGCCCGTTGAAATCGTACTAAAAAGACTAGAGGTCGTTTCCTCTACTAGTTTGGTCTTGTTTCTAAAATGCGAATAGATGGTCTTTTTGGAAATACCTATTTCATTGGCCAAATCATCCATAGTCACACTCTTGAACCCCAAGTCCAAAAACAGTTCCGTCGCCTTATCTAAAATCTTTTCTTTCATAAATGGACTGCAAATATAGGTATGGAAACTTTAAAAACTAAAAAAGTTTCCAAAGTTTTACAGTTATTTAACATTTTCTTTAGATTGATCGTCGTGCTCCATCCGTTCCACATAGGTTCTGTAGGCGGTTTCACCTTCTTCTTCCCAAAAACTGTCGTAATGCTTCCATCTCGAAAAGTCGTCCTTACACATCCAACGCGACCTAGGATGTTTGGTATTCTTCGATTTTTTACGGCCTTTTCCCGGCCCGCGCCCCTCGAAGCCCCCGAATATCAATTTTGCCATGACCAGAAGACCGATGGCCTGCCAATAGGTTAGGGTCGTCAATCCGAAAATATCGGGCATTAACCAGTTCCAGAGCCACATAAAGGCATAGCCGAACAATAGTATAAAGACGATAATTAGAATGGCGATAAATAGGATTTTCACGGCCGACCTTACGAATTTTTCGACTTTACTCTTGACCTGTCGTTCTACATAATTTTCCATTTCTTTTTTTTTAGTTGTTACTTTTTTACTCCTTCCAATTGTTTCAATAATATCGACAAAGCCCTATGTCGCCGTGACATCAAAGTACCTTGTGGAATTCCAGTTTCCAATGCTATTTCCCTATAGGTATAGCCTTCGAAATCGACGGCCATGATGATATTGCGATATTGGGGTTTCAGGTTTTCGATGGCTTTTATCAGTGCTTGTTTCAGGTCCTCCGAGTAAAAATCATCGGTAGTTCCGTAAAACAGTTCGGCAAATTCGATCAAACGGTTTTCCATTTCATCCTCGACATTGGTCATCTCTTTTTTGGTACGCATCAGGTCGACAATTTTATTTTGGATGGCCCGATAGACGAACCCTGCAATATTCGTGATCGGTGATGCCGTGCCGGATCGTGAAAAAACCTTGAGCGCAACTTCCTGAACGATATCTTCGGCGTCGCGGTCGGCCGTATCGTCGATCCGCGATCGGGCGTAGGCCTTGAGCGAATGATATTCCTCCTTAAAAAAGGATTTCAGGTTGCTATGGTTTTCCGAATCGGATGTCATTCAGGCGTTTTTGTCATCGGTGCTCAACCATAAAGACGAAGCTTTTCAAATCTATTGCATTTTTCGACCACTTTTTTATTCGGATGCTAATGTGAAATTGGGAATGCCATTTTATAAATAGGATGTATTTTTGAA
>JBATUY010000469.1:0-6275 GCA_049671465.1 Pricia sp. | reverse complement strand
ATCAGGGGTGGTGGTCAACGATTCACTGATCATGATCGACTATGCCAATAAACGGAGAAGAGAAGGCGATGCGATCTACAAATCCATTCACGAGGCGGGCCTCAGACGCTTCCGCCCTATTATCTTGACCACCATGACCACTTTCGGCGGATTGGCACCCATCATTCTGGAAACCTCGAGCCAAGCTTTCTACCTGATTCCCATGGCAATTTCTTTGGGATTCGGAATCGTATTCGCCACGGCTATCATACTGGTTATCGTGCCCTGCCTCTATCTGGCCCTAGAGGATGCACGCCTGCTTATCGCCAAGGGCAGAACCGTAAAACAAGTGGATGTATCAGAAAGCGAAAATCCAAAAAATCCTGTTTTGGCGGACAAGTAAAAAGTGGATGTATCGGCAAGTATTTGATTTTCAGCACTACAATTTTTTCCAAATGCAACACGTGATACTTGAAAAATCCAGTATTTTCATAGGCTAATCACATAAACCTATCAAAAAATGACAAAAGAAGATTTATTGGGCAAAGAGCTTAGCAACTTGTACGCCATCGGAAAACAAGTGAACCATTACTTCAGCGAAAACGATATCAACTTTCTCTCAAAGCGGGAGCACGAACTTGTATCGACCTATAAAAAATTTAGCGCCAAAAATGAGAAGGAGACCCATGAACACTTACGGGCCCTGCAGGTGAACCCCGGTAACACCACCGATTCCATCGTCACCGAAATCACCGAAAATCTGCACCAGATTGCTACCGAAAAAGGCACCACCAAAAAGATTCGGGAGCTTAGTTATATGATGTCTTTCAACCGTTTAGTAGCCTACCATACCGCTAATATGGAGAACATCGAATACTTGTTGGAGGATTAGGTTTTGACTAAAGCGAAATCACATACCCCAAAGAAATATAGCTTTGAGTTTTGGTCGCGTTGACCAAGAAATTTTCGGGCAGCGCGGTATTTCCAGCGGGCGTGTAGGCTTTGCTCAAGGTATTGTAATACATGTGAATAGCCCCAACATCGATAATGACCTTGTTCTTGCCACCGAATGCAAGCCCGGTACCGGCCATCAGGCGGGGCTTGAACATTTCATCGATACTCAGACCGGCCCCGAAACCAAAATGCCAAAACGTAGGAGTATCAAAAACTTCGCCCACACGCCGGCCATAGCGAATCATGGTATTGATACCCAATTCATAATCGGCCGTATCCTCTTCCAAAAAATCATATAAGGTTTGTTCGTTTTCGACGCGCTCGACGATGGAATAGTTTTTTTCGGGATTCCCGGTGAGAAAAAAGCCGGTACTTACCCCCCAGAAGGATTTCTCTATATCGGGAAGGCGCAATACCGTCGAATAGCCCGATAATTTAGCATTTTTATCCCTAGGTTTTAGACTGATTACCAACTCGTTTACATCGGAATACCTTTGGATGGGTAGCGAAGTATAGCTGAAATCGAGGTTGTTCATCACCCCGATCAATACGTCAGAAAATTTCCCGTAGTTCTCCGCCGACAATTGTGCAAGAAGATTATCGGAAGCCTTGAGTAAGGCCTCGTACACTTTTTTGATTTCAGCGGTAGACGCTTTCAAGCCTTTGTTCCCTTCAATGGTCGTGCTGTTTGTTTCGGCAATCTTTACAAATCGGGCGTAGGCTTCTGCTATCATTTCCCGGTCTTCGATAACTGCCGTCTTGGTGGTGCTGAAAGACGCCAACATGGTTTTGATTCCAGCTTTAGAAGGTACCTTCGAAAGGGCGTTCAACTCAACCGTGGTCATGGCGTTTTGAAAGTTTTCGGCCTCCGTAAAAATAGCATCAATATCGTTGCCCTGAGCGCTTACAAAAGCGAAATAGCCCTTCAGCTCGCTTCTTACAACCGTAAATTCGGAGCGTAATTTTTCGGCGGTCTGTGCCTTATCGACATCGAAAGCACGCAACGAAACATTCGGCTCGAGACCTACGAATTTCCGAACCACCTTACTGACGGAATTCAGATTCCCCAGAGCGCTTTTAATACCTCCAAAATCCACCAAATCCAACAGACTGCCCGGTAATTCCACTGCTGTATCTATATCTTCGTTGGCAACGCTGACATCGTACAGATAGGTATTGACATTGTCAATCTTAAGACGGAAAAACTGTCCTTTTTTAAGGGCATTATACTTTGCGACCTGTATAGGGCTGACACCCTTGTCGTCAAGTAAGTCAATTACGATTTCGGGGATTTTATCGGTGTCGCCATGTGGTGGCTCTTGCTGCGCAAAAGTGAAAAAGCCAAAAAGAAAGGTATATAAAAGCGATACACTCGTGTATTTTTTCATGAGGATTGTTTGGGTTCGAAACAAACCCCTAACGAGGCAAATACTCGATTTAGTATGCTATGTACCACCGAAACTATTAAAAAACCGGCGAATGTGCCGGTATTTACTCGAACAAAGCTTGTCGACTGACAGTTCCAAACAATTTTCATGGATACAAACCGAAATTTCAGCAATCAGATGCAATCATCCGTTGAATCTATTAGGAAGGTAAATGTGACAAAGCGCAACGACTACACCTCAGGGCCACCAAAAAAGAGCGCAGAAACTATGATTCCGATGACCAGAATTATAAGAAAGCCAACTATGATGAAGGTTCCCGTTTTGGTCTTGGCATTCTTTTGAAACACATATTTCTCTTTATCTTCGTGGGCTTCTTTGACGAATTCGGTTTCTTCGGGACCTTGTTTTTTTTCCATGATGATGTGCTAGTTTAGATCGATGTAATTGAAATTTACCCTACCCAGATGTTCGACCTCGATATGGCCATCTTGCAAGTCTCCCCATTCGAAACTGCGCGTAATCTTTTCTTCACCATAGATGTCCAGAAGGGTCTGGGTAATCAAAATATACTCGTCAGATTCGATATTGTTTTTCAAAAGTCTATGGGCTACGATAACATCTTCGCCCATTAACTTGATTCGGGTGCCAACGGGTACGGATCCGATTTCCATGCCGTAATGCAATACGATCTTGAGTCCGAGCATTTCAGGAATTTTATCGCCGCCCTTATCGACATGTTCCTTGCGCAAGGTTTCCATCTGCTTGTAAAACTCCGTATAGATAAAATGGCACTGTTCCATCAGTTTTTTAAAAGGCGGCAACTCGCCGTGACGGTAAAAAAGAACAGCGTCGCCTTCGATTTCGGATATCTTCATTCCGATTTCGTTGCTGTACACAATTTTGTTGAGCAACGAGGGGATTACCTTCGAACTCATTTCAAAATTGGTGCTGCCCATAAACTTCGTAAATCCGCTGATATCGGGTATGCATAAAAGTGTCGGGGTCGGTGTGCCCTGTTTATCATTTTTATTTTCTGCGTTATCCTTTGTCATA
Source organism: Pricia sp. (assembly GCA_049671465.1). Taxonomy (GTDB): domain Bacteria; phylum Bacteroidota; class Bacteroidia; order Flavobacteriales; family Flavobacteriaceae; genus Pricia. Next base: position 2,901 of record JBATUY010000469.1, on the reverse strand, counting down.
TTACTGCTTTAATTACGGACTAATACTCTTCAAATAGTGCGAAGATACGCGCTCTATCGATCTCATTATCTATGGTGGCATCTAAATCGGCCCGAGCGGCCTTCAGTTCTTGAACTACGGCCTTACGGTTATCGTTCGAAAGTCCCGGCGCGCGATGCGTAAACTGTAGGGCCTTGATCAACTCGTACATCACCGTACTATCTTGCTTGGAATACAAGCGTATGGGCTGCACTAAAATGCGCATCAGCTCTTCGGCCGGAATATTCTTGCGAATCAAATTCAGCTTTGCCTCATTGAGAGTTGTGGAAACCAGATGTGGAAAACGCAAAAATTTGGCGAGCAGACTTCCCAATTTGGTCACGGCATCTATGGCGGTACCGGGATCATTGATACCGGGCGACATGGCCTTGACCGCAATTTCCATCAGCTTGATCATACCGCCGATACCTTTGTCGTCTTCATGACGGTCTGAGCTAATATCCATACAGAACAACAGGTTCTTATGTTCCTCTTCAGAAATAGCGTTTTGCACCCGGAGGGCGACATCCCCTTTCCAGACATGTTGGTTCAGGTAGGGGACGATTTGAATCTGATTATCGTCCTCTTTTTCGGCGCTCGACATCAGCATAGCGTCAAAGCCCCTAAAGTATCCCGTTTTTTCGGCCACGATAGGTTTCCATTCGGTAGCATCTATATATTGTAAAGCAATTTTTGAGGCATCGTCATTCTGAAGTTCATCGTCGAGATACGAATCACAGCGCCAGTAAATTTCGTCGATAATATTGTGGATCTGAATGGAGCTCGAGATACTGTTAATGAAATAAATAAACAACACAATGCAGACCACGGACATAATCGCCGCCAACATCGCCGAAAACCCAACAGAGTTCGAATCGTTTCCATAGGCACCCAGCGAGAGCAAAACAAGCGTACAATAGAGCAAAGTACCCACATAAATGCCCAAAATAATCTGATGCCGCTTATTGCTGATCAGACTCGGCAGCAACCTTGGCGAAAAATCGCTCGACGCCTGCCCCAAGACCACCATGACCATTGAAAAACTAAAGACCGTCAGCGAAATAATTCCGCCGATAAAGGTAGAGAGCATAGCGCGTACGGTATCGTAATCTTGAATAAATAGATATGACGCATCTTCCTTTAACCGGGCGACTACCTCAGAGCTATCTACCTTCAACGAAATTACTGCGGCCAAACCGTATAGCAAACTGATTAGCACCGGATAAAAAGCGATACTCTGCAAAACTTTATGATACGAGTGCTTAAAAAATTTGATGATGGCCTTCATAGAGTAAGAAATTACTTGAATATCATAAAATTATAAAACAGTCAAACTAAATAGTGATACAGCAATCTTACAATTGATGTGGCTATTACATTTGTTTAGTAAAAATACTGAGAGAGCATCTTATAACGTCAAGTTATTTTATAGTGCCAAAAAAAATTCTGGGATGCTATTTCAAAATTGCGCCTAACGATAGTTTGGTTGGTTGTTAGAAAATGGTTTCGATACGCTTGTATCGGGGCCATTTTTATTTGTTTGGCTAGTCATCGGCACGCTTTACTTCACTCTCGCTCTTGAGCACATGGTCGCCATCGTCTTGTTTTATGTATAGCGCCTTATCGTCTTCATCGCCTTTTCTGGTTACGGATGACCCCTTAATAGTCTTCGTTATTTTTGTTGTGTAGGTCTCCTTTACTTCACCTTCCGCGGTGCCGTTGCCCCACTTCCATTGTACGCGTGTTCCTTTTCGTATCATTTTCGTGTGTTTTAAAGATTATTTTGGAAATTTCCCCCGAATCATAAGGTACGGAGCGCTGTATCGCATCGAATCGTAACCCATTCTTATTTACTTTTGAAAAAGTCAATTTTGAGCGTTTTTGCACGCATTATCCACAGCATTTCGTCTTAGTTTCGCACAAAGTTAAAGGATGATATCGAAGCGCATCCTATTTTTAAACAGTTTCGCTAATTTAAACGTAAATATTATGAGTACTTATACTGAGGAAGTTGGAGAAAAATTAAATGACCTATTAGAAAAGACCTACGATGCCGAGAAAGGATTTAAAAAAGCATCAGAAAATGTCGAGCATGGTCAACTAAAAAGCTATTTCGCTAGAAAAGCTCAAGAGCGTTATGATTTTGGACATGCACTGAAAGCGGAAATTAAGCAGTTTGGTCAAGAAGTTGATAAAGGAGATAGTTTGGCCGGAAAAGCGCACCGTTCATGGATGGACATTAAAAGTCTTTTTTCTATGGATGATGAAGAGGCTATGCTAGAGGAAGCGATTACTGGAGAGAAGAACGCTGTGGAAGCTTATGATGATGTATTAAGGGAAACTAGCCTACCCGCAAGTACCGCTACATTACTACGCGAGCAAAGAAATAAAATCAATAATGGTCTTATGAATATTAAATCGCTTGAAGATATAGCATAAAAATTTTACAAGCATATACTTGAAAAAGGAGGCTACTTTAAAGAGTAGTCTTTTTTTATTCTTTCGATAATCAAATTATTAAAGGCCATGCTCGGCAACAAACGGGAAAATCAAGTTCGTATCGGTTATTATATCTTCATAACAAATTTCATCGAACATATACTCCAATATCATATTTTGGTAAGGTTGATAATAAAAGATTAAAGCTCCTTTAAAGATTAATGGATAATACATGCCAAGCGGATGGATCTTGAAATTGTTTTAGTATTTATCGTGCTTTTTTCGACCGTTGTGCTATTTGCCTTCGAAGTATTCCCGGTCGATAAAATCGCGTTTTTTATAATCGTATCTTTGGCATTGTTAGGTCTAGTGACGCCTGAAGAGGCTATCAGCGGATTTAGTAATAGCGCCACCATAGCGGTATTGGCGTTGATGATCTTGGCC
>JBATUY010000468.1:0-15210 GCA_049671465.1 Pricia sp. | reverse complement strand
GATTATACTTCGCGAGCTGACCGGAGGGGTCTATTTTGGTGAGCGCGGTCGCAAAGATAACGGCAATACTGCTTTTGACACCATGACCTATACCCGCGCCGAAATTCAACGCTTGGCGAAAAAGGGCTTTGAAATGGCGATGACCCGTTCGAATAGATTGTGCTGCGTCGATAAGGCCAATGTTTTGGAATCTTCCCGTCTTTGGCGCGAGACCGTGCAGGCCATGGAAAAAGATTATCCCGAGGTCGAAGTGTCTTATGAATTCGTAGATGCCGTCGCCATGCGCTTGGTGCAGTGGCCCAAAGGCTATGATGTAATTATCACCGAAAATCTTTTTGGGGATATTCTGACGGACGAAGCATCCGTGATTTCCGGATCTATGGGCTTGATGCCCTCGGCATCCGTGGGAAGCAAAGTTTCGCTATACGAACCGATTCATGGTTCATACCCCCAAGCGGCCGGGAAAGACATTGCCAATCCGTTGGCTACCGTTTTATCCGCCGCCATGCTTTTTGAAGATTTCAATCTAAAACAGGAAGCCGAGGATATCAGGCGCGTGGTAAACAAATCTTTAGCCGAAGGTATTGTCACCGAAGATTTATCCGAGGACAATAAATCGTACAAGACCAGCGAAGTCGGGGATTGGTTGGCGAAAAATATCTAAAGAATATAATCCGTACTCACAAAGTTGGACAGTTTCGCTTCCAACAGCTGCTGAATCGTTTCGTTGTTTAGATCATTGTCCTTAAAGGCTACAAACGTCCTGATTGAGAACGAACGCAAGGCATCATGAACACTTAAAGTGGCCTGCGCGGAATCTTTTCTTCCTGTAAACGGATACACATCGGGACCGCGTTGGCAGGAGCTGTTCAGGTTCACCCGACACACCAGATTGACCAAGGTATCGATTAATGGGGACAGGGCGTATACATCCTTTCCAAATAAGCTCACTTGTTGTCCGTAGTTGCTTTCTGCCATATCGTCTAATGGTTCTTCGATATCGGAAAAGGACAATACTGGAATCACGGGACCGAACTGCTCCTCTTGGTACACCCGCATGTCTTTGGTTACGGGATATAACACCGCGGGCCAAATATAGTTGTCCAAATGCTGCCCCCCTTTTTCGTTGAGTATCTTCGCCCCTTTTTCTACGGCATCGTCGATAAGCTCTTGAATGTAGGCCGGTTTTTCGGGTTCGGGCAAAGGGGTAAGGCTGACGCCGTCTTCCCAAGGGTTTCCGAATTTCAGTTCGTCGACACGTTCGGCAAATCGCTTAAGGAATTTCTCCTTAACAGCCTCATGTACGTAAATCACTTTTAACGCAGTACACCGCTGTCCGTTAAAGGACAATGTGCCCGAAATACATTCGTCAACGGTCAGCTTTAGGTCTGCATCGGGAAGGATGATAGCCGGATTTTTGGCTTCCAAGCCCAGCACCAATCGCAATCGGCTACTTTTCGGATGCTGTTCTTGGATCGCATTGGCAGATTTGCTGTTCCCAATCAGGGCCAGCACGTCTACATTCCCACTTTGCATGATGGGAGTGGCCAATACCCGACCGCGACCGAAGATAATGTTCACCACGCCTTTGGGAAAACTATTCTGAAAAGCTTCCAACAAGGGGGCAATTAATAATACTCCGTGTTTTGCAGGCTTGAAAATGGTCGTATTCCCCATTATAATTGCAGGAATTAACAGAGCGAAAGTCTCGTTCAAGGGATAATTATAAGGTCCCAAACACAATACAACACCTAGCGGGCCCCTCTTGATATGGGCATAGACCCCGGCATGTTTTTGAAACTTGGCCGAATCGCGATCAAGCTCCTTGTATTCCTCGATCGTATCGTATACGTATTCTACCGTTCGATCAAACTCTTTTTGGGAATCGGGCAGTGATTTTCCAATTTCCCACATCAGCAGCTTTACGATTTCATCTCGTTTGGAAGTCATCTGCCCCACAAACTTTTCCATACACTCGATACGGTCCTTCACGTGCATCGTCGGCCAGATACCTTTGCCCCGGTCGAAAGCATTCACGGCCGCGTTCAAAGCTTCCATCGCTTCTGGCTCTCCCATATCGGGAATACTTCCCAAAAGGGTTGGCTTATACCCTTCCGTTGAGGAAATGGTAGAAAAAACCTTCGCGGATTCCCCGTCCCATGTCTTTAGTTCACCGTTGACCAAATATTTTTTTTTGTGAAGTGGCTTTGTCATTTGGAATTCCTCGGGTATCATTGTTTCGGACATAATAGATGTTCTATAAGTTATGTAAAGTTAATTCCAAAGTGGCATACGAAGCGAATCAAAATACTGAAAATTGTTTTAGTAATCCGATTTTCAACGCGTATCGAACGATTTACTAACAAGTCAAATCTTTTTCAATTCAAACTTTGTTTAGCTTCTTTGCGAAAATTTAAACGATAGGTTTCATCGCCGTCATCGAAGCGCGCAATCGCGCCCCCACTTTCTCGACCGGATGCTCACGCAAGGCTTTGTTCACCGCGATTAGTTTTGCATTATCGACCTGAGCGCTCTTACCTTCGCCGTAATGGGTACCGATAACATCGATATCGATTTTTTTCATAAAATCCGCCAAAAGTGGCTTACAGGCATGGTCGAACAGATAGCAACCATATTCTGCCGTATCTGAGATTACGCGGTTCATCTCGAACAGTTTCTTTCTGGCGATGGTATTGGCGATCAACGGCGTCTCGTGTAAGGACTCATAGTAGGCTGATTCACCGATGATTCCCGATTGGGTCATAGATTCGTAGGCCAGCTCCACCCCTGCCCTGACCATGGCGACCATCAGTACACCATTATCATAAAATTCTTGCTCCGATATCTTTTCGCTCCCGGCCGGGGTCTTTTCGAAAGCGGTCTCACCGGTTTCAGCCCTCCATTTCAAAAGGTTTTTATCATCGTTGGCCCAATCTTCCATCATGGTCTTCGAAAAATGGCCCGTCATGATATCATCCATATGCTTATGGAAAAGCGGCCGCATGATATCTTTCATTTCTTCGGATAGCTCAAAAGCCTTGATTTTAGCAGGGTTGGACAAACGGTCCATCATATTGGTGATACCCCCATATTTCATGCCCTCGGTAATGGTTTCCCACCCGAATTGAATCAGCTTGGAAGCATATCCTTCATCGATTCCTTTTTCGATCATTTTGTCAAAACAAAGGATACTTCCGGTCTGTAGTAGGCCACAAAGAATTGTCTGTTCGCCCATGAGGTCGGACTTCACTTCCGCTACGAAAGAAGACTCCAGTACCCCGGCTCGATGTCCACCAGTTCCCACAGCGTAGGCCTTTGCCTGCTCCAATCCTTTCCCTTCCGGGTCGTTTTGTGGATGCACCGCAATCAAGGTCGGAACCCCAAAGCCGCGTTTGTATTCTTCCCGCACCTCTGAACCGGGACATTTTGGCGCTACCATAATGACCGTCAGATCTTCACGGATCTGCATCCCTTCTTCCACAATATTCAAGCCATGGGAATAGGAAAGTGTCGCCCCTTTTTTCATCAAAGGCATTACCGCCTTTACCACACTGGTATGCTGTTTGTCGGGCGTCAGGTTGATAACAAGATCCGACGAGGGTACCAATTCTTCATAAGTACCGACCTTGAATCCATTTTCGGTCGCGTTCTGAAATGATGCCCTTTTTTCTTTGATGGCACCATCCCGCAAGGTGTAGGAAATATCCAAACCGGAATCCCGCATGTTCAAACCTTGGTTCAGACCTTGGGCACCACAGCCTACGATTACAATTTTCTTTCCCTTCAATGCGGATATACCATCCGAAAATTCGCTGGCTTCCATAAACCGGCATTTTCCTAGTTGTGTCAATTGGTCTCGTAAGGATAGGGTGTTAAAATAATTTGCCATGAACTTTTCTCTTTTTTAATATTCCAGAGTATCGGCGGCGCAAAGCGTAGACCGTATCGGAAAATTGTTTGATTAGTGAATATAATTTAAACTGAAAGGTTTCTTGAATTTTATATATAAATAAGACGGCGTAGCTTACTCTTCCTGTTGATGCGCGCCGTTCAATAAAGCGGTAATTCCCATGACGTCTTTGGTCACCGAAATACGGCCTGAACGCACGAACTGCATGATACCGAAAGGTTTTAGCTGATCGTACATGGCATCTACCTCACTTCGCCGACCGGTTTTCGAAATCACGAAAAATTCGCGGGCTACGGTTACGATGGTGGAATGATTATCCTTAATAATATTTTGTATCTGCCGCTCGTCGAACAACAGATCGGAGCTGATTTTGAACAAGGCGGATTCTTGAAATATAGTTTGATCATCGGTATGATAAAATGCCTTTATGACCTCGATTTGCTTTTCGATCTGCTGAACGATTTTACGGGTCCACTCTTCAGTAGTAAACGAAACAATGGTGAACTTAGAAACTCCATCAATCTCTGATTTAGAGACATTTAAACTTTCTATATTAATATGACGCTTTAAGAATATTCCGGATATTCTATTGAGTAGTCCGATGTTATTTTCGGAATATACCGAAATGGTGAACAATGCTTTCTTCATTGCTAGGTATTGATTAGTAAAATTTATTTAAAGGCAACAATTCGTATGCGTTTGTAATCTGCGTACCATTTTCCATTTATAAACAATTGGTCACGTAAATTTGCTTGTACTTCGTTACGTATTTCAAGGGCATCATCGGCCGGTATTCGATCAAAAAACGGTTTAGCGAACATTTGCAACCAATCCGCTATTCCGGTTTCTTTATCGGCCAAGGCTGTCGGTCTATCGTACCACTGTGCGAAAGTAACGGTAAAACCTTGTGATTCCAAAGCACTTGTATATTCACCGATAGAGGGAAAAAACCAGAGCTGCAGCTTCGATTGTCGTACATAGCCCGATTGACAGAGACCATCGCGCAAGGTATCGGTAATCGCCTTGACATTGCCCTTACCGCCAAATTCAACCACCATCCGTCCGCCTTCGACCAAATTGGCGTATATATTTTGGATAGCCTTTTTGTAGTCGAGTACCCAATGGAGGGTAGCGTTGGAAAATACAGCGTCAAAAGGTTGGCTAAAATTGAGATTGACCGCATCGCCCACCTCAAAGGCGCATTCCGGAAATTGTGCCTTGGCTCTCGCCACCATTTCCGGTGATTTATCGAGGCCCACTGCACTTTTGGTGACGGTATTAATCTTGGCCGTCAGTTCCCCCGATCCACAACCTAAATCTAGAATCCGCTTCCCAGGTTTTGGCGCTAAAAGGTCGATTAATCCCGCACCATAATCGTATACGAAATTGTGCTTCTCATTGTATAATTGGGCGTCCCAAGTGTTTGTCGGTTGCAATGGCGTACGTTAAAGGTATGTGTTGCTATTCTGTTCTTACTGCAATGATCAATCCCGTTGACCACTCCATTTTTGTAAGCGTAAAATCTGTGCGGTTCTCGAGATAGGCGACCAGTTCATCGACATTATCCTGATGCCCGTCGGGCCAGTTCGGTTGCGCACTCATATCATCTATGACATAGAAACCGCCCAACTGAACCAAATCCAGTATTTCATCTATCTCGCTGTATTTTCCGGGCCAAGCATCGGCGAACACCAAGTCGAACTTCTCGCCGCCGTATGAAGTTATCCATTCAGAACCCTCATGGTAGATAATTTCTAAACGCGGATCCGATCCAAAAAAAACCTTGGCGACTTCGATCAACTCGGCATCATTATCCACCGTAACCAGCTGCGATGCCGCATCCATACCTTCCAACATCCAAGAAAGACTTAAGCCTATTCCGGTGCCGAGTTCCAAAAAACGTCCTCTTGGTTTTGAGGCAATGAGGGTTTTCAAAAAGCTGCCGATATAGATATCCGATGGCATGGCAAATCCAATTTCTTTGGATTTCCGTTGGATGGTTGGGAGTATTGTCGGTATGTCTTGGATATTGCTATCGTTCATGGTATTGTTTCAGCGGGTAGCCCAATCATTTTAACCGAACATCGGAAACCGATGCCCCGGAAGGAATCATAGGAAAAACATTATCTTCCTTTTCGACTTTTACCTCTAAAAAATACGGCTTATCCGATGCCATCATTTCCTGAATCGTTTTTTTTAGATCCTTGCGCTCGCTGATCCTTTTGGCTTCGATACTATATCCCTCCGCAATCTTTACAAAATTGGGATTGACCATCACGGTCGAGGCATAGCGTTTTTCAAAGAACAGCTCTTGCCATTGGCGTACCATACCCAAATGATCGTTGTTCAGTACTACGATTTTCACGGGAATCTGATGCTGAAAAATGACACCTAGCTCTTGAATGGTCATTTGATAGCCACCGTCACCGATTACGGCTACCACTTCTCGGTCCATCGCCCCCATCTTCGCACCGATGGCCGCTGGCAGGGCGAAACCCATCGTACCCAATCCGCCGGAGGTAATGTTACTCTTCGATTGATTGAACTTGGCATAACGACAGGCGATCATCTGGTGCTGCCCCACATCGGATACGATTACCGCTTTGTTTCCGGAAGCCAAATTAATTTCTTCCATCACCTCGCCCATGGTCAAGCCGGCTTTGGTGGGATGGATGTCATTCTTGATGACCGTATCGAATTCGATTTGATATTTTTCTTTAAAATTTTCGTGCCATGCCTTGTGCTGGTTCTCATGGATTAGGGGGAGTAATAGTTCAAGAGTATCCTTGGAATTTCCCAAGACCGCTACATCGGCCGTGACATTTTTATTGATTTCCGCCGGATCGATCTCAAAATGGATGACCTTGGCCTGTTTGGCATAAGTATCAAGGCTTCCCGTTACACGATCGTCAAAACGCATACCGATAGCAATCAGCAAATCACACTCGTTGGTCAGCAGGTTCGGACCATAATTACCGTGCATACCGACCATCCCAACATTTAAGGGATGACCGGTCTCTAGAGCCGATGCACCCATTATGGTCCAAGCGGCAGGAATGCCCGCTTTCTCCACTAAGGCCTTTAACTGCTGCTCGGCTTGGCCCAATATAACGCCCTGTCCCCATACTATAAAGGGTTTCTCTGCCGCATTGATAAGGTCTGCTGCGGCTTCGATGGTCTTGTCGTTAGGTGTAGGATAGGGATCATAGCTCCGTACCGAGGTGCATTTTTCGTAACTGAAATCGAATTCGTCAAATTGGGCATTTTTGGTAATATCTACCAATACCGGGCCGGGTCGGCCAGATCTAGCGATGTAAAAAGCTTTCGCCAACACCCCGGGAATTTCCGACGCCTGGGTAACCTGGGCGTTCCATTTGGTGACCGGGGTCGAGATACCGATGATGTCCGTTTCCTGAAAAGCATCGGAACCCAATAAATGTCTGGGCACCTGACCAGTGATACAAACTATTGGGGTGGAGTCAATTTGGGCATCTGCCAAACCGGTCACCAAGTTAGTGGCTCCGGGACCGGAAGTGGCCATGGCCACACCCACTTTTCCCGTTACCCTAGCATACCCTTGTGCGGCATGGGTCGCGCCCTGCTCATGGCGGGCCAGAATATGGGTCAACCTATCTTGAAATTTATAAAGCTCATCATAGACGGGCATAATGGCCCCGCCGGGATAGCCGTACAACAAATCGACACCCTCGGCCAACAAACAGTGTATGATGGCCTCGGCCCCGCTGATCCTTATTTTGGACTGCTTCTTTTGGGGGGCTACCTTTTTTATTTTTAGTGTTTCCATAGAAAAAAATCAAATTAAATTTCATCGGTAACACAGCCTTGTGAGGCCGACGAGACTGTTTTGGCGTACTTGTACAGGCTACCGCGTTTCACCTTTAATGCAGGTTGTATCCAGTTTTTTCGGCGTTCGGCCAGTTCCGAGTCCGACAAATCAACGGAAATGCTATTTTTTTCGGCGTCGATAGTGATGATGTCACCGTCTTTCAGTAGACCGATCGTTCCCCCATCCTGGGCTTCGGGGCATACGTGGCCTACCACAAAACCATGAGTTCCGCCTGAAAAGCGACCGTCGGTAATCAAAGCCACTTCTTTACCAAGCCCCGCACCCATAATCGCAGCAGTAGGTTTTAGCATTTCGGGCATTCCAGGCCCTCCTTTGGGCCCCTCGTAGCGAATGACCACTACATTGCCTTTTTTCACCTCGCCCCTACCGATACCCGCATTGGCCTTGAATTCATCATCGTATACTTTGGCGGGACCGGAAAAATGAAGCCCTTCTTTACCAGTAATCTTGGCTACCGAGCCCTCCTCGGCCAAGTTGCCGTATAGAATTCGCAAGTGTCCGGTGGCCTTGATCGGAGCATTCAAGGGTTTGATCACCTGCTGCCCTTCATGCAAACTTGGCAGCCCGGCCAAATTCTCGGCAACCGACTTTCCGGTTACCGTCAGACAATCGCCGTGCAGCATCCCGTTTTCGAGCATGAACTTCATCACTGCCGGGGTGCCTCCGACGCGGTGCAGATCTTCCATCAAATACTTTCCACTGGGCTTTAAATCCGCCAAAAAGGGTGTAGTATCACTTATTTTCTGAAAATCGTCCAAAGTAAATTCAACCTCTGCAGCTTTGGCGATGGCCATAAAATGCAATACCGCATTGGTAGAGCCGCCCAACAGGGTCAACAGACGGACGGCGTTTTCGAAAGACTTTCTAGTGATGATATCGCTAGGTTTAATATCCTTTTCCAACAAATGGCGTAAAGCCTTTCCGGAATTTATGGCATCCTGTTGTTTTTCTTTCCCGATAGCGGGATTCGAGGAATTATAGGGCATCGCCATACCCAGCGCCTCAATGGCGGAAGCCATCGTATTGGCCGTATACATTCCACCACAAGCGCCTGCACCTGGACAAGCATTGTGAATTACCCCTTTATAATCCGCTTCGCTCATGGTACCGGCCACTTTCTCGCCCCAAGCCTCGAAGGCGGAAACTACATCCAATTTTTTATCCTTGAAACACCCTGACGCAATCGTACCGCCGTAGACCATGACCGATGGGCGGTTCAGACGTATCATGGCCATCAAACCACCGGGCATATTCTTGTCGCAGCCCACGACCGTGACCAAACCATCGTAGTTCATGGCCTGTACCACCGTTTCCATGGAATCGGCGATCAGGTCACGGGAAGGCAGGGAATAGCGCATACCGTAAGTGCCCATGGAAATACCGTCACTGACCCCGATCGTATTGAACACCAAACCGACCGATCCACTTTCATTGATGCCTTTTTTGACCTCTTGTGCCAAATCGTTAAGGTGCATGTTGCAGGGGTTGCCCTCATAGCCGGTACTACCAATACCGATAAGCGGTTTTTTCAGGTCGTCGTCGGTAAGGCCGATGGCATGCAGCATCGCTTGAGCGGCAGGTTGGGTCGGGTCTTGGGTAACGTTTTTACTGTATTTGTTCAATTCCATTCAAAGTGTTCTTTTCGGTGGTGTTAGCCGTTATTTCAAAGATATGTGTTTCTGAATTCCCTATATTTTAACAGTTCTTAGGTATCGAATGTCAATCGGTAAATAATGTATATAAAAAACTGATAATCAATACACTGAATCTTATTTTTTATCATATTCAATTCAAGTGTCCACCCTCATAAATACTACTGATACTTGACGATGTTACAACTATTAGTGATAAAAAGGGGTGAAAAACTTGAAAAGCATGATATCTAAGGTTTATAAAGATATCGATTGAAGCCGTAATCGAAGTAGGGCACAAAAATTGATTTGAGGAGACTTCTGGACGGGAGCGATTATAAGGCCGGCTTTGGTTTCAAACCAGCTTGAACGTGATAACATCGCCGAATTTCTTTTGCGCCAATAGGGAAATGGAGGTATCGGACAATTGAAGGATACGCGGGTATCCACCAGTGGTCTGACCATCTTTCATCAATATTATCAATTTACCGCTTGGCGTAAACTGAACGGTTCCGGGTAAGGTGGCCGAAGTAAGCATAGTCACCTCGTGACCCGCTATCTGTTCTTGCAATTGATAGGCCATTCGGTTATTTTCATTGGAAATATGGAATTTTTGGGAAAAAAGCGCCTCCAATTGCTTGTCCCCCAGCATTTCGTATTCCGGACCTTTGGAGACTTCCAATACGTGTTCATCCAGAAACGAGTCAACCTTGATTTCGGTGATTTTAGGCTCAAAATGAGTATGTGCCGTATAGGGAATTTCAGCCCTATCCCCTACATGGTCGTACGCGGTTACGGACGAAAAAAAAGAACGGCTGCCCAAAACCACGGGCGAATGAAAACCGTCCTTAATGGCCAAATAACTTCGGAAGCCCTTTTTGAGCTTTCCGTAGGAAAGAATATCCCCTTTCTGGACCTTAAGGACGGTATAATGGTCGATGGGTTCATTGTTCAAGGTCGCCGATATTACGGCACCGCCCAAACAAATATAGCTCGGCTTACAGAATTCGAGCGTCGGTCCGGTCATGGTAATTTCGATTACGGCGGCATCGTCTTGGTTTTCCAGAAGCCGATTGACTTTTTTTGCCGAAAATGAATCCATATACCCGGCAACCGGAACCCCTTTATCCAGGTATCCGAACCTACCGGCATCCTGTACCGTGGTGAACAATCCCGATTTTAACACCTTAAGCATCCAGTATAATTTTTTCCACCTTGTAAATACCCACTTCCCCTTCGATTTTGTGCAGGTCGTACCCCGCTCTTTCGATAGCATAGAACTGCACCTTATCCCCCACGTTTACAAAGCAGGGCGCATCTTTTTTAGGGTCGAACATAGGTACCGAACAGTTGCCGATAATATTCCAGCCCCCGGGCGAATCTTGGGGGTAAATTCCCGTTTGTTTGCCCGCCAGCCCCACGGCACCTTTCACGACTTTAGCGCGCGGTTGAGGTTTTCGGGGCACTTCCAAAATTTTCGGAATGCCACCTAAGTACATAAAGCCGGGCAAGAAACCGATGCCGTAGACCGTATACCGATTTTCGGTGTGCCGTTCGACGATTTCATCAACAGAAAGGCCCGAAAACTCAGATATTTCCTTCAGGTCTATCCCGAATTCCAAGTCGTAACAGACCGGAAGGCGCCATAATAATTTTTCGCGTGAGGCATCCTCCTTTTCGGCCGTATACCACTTTAAGAGAGTATCTTTAAAGCTATCGAAAGCAATCGGCTTTTGACGATGGATGAGCGTAAGGGAGTTGTAGGCGATGACCATTTCCCATTTTTCATCTTTCAAACAATCGGTCGAAAGATAGTCCCTGAACCGAAGAATATCCTCTAAAATGGCTTCTTCGACGCGATTGGGCCATTCCACCAAAATGGAATGCACCCCGAACGGCCGTATTGAAATATCGTATGCGCTCACTTTACTATATCTATATCTTGTTTGGGTAATTCTTTGGAAAGATACATAACTATTTCAATTGCAGCAGGGGTATCGCTATGAATACAAAAAGTATCGGCCCGAATTTTTACATTTTCGGCAGTTAATGTACGAACTTTTTGATGTTTGACCATCCGCACCACGTGTTTCAATACGGCTTCGGGAGAGGATATCAATGCCTGCGGATGGACACGACCGACCAAACTAAGGTCCGAATTATAATTACGGTCGGCAAAGGCTTCGTACGCTACCGAAAAACCCTGGCTTACGGCAATTTTTTCGATTTCGGAAGCATAGGGCACATATATAAGGGTGTCTTTTTTATAGATATCAACGGCTTCTAAGAAGACGGATGCCAATGCCGGGTTCTTGGCAATTTCGTTGTACAATGCCCCATGGGCTTTGATATGGTGCAAGGAAATGTTTTCTTTTTTTAGGATAGCGACCAGCCCAGCGATTTGATCATGTATACTTCGTTTGAGTGCATCGGATGTCATATCCATGGATTCTCTACCAAAACCTTCTTTATCCGGATAGGATGGATGCGCGCCGACCATGACCTTCCATTTTCTTGCCAGGCGAACGACCCGTTTCATAGAGGCTGCATCCCCCGCATGCCCGCCACAGGCAATATTGCACGACGAAATCACCGGAAAGAGCTTCGCCTCGTTCCCCGCGCCTTCGCCCACGTCGCAGTTGATGTCTATGAAAAATTTTTCCGTTTTCATAAGCGCCACTAAAATAAACCAAAAACCTTAAGAATGCTTTTCGTTCCCAAAAGTAGCGCCAAGGCAACTATAGCTATCCCAAAACTATTTTGAACCAAGGAGTTCCTATGCTTTCCCATTACCGACGGCCGGTTCACGGCCCATAATAAGAAAAAAGCGATTACGGGAAGTAATATTCCATTGGTCACCTGGGCGAACTTTATGATTTCTATGGGCTGAATGCCTAACGACATAAAGCACACGCCTAAAACCAAAATCGTCATCCATACCGAACGGAATTTTATATCCTTGAGTCCCGCTTTCCAACCAAAACAGCTATTGGCCACGTAGGCCGCCGCCAAGGGAGCGGTTATGGCAGAAGTAATGCCCGCCGCGAAAAGACCGATCCCCATAAAATACCGGGCCGCATTACCGTACAACGGCTCCAAACCCTTGGCCAAATCCATCACGGTTTCGATGTTGCCCTCGGGAATCGCCGCCGCAGAAACCATAACAGCCATAGACACCACGCCACCTAAAAGTATGGAAACGAGGGTGTCCCTTTTGGCCGAGGGCAGGTCGGATTCCGATGTCCATTTTTCACTGACCAGGGCGGCATGCAGAAAAAGATTGTACGGCACGACCGTAGTGCCGACCAATGCGATAACATTAAGAAGGCTATTTTCCGGAATGCCGGGTATGAACAGCCCTTTGACGATCTGTCCCAAATCAGGCCCAACGATTATGGCAGTAACTATAAAGGATACGCTCATGGCCAGGACCAGTCCGATAAACACCTTTTCCAAGGTCTTGTAACTTCCTATATATAAAAGTAGAAACGCCCCTATACCTATTATATACGGATAGTACACGATGTACGCGGTGCCAAAAAGCGCTTCGAGCCCTAAGGTGCCACCGCCAATGTTACCGCCTTCATAGGCAGCGTTTCCAACGACGATTGCGCCCAATACGATGGCGATAATGATATTACGGACGTAGGGCGACTTTATTTCATGCTTGATAACATCTGCCAATCCGCTTTGGGTAACGATACCCAACCGGGCGGCCATTTCCTGCAATATCAGGGTGGCTATAACGGAAAGTGCCATGGCCCATAGCAGCGCGTATCCGAATTCCGCGCCCGCCAAGGTACAGGCCGTAACCGTACCGGGGCCTATAAATGCCGCCGCGACCAACACTCCGGGACCTAATTTTTTGAACATGATGTACGGTGTTCGCTATTCAAACGGAAAGATAGGTAAAAATGGATTGGAGGGAACATAAAGCTGAACGGCGAAATCAGAGTCGCTACTACCAAGGTGAAATGCTCAAACTTACCTTCGGGTTTCCCCCCTCTTACACCACACTTTTAACATTTTCTAACACCGTTAATCTAAAAAATTGCAGTTCGTCTAAAACTAGGGTGCCATACGTCGAACGGGCATACTAATCGAAAAGAAATAGGGTTATTATAGGGAGGTCCACCAGACCAAATTATCCCAAATCGAACCAAATTGAATGATAACAATGACGTGTTTAGAATGTAATAAAGAACTTGGTTACGCCGATCACCGAAATGCCATGGATACCCTTGGTGTTGAACTCTGTGAATTTCATCAAGCGCGCATTATCAGGCTTATCGATACGAACGCTACCCCGCGTGAGGCCATTCAGCTTTACTACGGATTAAAAGAGGCCGGCGTCAGTGCGATGTTGGAATGGTGGGACGGCACCAAATCGATCGACATTGCCATCTCACGGGTAAAACTCAACATCGAAATCGATACGGAATACCATATGATGACCCATGAACAGGCCATTAACGACCTCGAGGAAGCGATGCATTCCTTTAAGAACGGATTTACCACCATTCGAATTCCCCATGTCTTGATAAAATATTATCTCAAAGAAACCGTTGTAAATATTCTTGGTATCATGGACGGCCTTCGAGTGCACTTAAAAGCGATTTAAGGCTACCGTACCAAATCTGTACGCTTTTCGATTTCAGTGATGTTTTGTCCAAGACCGCCAATTTCGAGAGAACAGTGTCCCATTTAAACCTACAAGTATGCCTACGACCAAAAAAATCTTGACCACGCCCCTTCGCATCGCTATTTCAGTATTATTATTAGGCATGTTGTCAAGAATTTTACACTGGCCGTTCGCTACCGAAACCATAGTATCCGCTTTTATTGCGATCGGCCTTTTATATCCTTTCCGTTTTTGGAAAAAACAGGATAAAAAGTTCCTGGATTACACAAAATTGGTTCTAGTGGTATTCTGGGCCACAAATGGAATTTTCAGGGCCTTGGATTTCACGTACTCGTTATTTTTTCAAATTATCATCGCCCTAACTTTTCTGATTTGGATAATTTTGGAAGGCACGGCGTACTTTTTGGATGAAGACCGAAAAGCCAAAAATACCCGATCACAGCTACTATGGAACTGCGCTATGGTTATCGGCACATTAGCTATAATTACCGGCAGCCTTCTCAATCTACTTGGTTGGCAGTTTGCCATTCCCTTAATGGTATTGGGTATCGGTATTATCGTGGCCTACATTCTTAAGGATGTATTCGTTTCCCAAAAACTTAAGAAAAACGACCACAACAATGAAGAATATCAGCTCTAACGGCGTTAATAGTACTAAATCGTATTTCAATAATTAGTTCATCTCGCTTTGTAGCATTTCATTCCTGAATATGGCTTTGTCCAGTACCAGCATCACTCCAATTTAAATCCCTACCCGACACCTTATTCCGAATTTCCGGTTAGCATTTTTACGACAAAGCGCTGTTATTTAGGTTAATACGTGTTCCACCTCCTCCCCTTTCATAGATAAATAAGACGCTTTGGCGAGATTACCGTCGTAAATCGAGTTTTCGACCCGTTTCCCGAATCAAAGAGTGCCCAAAGTACACTCTAGACGTTTTATAATAAACCATCATTATGAAAGATAAAATTACTTTGAACGAATACCTGGTCTATACCTTTTGTGCGTTTTGCTTTCTATGGTCGATTTATGTGATCTTTTTCGGACTTACCCCTTAAAACGCCTTTATGCAACTTTTCCTTAAAAAACGGATGCTCTTAGAACGCGGGTACATTTTGAATTGATGATGCCCTTAGAATTTAAGATGTACTTCAAAGC
>JBATUY010000467.1:0-4401 GCA_049671465.1 Pricia sp. | reverse complement strand
GTTATAAATGCCCCCAGGCGGATCTATACCGACCATTTGATCTAAATAATTCGCGGAAGAACTGATCAGTTCCATGGGTACGATACCTTGTTTGATGATTTTCTTGTTGTGATAGATATCCCATAAAAACAGATTTAGCGCCCTGCTGCGCTGTATTGCCCCACGTTCGATAATATCCCACTCCTTAGGATCTATTATGCGCGGGAAAAGATCGAACGGAAATATTTTTTCCTTGGTCTCTTTTTCATCATACACCTGAAACGTGATACCTTGATTGAAGAACGAAGCTTTCGCCTTATCGTTCAGTTTGACATAATCTTGAGTGGAATGTTCCCCATATAAATCGAATAGTTCCGAATAAACGGGCATTATGTTACCGTCTTTATCGAATATCTCGTCAAACAAATCGGGATTTCTACGGTAAGAAGAGAACATTTGGTTTTCGGCGGTGCTCATACTCTTTAATGTTTGCTAAAAGATACTGGTTTAGAATCGATATTTAAAGGCGAATGTCATATAATTAATAGCTATTTTTCGCGGAATTCCTAATATTTAACCTCTATTTTTTAGGGATCAGGACTTTTTCTTGCGGATGGAATGGGTTAAATTTATCGCCTTCCAAATACTAATCCATCTATATACAAGGAATGAAACACAATCACCTACTCTTATTTTTAGCGTTGTTGGGATGCACCATCGCAACGGGACAGTTCGCCGAAAAAAGCAAGGATTTTCAGAAGTCCACCGGTTTTTTCGATTTTCAGTACGATGTCAAGACGGATAAAATCTATTTGGAGGTCGACGAACTGGAAAAGGAGTTTCTCTACGTCTATTCCCTGAGCAGTGGCATCGGCAGTAACGATATCGGCCTCGACCGCGGGCAATTGGGCAACGAACAAGTAGTTTATTTTAAGAGGGCGGGCAATAAACTGCTTTTGGTACAGCCCAACCTGAAATTTAGGGCCTTGACGGATAACGAGCTGGAACGAAAATCTATAGAGCAGGCTTTTGCGAAATCCGTTTTGTTCGGTTTTAAGATCGAAGATGAAACTGATGGAAAATTTATCATTGATATCAGCGATTTTCTGTTGCAGGATGTTCACGGCGTGGCACAACGCTTAAAAAAAGCGGAGCAGGGCACCTATGCTTTGGATAAGGACAAGAGCGCGATGGCCATGGAGCGAACGAAGGCCTTCCCGAAAAATACCGAGTTCGATGTGACCCTTACCTTCAAAGGCGATGCGGAGGGCGATTTTATACGTTCCGTCACCCCGAACCCCGATCTGGTCACGGTGGCCCAGCACCATTCCTTCGTAGAACTGCCGGACGGTGGGTATGAGAAACGGGAATTTGACCCAAGAAGCGGCTCTTATCCTTTTACATATTACGACTACGCCAGTCCGGTGCAAGAACCCATAGAAAAGCGCTTTATCACACGTCACCGATTGGCGAAAAAGAACCCAGGTGCCGACAAGAGCGAGGCGGTCGCCCCCATCATCTATTACTTGGATAACGGCACGCCAGAACCCGTACGCACGGCACTTTTGGAAGGGGGCAAATGGTGGAACCAAGCCTTCGAGGCCATCGGGTACACCAACGCCTTTCAATTAAAGATGCTGCCCGACGACGCCGACCCGATGGATGTGCGTTACAACGTCATTCAATGGGTACACCGTTCCACCCGGGGCTGGAGCTACGGCAGTAGCGTTACCGACCCCCGAACCGGAGAAATCATCAAGGGCCACGTCAGTTTGGGCAGCCTTCGCATACGCCAAGATTTTTTGATCGCCCAAGCGCTGATGGACCGACCCTTCACGGAACGGGACGATAATTACCAGCCGATGCTCGACTTGGCCCTAGCGCGTATCCGCCAACTTTCGGCCCATGAAATCGGACATACGCTCGGCTTCGCCCATAATTTTGCCGCCAGTACCAATGGCCGCGCCTCGGTGATGGATTATCCACATCCGCAGTTTAGCTTGAAAGGTAGAAAAATTGATTTTTCTGAAGCCTATGCCGAGGGTATCGGGGAATGGGACAAGGTGACCGTCGCGTATTCGTATTCCGATTTTGCCAAGATAAGCGGGGGCGAGCAGACCGATGAAAAGGAAGCCTTGGCGGCCATTTTGGAAAAGGCCTATGACGACGGCTTGCGATACATTACCGACCAAGATGCCCGACCGCAGGGCGGTGCTCACGCCTCGGCCCACTTATGGGACAACGGCGAAACCGCAGCAGCGGAGTTGGAAGATGTCTTGAAAATCAGAAAAGTTGCCATCGAAAATTTCTCCATCGATAACATCCGAAAAGGCGAACCGAATTCCGTTTTAGAGGATGTTTTTGCGCCGTTGTATTTCTTCCATCGGTACCAGACGGAGGCGACCGCCAAGGTCATCGGCGGGCTGACCTATAATTACACCACTAAGGGCGACAGTCAGGCCGCGCTCAAAGTGGTGGATAAAAAGACCCAAAAGCAAGCCTTGGAAAGCATCCTAAAAACTTTGGATGCCCGGGAAATCGCCATCCCCGAAGAAAAGTTGGTGCTTTTCCCGCCCCGTGCTTTCGGATATCCGCGTACCCGGGAATCGCTTAAAGGCAAGACCGGTGTTTCATTTGATGCCCTTTCTGCGGGGGAGACCTCCGCCGATATGACTTTGGGTTTGCTGCTGCATCCCGAAAGGGCATCCCGTCTTATCCAACAAAAAGCTTTGGATGGGAATGCTTTAGGTTTGGGGGAAGTTTTGGATGCGGTCATCGATCACACCCTAAAAAACGAATCCGATACGGACTATATTTCCGAGATACAGAATACTATCAATTTTCGGGTGCTGTTCCATTTGATGAACTTGGCGGCCAGCGATGCGGTACATCCGCAAGTAAATGCGATCGCCAATCAAAAAATCAGGGGCCTGATGTTAGATACCGCTCTAAAGATGCTCGACGATCCGATTAAGGCTGAAATGGGCAGACGGATCAACGCGTTTTACGAGCATCCAGAGCAGTTTGAAGTTGTTCCAACGCCCAAGATTCCCGACGGTTCCCCGATCGGCATGGCTTGTTTTGAGTGAGTTTGGTTTGGGGATTTGATGATTTGAAGAATTGGGGATTTGTTGATTTGAAGATTTTTTGATTTAGGGATTTCACATTCGGAGATTTAACGATTTGGTGATATGAAGATTTGTTGATTTAACATCCGGAGATTTAATTGTTGACGATTTGAAAATTGAAAAAATTTAATGTGCGCTTGACGTTTGAACCTGAACTTGTTATGAAAATAAACCTTATAAGTGATACCGTAACCAAGCCCACACCCGGCATGCTCGACGCCATGATGTCGGCCAAGGTGGGCGACGATGTCTTTAAAGACGACCCGTCCATCAATGCGTTGCAGGAAAAAGTGGCCCGGATGTTCGGTAAAGAAGCGGCGCTTTTCTTTCCCAGCGGAACGATGACCAATCAGACGGCCATCAAACTGCACACAAACCCGGGCGACCAATTAATCTGCGACAAATACGCGCATGTCTACAACTACGAGGGTGGGGGAGTGAGCTTTAATAGCGGGGCGAGCTGTAAACTGGTCGACGGTCACCGCGGGATGATGACGGCGGAGCAGGTCGAGGCGGCCATCAACCCGCCGGACTTTTACCACAGTCCACTGACTTCTCTAGTGTGCGTTGAAAATACCACCAACAAAGGCGGAGGTGCCTGTTGGGATTTTGAAGAACTGCAACGTGTTAAGACAGTCTGCGTAAAACACGGACTCGCCTATCACCTTGACGGTGCCCGGCTGTGGAATGCTTTGGTCGCCAAGGGCGAAAGTCCGGAACAATATGGTGCCCTTTTCGATACCATTAGTATTTGTTTGAGTAAGGGATTGGGCTGCCCCGTGGGTTCGGTCTTGGTCGGCAGTGAGGCCCTGATTCACAAAGCCCTTCGCATTCGCAAAGTTTTGGGTGGCGGTATGCGACAAGCCGGTTATCTGGCCGCTGCGGGCATTTACGCCTTGGACCATCAATGGAAAAGACTGGCGGAAGACCACAAAAAGGCCCAAGACATCGGAGCGGTGCTTCGAACTTTATCTTATATCAAAAAGGTAGAGCCCATCGAAACCAATATCATTATTTTCGAAATCGATGAAGACTACATGTCTGGGGATGTATTTGTGGAGAAACTAAAAGCGAAGGATATCCATATTATAGGTATGGGCCAGGGCAAACAGCGCATAGTTACCCATTTGGATTATACCGAAGAAATGCATGCGGCGTTTTTGAATATTTTGAAGAAATTGTAGTGTTGAGTGGGTACTACAGCAAAGACTTTATCGTCGAAATCAAATTTTTGATTCCGTTCTCCATACCGGCCTCCGAATCGTAAGGTTCACTATGGCCGATGGTATGACCC
>JBATUY010000466.1:0-1726 GCA_049671465.1 Pricia sp. | reverse complement strand
GTGCCGCAGTGGATGCGCGATTTTATTGGTGATCGTGATGCGTGGATTGCGATGATGGAAACGCATGTATCTACCGTCGCGGGTCACTTCCAAACTCTGGGAGAGACAGTTGTTAGCTGGGATGTTGTTAACGAAGCTTTCAATGACACTGGCGGTTATCGTGGCTCATCACCAGACGATACCGGCAGCCAGGGTTCAATTTGGTATGACAATATTGGCGTTGACTATATCGAGCTTGCGTTTCGAACAGCCCGTGAAGCTGATGCGGATGCAGACTTGTACTACAACGATTACAATTTACTTTTCGGCGGTGAAAAGTTCGATCTCGCCGTCGCAATGATTAATGATTTCCAAGCGCGTGGCGTACCTATCGATGGCTTAGGCTTTCAGGCACATATAAGTTTGAATGCACCATCAATCACTCAAATTCGTCAAACACTGGAGCAAGCGGTCAACATCGAGCCCGCGATCAAGATCAAAATAACCGAGCTTGATGTCAGGGTGAACAATACTAACTCGTCGCAGGTATTCACCTCAGAAATGGCAGAAGCACAGAAAGCCTACATTCACGATGTGGTCGAAGCCTACCTTGATGTTGTGCCACCCGCACAACGCGGCGGTATCACGGTTTGGGGCATCCACGATGGCGACACCTGGCTCATCGACTTTCTTGGTCGTATCGAATGGCCGTTGTTGTTCTTAGAAAATCTCGAACCAAAACCGGCGTTGCAGGGCTTTGCCGACGCGCTTGAAGGCAACTAATCGACTTCTATACTAGACTGATCGTCGATCTTTTACCTAAACGTGAGCAATAAATAAAACGCCGTCCACGCTCGAACAGAGGTGTTATAAAATGCGCTGACAGTTTCCTGCGCATAAGAGAACAAAGTTCAAGCGTGGAATCAGCAAGGATAGAGACCATAATTGAACTTTGTTCAACCAGAGCACGAGGAGATTAAATGGGAACCTCCGCATGGTCTGTTCGATGAGAGAACTTACCCTGCAATTTACAGTCGAGCTATCGGGAAACTTTTGCAGCCTCGTAGCGCTTGGATGAAGACAAACTATCGCCTATTCGTTGGATTCAAACAAAGCTTTCGACTACCATAAGGTATGGAGCACCGAACGCTGTGCACAAGGAAAAGACGGATACCCAATGAATATGACTGTCAGCCCCAACAGAGCTACTCTAGATTTTAACGAAGACGAGGCCGCTCCACTAAATTGCAGCCCTTCAGAGCAAATCTCCTACGCCGGCAAACATCTTATTGTCGACTTTTGGGGGGCGCAGCACTTGCGTAGCGTTGAGATGATCGATAAAGCACTCAAAGATGCCGCTAGCGCAGCTGATGCGACACTGTTGCAGATTCACCTTCATAAGTTTTCTGGCGAAGGAGGCGTTACAGGCGTAGCCCTTTTAGCTGAGTCTCACATTAGTATTCACACATGGCCAGAGCACAATTACGCGGCCCTGGATGTTTTTATGTGCGGTGGCTCTGCGCCAGAGAAGTCTATTGCGGTGTTGGAGGCTGCATTTCAGCCAACGCGCGTTGAGATTTCAGAATTACTTCGCGGCAGCTTAAGCGATAACGTATTAAACGAAAAACAATAAGAGGTTCAGCCTATCTGAGGGAACACCAAAAATAGACAGGCCGGGTGTCAGAGTCTTTGACGAAGAATTTATGGAACACGAAATTTATGAGACAGTCGCCATGTAAAGCATTCC
>JBATUY010000465.1:0-17570 GCA_049671465.1 Pricia sp. | reverse complement strand
CATTGATACATTCCAAAATATCATGGGTCAAACGTTCCTGCACCTGCAATCTGCGGGCAAAAACATCGACCACTCGGGGTATTTTGCTCAAGCCGACAATATGACCGTTGGGAATGTAAGCGACGTGGGCCTTTCCAAAAAAGGGAAGCATGTGATGCTCGCAAAGGGAGTATAGCTCAATGTCCTTTATAATGACCATGTCGTCATAGTCCTCCGCGAACATGGCCCCGTTTAAGATTTCTACCGCGTCCTGTTTATAGCCTTGCGTCAAGAACATCATGGCCTTCGCCGCTCTTTCCGGCGTTTTTACCAGTCCCTCCCGCTCAACATCCTCACCAAGTTCATTAATAATTTTGGAAAAGCTTTTTTTGACGTCGTTGGCAATTTCAATGTTATATTCTTCAAGATTTTGATAGGGAGCCATAAGTTTCAATGTTTTGTTTATTCTTTTTATTAAATAGTTAAACAAAAATACGGATTTAATCCGTCGTAAAAAGAATAATGTTTCAATTTTGGCAAATGTACCACAAAGCCGTTAAACGAGTATCGACTGGAGCTCGAAGGTTTAAACAGGCCGCCTCGGTGTAAGCGTACCAATTTCTAAAGTGGACTTCCTTCATATTGGCCGATAATTTTGGCCTTCAAAGGCTTTGGACCATGCCAAACAGGGCACTTAGACTAAAGTGACGCTATCTTGTTTGACCCGCTCCCGAATTTCGGCCAAGGATTGGTCTACCAATAATTTCCCGTCCCTAAAAACTTCCTCCATTTCACCTTGCTTTTCTTGTTCCCAAGAAACTTGGTCCACTAGTTCGTAGCTTCCGTTTTCAAGTTCGATTTTAATCAATCCTTTTGCGGATTTCTTCGTGCCGTCATCGGTAATCGGATCCTTAAAGATTTCGCGGCCCTCCCCATTTACTTCGCCATAGGTGGCCTTCATTGCAAACCCGAAGGTATCCCTAGTATTATATTGATAGGTAAACGACCCTATACCCAAGACGACGTTGGTCGATGCGAAGCCTTTCTTCTTTAGCCGTTCACAAATTTGAACCGCCCTTTCGAGGGTAATGCTATCTCCGTATATGGCACCGATGTGCGGATCTAGTTCCTTGAAACCTTTATCGTTCGTGTGGCCGCCAAACGTTTCCCAAAGCAATTCGATGACCCCTTTTTTCTCGGCTTCGGATTTTCCGTTAGGGTTACCACAGATGATATCCACGGGGTCCCCACTATCGGGTCGGATAACTACCTTGCCGTCCCGCGCCAAAATTTCTTGCTTGAGTTCGGGCAAATATTCCGTCAGCACTTTCCAAAGGTCCCAAGTATCCGAGACTATGGAAACAATTCCTTTCGGATATACTTCACAGACCAATCTTTCGAACGTGGCCAATTCATCGCTCAAGGTGCCCATACACATCACACTGTGCTCGGTAGCGGATACCGAGCCACCGACCAGCTCGGCATCGGAATCGGCGTGGTAATATTTTTCTAGAAAATCCACCGTAGGAATGGTATCCGAACCGGTGAAACTCAATAGGTGTCCCGCTGCGGAAATTAAGCTGGCTTCCATCCCGGCCATACCGCGCATGGAGAAATCGTGGCCCTGCCAGTCGACGAATTCGGGTACCGAAGAGGTTTCTTCCGCAAATACATCGAGAATTCTACGGTATTGTTTGGCGATGGTCGCCGAGGTACAGGGCATCCAGACCACGGCGGAAACCAAGGTCTCGAAATAGTTGGTCAGCCAGAAAAACTCCGGCAGGGTATTGTACATGGTGAACATGGGCACCCGAATGGGTACGCTCGCCCCTTCCGGTAAGGCCTTGATGACCATGGGGATGTATCCCAGATCGTGAAGGTCTTCGATATGCTTTGTACCAACCTGGTTTTCGCCGAGATAGTTATTGATTCTTCGGGCGTATTCCTTCACCATTTTCTCCTTGGGCTGCTTGAAAAAATAGGTCTCAAAATCTTCTAGGATGTATTTTTTGATGAAATATTGGAGGCCGAAAAGGGTCACCGCGTTAATGCCTTGAATACGGCTTTTTCTGGGTGTCCAGTTCGAATACACCAAGGTGGTGCCGTCAGGATATTGTCTTCTGTGGTCAACTTTGTAACCGTCGGTCAAGAGTAGAGGATTCATTGATTTTTGATTTTATGGATGTTATTTCTTTAAAATTTTCGGATGCCGGGGAATAGGAGCCGAATACCCGATCGAATCTGGTTTTCAGCTTTTCCGGTCGAAAGGTGAATTCTAGTTGATCTAGACAGGTAACCACCAGGTTTTTCTTGGCGGATGCCGCATAGATGGCATCGGTTCGCAAGGCATAATTCAGCACTTCATAATCCAAAGGCGCGGTGCGCAGTTGCTTTTGGAATTCGTTATAGGTACAGGTTTCCTCTTCGTTATTTTTCAATTTCAATGGCTGTTCGTCGGGCATCCATCCGCTACCGTGCCGGGTTAGATAGCAACGGGTGGCGTAGTACATTTCGATATTGTCGATCTGCAATTGCCTACAAATTTCCATGGCATTCTTCGAGCTCGTGTTCGCGTAGGTCACATTGGGAAAAATTCCATGGTCCATATCCAACAAAACGCCTTGGCTTCCCTCGAAAATCAGCGTCTCGTACTTTTTCAGGAAATCATATCCTTCAATATTCCAGTCCAAGGCTTCGATATGGCTTAGAAAAGCGGCCACTTCTTCAAGCAACTCCTTTTGATTCGATAATCCGTAGTACGAACAGATGGCCCTTAGCTTCTGCACCAAAATTTCTTCAGGTGCGAGCAGGTCGATGGCGTAGAGTTTATAGGGACCCTCATTCCGTTTCATCGTCGCGCCTACCCCTTTGCCACAGGTACCATGCGCCAAGTTTTTTGCGTTTTTCCGGTTATGCCAAACATCGAAGGGCGTGGTTATTTTTGACAAAGGATGTACATAGAAATCGGTATTGCCACCTTTTGCCAATAGCTCTTCCCTTTCAGTAAATAGTAAGGTAGGATGCACGGTACAGTGTTCACTATAATAGGATGGCAGCCCGCGCAAGGCCCCGCTCGCAAAACTGGAATGCACGTGCTTTTTTCCGTCGAGCATCACCGTATGGGCCGCCTGCTGCCCTCCCGAAAACCGGACGACCATCGCATTGGGGTTCTGGCTACAAAGAAAATCGGTCGTAATGCCCTTTCCTTCGTCGCCGAAGCCCAAACCTATGACGATGTTCGCTTTTTGCATGGCCTATAACATTTTAATATCATCAAAACTGGTGCTTCCAGCAGTCGCCGTTCCACTGCCGGACGCATGTTTCTCGCATATGATGGACTTGATAACGTCGGGCACGGTTTTATAATCCTTGACCGAAATACAGTTTTCGCCTAATACCTCTTTCCATCCGCTGTCCGCTGCTTCAGCGATGCCGGAGTGCAGTAAATTGATATGATAGACCTCGTAACGCTTTCGGGCTTCGGCCAAAAGCTCAAGGTCGGTATAGCTCTGCTGCCCGCTGCCCATGATTTCTTTGATGGCGCTACCGGACAATATTTTCAGGTTGGGTTCGTCACCTACCGTAAAAAGTAATCCCTTTTGATTTCGTTTCTCGAAGGCATCCGTTTTAGTATGGAACGCGGCAAAATACCAGGCCAGCAGATAACTTTCGCCACCGTTGCCACCGCCACCGCTTTCGATGTAGGTTCGGGTAAGCCACATGTCCAACTCCTTATCACCGGACTCGAACTGGCCGACCTGTAAAGGATATCCGTCACATTCATGGTCACCGATGCCCAAAAACAACAGGGCCGCATCCGGCACCCCGTTTTCGATGATGCCGCCCATCAGTTTGGGAAGTCCGTCTTTGACCAGGTCATGTGGAATGTGACCCATACTGCCCGTAACGTCTAGGCCCAATATAATCGGTACTGAATTCGGATGGACTTCCGAATCCCGGGCCTCCCGAAAGGAGATTCCATTAGGGTTCATGGCCTCGTGAGCCTTCCGTTCCCGGTTCTGGGCAAAAATATCGTTGACGGACTTACTGGCGTAACCGGCGCTTTTGGCCCTTGTAAATCTTGCGTCTAAATTGTATCTCGTTCCTCCCATGATTATATAGTTTTTCCGAATAAATATTCATATCTCTTTTTGCTGACCTCGAACTGAATGTTCAGGTTGCGAATGGTAAAGGATAGTTCCATGTCTTTTTGCACGAAAGCTTCCGGCTGAAAATCGGCGAAGGTCAGGCTGTTTTTGTCCAAGGGACTGATATCGATCAGGCCTTCTTGTTCCCGCTCCAAACGTTTGATCCGCAACTCGATATCTTCGATACGGCGCTTGTAGATCAATTCGGAATCGGCGCCGATGGTCTCGGCCCGGTCTTCACGAATCTGGTCGTTGTTTCTTTTTAAGGATTCAATGAATCTTGGTTTCAAGTTGTCGCTCATAAGTATTTTGTTTAAGGATTAACAAGTATGCTTCGTTCTTCGATCTTTATTCTTAACTATTCTTCCTTCGGATAGGAGGGCAATCCATATATTTTTCAACAATTTACCTGGATGTATCTAACGTTCAAATACCGGTTCACGTATCTGCAAAAGCTTAATTTTCTGTCATTTAAACAGTGCGCTGTGTATAGGTTTGTCAATCATAGTATTTTATTTAAACCGATTTGCATAACGACATCATCTTCCACTTTCCTGAAAGAATCCGTGGTGAAAATCCGTTCGAAATCTTGGCTCAAAGTCTCGAAGCCTTTGCTGAAAATGCCATGGCTGACCGCTAAGTAAAGGTTGCCGGCGTTTTTGTTTTTCAGCTCCTTAGCTAGCCCTATGAATGTGCCACCGCCGTCGCAGATGTCGTCAACGATAAGGCAGTCACGGCCTTTGAGGTCTTCGGAGTATACTTTGAACCCCATTAGTTTTCCCGTCTTGACGTCACGGCTTTTGCTGCATTCGACCACTTCTACCCCTCCTAAATATTCGGAGAGCTTGTAGATTTTCTTCAAGGCTCCCCCATCTGGGGAAACCAGCACAACCTCTTTTCCGATGGCCGCGATAACTTTTTCAATGAATATATGATTGGGAATCACCTCGCAATGGTTCAAGACCGCCGGGGTCACTTCGGAATGGGCATCGAAAACGATTACTTTTTGAAAGCCGAGGGCGTTGATGATATCCGCATACACCTTGACGGATAAGGGCTCCCCTTTTACCATGACCCGATCCTGTCTTGCGGCCGGAAAATAGGGGATGATAAGGGTGTCGAGCTTGGCTTCCATTCGTTGTAAGGCATCTACCGCCAAACATAAAAGTCCCAAATCGTTGAAGGAATTCAATCGGTGTGATACCGAGACCGCAGTGGCTGTCGATGGTTTCGAGACCGATTCGTTCTGGTCAAAATCCGTATCGATTTTAATGTGCGGTTCCCCACCGGAAAAAACAAAACTTTGAAAGGGTATTTCCTTTTCCGCCAAGGGCTTGAAATTTGGGTCTAAGTTTATTATCATGATTCGTTGGTTTAGTTCAAATCGGTACTTGGTGCCGATTACGCAATGGTTTTAAAAGCCTTCTATGCCATTGTCCCAAAAAGTCTCGCTGCAAAATTTCAAAAGGCTTCTATGCATTCGTCGCAAAAGGTTTCCTAGGAATCGTTTTTAAAAGCTTCCTAAACTCTGGTCACAATAGGCCTCTGGGCTACGGTCTTCAAAGACCTCTAGGAAATGGTCGCGACAGACCCCTAAGCATTGAATCCTTAAGGCTATGTTGCTTTAATTTACATAGTAAGTCGTTTTTAGGTACTACCTATACTATTAGGTTCGGCTAAACTATTTCTGTCAAAACCATCTAATGCATCAACTTATGCTATTTTGTGTAATTATAACACAAAGTTAATTGAATTGCTCAAATATCCAATTAATTTGTGTAAAAATTACACAAATTTAATTTCGAAAAGGAAACCGTTCTTCAGTAAAGCATTGTATTTCAGTTTATTAAATCGGAAAAGCTTGGCCGGTCTACCGCTTTTCTTTTTATCGTACTTTTCGGTCTCTTCGACGATACCATAGCTCAAAATCTTTTTTCGGAAATTCCGACGGTCGATTTCCTTCTTTAAAATTTCAGTGTACAGGTGTTCCAGATCAGAAAACGGGAACTCCTTCGGAAGCAGATCGAACCCTACCGGCTGATAGGTCAGTTTGCCCTGCAAGCGTTCCCTGGCCAGTTCAATTATTGCTTTGTGGTCAAAGGCCAGTTCCGGTAACGCATCCAACGGAAACCATTTCGCCTCTTCCGCGTCGGTACCCGCTTTTAATTCCATTTTGGCGGAATTCACGAGGGCAAAATAGGCCACGGCGATAACCCGAAATCGGGGGTCTCTGGTGATATCGTCTCCGAACGTATACAATTGCTCGAGATAATTTACCTGTATGCCCGTTTCTTCCTCCAATTCCCGGTTTACCGCGGCGGTGAGCGATTCCCCATCCTTTACGAATCCGCCGACCAAGGCCCATTGATTTTTCAACGCGCCGTATTTTTGCTTGATGAGCAAGACGTTGAGCGTGTGATTCGTATATCCGAATACGATGGCGTCGACCGCTACTTTGATGTTCTGTTCTATCTCCATAATATATGCGTATTTATTACGCAAAAATAGCGAATATAACGGCTAAAGAACTAACGCCAATTCTTTACGCTTATTTTGGACAACACTAAATTATGTAGGATGGTATGTAATGTACTATAGGACACTCGACTACCCCCTCGAAAATAGTCCACACCTCTAGAGGCTGATTTTCAGACGCATCATCTATAAAAATATCCTATTTAGCATCGGACTTGATTCGATTTTCAATCTTAAATAACGTACCCGGAGAAGCCTCGCTATCCTTTTCCTTAATTCCCATTTTTTCTAATCTCATTCATTATGATTAATTTCATCCTCTAATCAAAATTGCATGATCAAAGCCACCAACATCCAAAAATTCTACGGAGACCTACAAGTGCTCAAGGGTGTCGACCTCCACATAAAAAGGAAGGAAATCGTGTCCATCGTCGGGACTTCCGGCGCGGGGAAGACTACCCTACTGCAGATTTTGGGGACTCTAGACGGGCCCTCGAACCCGAGGGAAAGCGAGCTTTTGATCAACGGAGTGGCCACAAATACCCTGTCGGACAAGGATTTGGCCCGGTTCCGCAATGAGCATATCGGTTTTATCTTTCAGTTTCACCAGTTACTGCCGGAGTTTACGGCGCTCGAAAATGTCTGCATTCCCGCTTTTATTAAAAACACGCCAAAGGCCAAGGCGGAAACCAAAGCCAAGGAGCTGTTGGATTTTTTGGGATTGTCAAAACGCTACAGCCATAAACCGAACGAACTTTCCGGAGGGGAACAACAACGGGTCGCCGTGGCGCGAGCCCTGGTCAACGACCCTTCGGTCATCTTCGCCGATGAGCCCAGTGGTAACCTTGATTCCGAGAGCGCCGACAACCTACATCGATTATTTTTTGATCTACGCGACCGTTTCGGGCAGACCTTCGTCATCGTAACCCACAACGAGCAATTGGCCGATATGGCAGACCGCAAACTGACCATGGTCGATGGTATGATCGTCAATAAAGAGGTGGTGGTTTGAGCATGACCAAAGCCGAACTTACCGATTTTTTGGACAGTAAAGTGCTACAATACGAGCATCCCAAATTTTTGGATAGCGACCCGTTACAGATTCCCCATCTTTTTTCCCGCAAAGAAGATATCGAAATCAGTGCCTTTTTAACCGCGACCATTGCCTGGGGCAACCGAAAGAGCATCATCAACAATGCGACCCGCCTGATGCAGCTAATGGATAATGCACCCTTCGATTTTGTGATGAACCATCAAGAAGCGGGCGTAGAAAGGCTGTCCACTTTTGTACATCGTACATTCAACGGTAGTGATGCATCCTATTTTATGACCGCCCTGAAAAATATCTACGAAAATCATGGAGGGCTTGAAGCCGTATTCTCAAAAAATTATAAAGACGCTTTCCTACAATCCAACATATCCTCCTTTAAAAAAACCTTTTTCGAGCTCCCCCACCCTGCCCGAACCCAAAAACACGTTAGCGATCCATTGAGAGGCTCCGCCGCGAAGCGCATCAATATGTTCCTGAGGTGGATGGTGCGTCCGGACACGACGGGGGTGGATTTCGGACTCTGGAAAAGTATCGGCACGGAACGCCTGTCATGCCCGCTAGATGTGCATTCGGGGAACGTGGCGCGAAAACTAAAACTGTTAAAACGCAAGCAGAACGATGCCAAGGCCCTTGCGGAACTCGATAAAAGCTTGCGCAAGCTCGACCCGATCGATCCGGTGAAATATGATTTTGCGTTATTCGGATTAGGGGTTTTCGAGAAATTTTAGGGAGATGGCCGAATTCGTATTCTTTGAGTGCGTCGTATAATTTATAATCCCATAAATCCCGTAAGGCATAAACTTTTTACTTATTTTTAAAGCCTATCTAAATCCATCCTAGCATGAAAAAACTTTACCTCGGCGCCCTTATCCTATTTAGCTTTCAGCCTAGGCTACAAGCACAAGAACAGGAAGCTCCAAAGCCCGATACCCCCATGCATTCGGCCTATGAGCGCAAAATTCCCATCGATACGACCGTAACGACCCAACATAGCGTGACCATAAATGGAACGCCGATCGATTACACCGCCACGACCGGTATGCAACCGGTCTGGGACGAAAAAGGCCAACCGATCGCCGCGTTGAACTACACCTATTATACCCGAAACAACGTGAAGGACCGAGCGGCGAGACCTTTGATGATATCCTTCAACGGCGGCCCGGGTTCTGCCTCGGTATGGATGCATTTGGCCTACACGGGGCCGCGCGCCCTGAAAATAGACGAAGAGGGCTTTCCGGTACAGCCCTATGGGGTGCAGGACAATCCGTTTTCCGTGTTGGACGTGACCGATATCGTATATGTCAATCCCGCGAATACCGGATATTCCAGAACTATTCCCGAAGAGTTGGGCGAAAAAGAACGCGAGCATTTCTTTGGTATCAATGCGGATATCAAATATTTGGCCGAGTGGCTCAATACCTTCGTGACCCGTAACAACCGCTGGCGTTCGCCCAAATATATTGTAGGCGAAAGCTACGGCGGCACTCGGGTCATGGGCCTCGCGTTGGCGCTGCAAGAACAGCAATGGATGTATCTCAATGGCGTCATCATGGTCTCGCCGGCCGATTACAAGGTCATTCGCGTCGGCGGACCGGTTTCCGATGCTATCAACCTGCCGTATTTCACGGCCGCGGCCTGGTACCATAAGGCCCTTCCGGCAGAACTACAGAACAAAGATTTACTGGATATTCTTCCAGAATCAGAAGACTACACCTTGAATACGCTGCTTCCCGCCCTATCGAAAGGTTGGAGTCTCGATGATAGTGAAAAAGGGGCGGTGGCCGAAAAAATGGCCTTTTACTCCGGACTGTCCAAAGAAGAAATCCTAAATCAAAACCTGGTCGTATCAACATCCTATTTCTGGAAGAATCTTTTGAAGGATAAAGGGGCGTATACTATAGGAAGGCTTGATAGTAGATACTTAGGCTTCGACCGACAGGTAGCGGGCATGGGTCCGGATTATAATGCCGAACTCACTTCTTGGCTGCATTCCTTTACGCCGGCCATCAATTATTATTTACAGGAAGAGTTGAATTTCAAGACGGATATCAAATACAATATGTTCGGCCCGGTGCACCCATGGAACAATGACGACGATACTACGCGCGACGATCTGCGTCTGGCGATGGCCCAAAATCCGTACCTGAACGTACTGGTGCAAAGTGGTTATTACGATGGCGCCACCACCTATTTCAATGCAAAATATACCATGTGGCAGGTCGATCCCAGTGGTCGCATGAAAGACCGTTTCGAATTTAAGGGCTACCGCAGCGGGCATATGATGTATTTGCGTCGTGACGATCTGGAGACCGCCAACAATGACATTCGGGCCTTTATCGAGCGAACCATGGCAAAAGGGAAAAGCGCGAAATACTAAACAGTAATATGCAGTTCAAAACTTTTTTAAGAACCTTGACCATAATCCATACGGCCCTATGCGCGGGCCTTATGGTATTCGCCATCGTCGCCTATTATCAAAAAGGGGATTTTGAGGCCCGTATGAACTCCCAAAGTATTTTGATTTATATGGTACCTGTGGTCGCAGTCGCCGGTTATTTTTTAAGCCAATTACTCTTCAAAAAGCAGCTCGAGCATATATCGAAGGAAGAAACACTTTCTGTCAAACTTGGCAAGTACCAAGTGGCCTCCATACTGAAATATGCCCTCTTGGAAGGTCCCGGTATCTTAGCGCTGCTCGCGTATTATTGGAGCGGAAATGCCTTACATTTAGTCGTTGCCATAGCCTTGATCGCCTATCTATTCGTACAGCGGCCCACAGCAGACAAAATAAAGAAGGATTTGCCGCTGACCTACGAGGAGCAAAAACAATTATTGAATTAAGAACAAACACCTGAACGCGGGTAAATCTTCCGCGCATAAAATGTAGACCAATGACAAACTTGAAATCCGCTTTACTCGCATTTTTAATCGGAATCGGCCTCGTAGAAGGTATTTACGGACAAGATTGGCCCAACCTGAAACAATTTCAGGAAGCCAACCAAAAACTCGGAGCTCCTGCTGCCGACGAAAATCGCGTGGTTTTTATGGGCAACTCCATCACCATAGGATGGTTGAACAGCAGGCCGGAGTTCTTCGAAGGAAAGCCCTACGTCAACCGGGGTATCAGTGGCCAAACGACGCCCCAAATGCTGGTTCGGTTCCGTCAAGATGTCGTAGACCTTGAACCAAAAGTGGTCGTAATTCTTGCCGGCACCAATGATATTGCCGGCAATACAGGGCCTTCGACCTTGGAGATGATTGCCGACAACATAAGGTCAATGGCCGAAATAGCGCACGCGAACCATATAAAGGTCGTTCTCTCCTCGACCCTGCCCGCTTTCGATTATCCTTGGAAACCCGGCTTGGAACCTGCCGATAAAATTGTTGCGCTCAACAAGATGCTGAAGGCCTACGCCGAAGAAAATGGACATATTTACCTCGACTATTTTTCCGCGATGGCCGACGACCGCAACGGACTCCCCAAAAAATATGCCGACGATGAAGTCCACCCAACCGTTGAAGGCTACAAAGTAATGGAACCCTTAGTGGAAAAAGCGATTGCCGAGGCTTTAAAAAAGTGAGCCGAGTGAGGTCATTTTGAAGGCATTCTCAAAATTTCAATCCGGATTTTTATTTCTACCTTCGAAATCAATTGACAAATGAGCACAGCGCAGGCGCATCAGGCATCGCTCGAGCCCGCTTACAGTTTCGGTGCCAAGCATTCCAGAAATAGTTTATAAAAATTAAAAACGAAATGACTTCCCCACAAAGCCAGCCTACTCATAGTGCCATGGAGTCCAATAGTGCTGTGGAGAAATGGGATACTATCGTTATCGGCTCCGGTGCCGGTGGTCTGGCGGCCGCCATCTGCTTGGCACGCGCCGGCCAAAAGGTATTGGTACTTGAGCAGCACGATGTACCTGGTGGCTGGTGCCATAGTTTTTATCTTAACGGACATCGGTTTACCCCGGGCGTTCATTATGTGGGGCTTCTAGGCGAAGGCGAATCCACCAGTAATCTGTACCGTGGTTTGGGGATCGCCAACGATCTCGTCTTCTTCCGCATGAATCCCGATGCCTACGAACACGTTCGTATCGGTAACGAACGCTTTGACTATCCGGCAAATTTTGATGAACTGGTCGATCGATTGTCAGCTCGTTTTCCCAAGGAAAAGAAAAACGTTCGCAAATATCTCGACCTGACCCGAAAAGTGAGTCAAGAGCTTTATTCAATGCCGTACATTAAAGGATTTTGGCAGAAACTGACCCTGCCCTACCGCACCCGGCACTTTGGTAAATACGGACTTTTCAGCCTTCGCCGGGTTATCGGCTGGCATATCAAAGATTCGTTATTAAAGAATATTTTGAACGTACAATGCGGCGACCACGGCGTATCGCCCTCCAAAGTGCCTTTCGTGTTGCACAGCGCACTGATGTACCATTATTATCAAGGTGGCTATTACCCCATGGGCGGCGGCGGCGCGCTGATCAAGGCGATGATTAACGCGGTGAAAAAACATTCCGGTGAAATCAGGACAAGCACCGCGGTGCACAAAATTTTGGTAGAGGGAGAACAGCAGAAACGCGCTGTCGGGGTAACCTTGGAGAACGGAAAACAAATCTTTGCGGACCGCATCGTGTCGAATGCCGATGTCGGAATCACCTATAACAAATTGATAGGCCGGGAAAATCTCAGTCAAAAATTACAAAAGAAACTCAGTAAGACCAAGTATTCGTGCACCTCGCTCATGTTGTTTTTGACGGTGGACATGGATGTGAGAAAAGCGGGCTTAGATTCCGGGAACATTTGGATGATGCCGGAAACCAAGGGCAACGACCCTTTTGAGCAGATTCTTAACGCTGATATCGATGAGGGAGATGCTTTCGAAGCAATGTTCATCAGCTGCACCACACTTAAAGATCCCGTAAGCTTCGATGGAAAGCACCATAGAATCGAGGCCATTACCTTTATCGACTACAAGGCCTTCGAAAAATATAAGGATGAGGGTGCGCAACGCTCCGAAGAATATCTGGATTTCAAAGAGCGCTTAACCCAAAAAATGATCAAAGGCCTTGAAAAAGCCGTGCCGGGCATCGGCGGACATATTGTACATAAAGACTTGGGAACCCCCATCACCAATGAATATTACATCAATACCACCGACGGTAATGTGTACGGTACCGAAAAAAGCCTTAAACATATCGGTCCCTTTGCCTTCAAGGCCAAAAGCGAAATCGAGAACCTGTATTTATGCGGTGCAAGCATTTTATCGCACGGTGTGGCCGGCGCATCCCACTCAGGAGTGGATACCGCTGCCCGAATTCTAGGATGCCATCCCGATGAACTGAAAGCGCCCCCTGAAGACCAAAAATTGAGAATCTATGAGGCCGAAGATGCATCCGGCTACCCAGATTGGATGCTAAAAAAGATGGAGGTCAAACGTGCCAGGGGCCTATCCAAAGTCATCAAATAAGAAAATAAAACAGGGCTCCGCACAATACTACGGGTCTTGGAACGTTCCAATCGATGATGGCATCCAAGTACAAAAAAACACGCGACTATATGAGCTTTTAAACGGCAAGATTTGTCCTACCCGGAAAGCGAATATTTCCACAAGAAAAAAGAATGCTATACTTTTACGCCGTAATATAATGGCTCAAAGTAGGAACCAAAATTTTAAAAATCCCCTTAAATCAATATACCGATGAAAACAATTTTTATATCCCTCTTCCTTATTCTTTGTACCTCGTTTACTTTGCAGGCCCAAAGAAAAAGTGACTTGATCGATAGGATCGAAAGCTTAAAAAAACAATTGGATTCCGTAAATTCGGAAGTTCTGGACGCCAGAAAGAACGAAAGGGTCGCTCAGGCCAGAGCCACTTCTTTCGAGGCGCAGGTGGCCGACCTTCAGGCATCGAACAATACCCTGATGTCGAACATTTCGAATTTTACCGCCGTGTCGAACAAAAATTCCGATATCGCGAACAGTGCCATCGAAAGTCTTCAGGCCACGGAGGGTAAATTACGATCCATCAAAGAGGCCATCGCCAGTAACGACTCTACCATCATCGTAGTGCTGACCAATGTTAAGCAGACCTTGGGCGAAGAGGCTAAAATTGCCGTATCGAACGGCGCCGTAGTCGTCTCTTCCGACCTGACGAGTCTTTTCGGTAGCGATGAGGGCACCGCGTTGACACCAGAAGCGGAATCTTGGGCCGGGAAATTGGCCGATATATTAAAGGCCAACCCTACAACCGCCATCGATATCGAGGGACTCAGTATGACCGGTGACCTCAACGTACCCGCTCAACAGGCACTAGCATTATCGACTTTATTACAAAGCAAGTTTACGGTAGACCCGGAACGCATATCTACCGTTGGAAAAGACGGCAACCTTAAAGAAGGTATTCAAGTGAAAATACATCCTAAATTCAATGATTTTTATCTGATGGTTCGGGAGGAGATGAAGAATTGATTCGCTACGGACTACCTGTTATGTATCCATATACTTTTTCCTAAAAACCTTCGTTCTACATCCTGTAACCAATACAATACATTATGTCCGGAGAAGGAATTTTACAATTATTCGGTTTTTTATTGCCTGCCGTGGTAACCGGAGTGGTCGCTTTTTATTTCTTTAAACTTCATACCAAGAACGAGGACGGCCGTCGCCGATTTTTGCTACACAAAGATACCCAGAAAAACACGCTCCCCATTCGATTGCAAGCCTACGAGCGAATGGCATTATTTTTAGAACGAATCGCGCTTTCGAGCCTTGTCGTTCGCGTGGCACCCAAATCTCCGGATAAAAATGCGTACGAGGCCCTGCTTATTAAAAGTATCGAAACCGAGTTCGATCATAACCTGTCACAGCAGATTTACATGACCGATGCCTGCTGGAATATCATCAAGGCCGCCAAAAGCGCAACGATACAGATGATACGCAAAGCCGCCATGAGCGAAACCGATTCCGCCGATAAACTTCGCGAAGACATTCTTACCCAGACGATGGACAAAGAATCGCCTTCCGCTACTGCGCTGTCGTTCGTTAAAAAGGAAATCGGCGATCTTTGGTAGCAGGGATCGAACTTGACTGTCAAATGAAATAGTCTTACCCTATACCTTATGAAGCTAATGAGCCTCATGACCATCTACCCGTATTATCTTGTATCGTCAGGGCTGAAACTTAATTGCTTTCGAAACAGACCTTAGAAGACGGTCCTTAGAAATTTTAAACCTTACAAATAAACAAAAGGTTCAACAGATTGATGTATACCCTATTCCGTCTCGTTGGGTTCGATGGGGTTGGTCTCATTATTCTTGTTTTTTGCATACAAATACCCCCTTTTCCACCACAGCGTCATTTTCTCCTTATCAAAAATCAAAGAGTTGGTGGTCAGAATCGTCGGCGTATAATATAAATTGATAACGGCATCGTTCTGATTCGCGACCAGTTTACCGATTCTAATATTTTGGTATTCGATACGGTCTAAAACAAAGCTCATCATCGTCGTCAGTAATTCAAAAGGATTGCGAGAGGGCAAACTGTTCAAATAGTTGACCTCGGTATGCAATACCACAACATCGACCTCGGTGGCCCCGCGTCTTATGGCCTCTTCAATAGGTACGATACTGCCGAGCCCTCCGTCGGCATACTCGCAGCCGTTCTTTTTGACCAGGCTCATAAAGGGAATGAGGTTCGATGATATCCAGACCCAGTCACAATATTCATCGTAGGTGCAGTCTTTGATCGATTTATATTCCACTTGATTCAGCGATAGATTTGAAACGGTAATGACCACATCGGAAGCGCCATGCTTTAATTGCTCGAATTCCTGTAGGGTCAAGCTGTTGCGAATCAGTTCCCGCAAGTTTTCACTTTCACCAAAGGTTTTTTTTCCGGCGGCAATATTTCGCAGAACGTTCCAATGGTTTATGGAAATCTCATCGATACCATGCTTTCTTTTGATAATAAACGGGCAATTACTGAAGATTGCTTTTTGATTTACATTGGAATATATCGCTTTGATCTTATCCAATTTGCCTAGGGCCAGATGAGAGACCAGAAGGCTTCCCGTAGAAGTGCCTACAAAAAGATCATACTTCTTTTGAGCTTCTTGGATAAGAAATTGAGCAACGCCGCCCGCAAACGCGCCCTTGCTGCCACCGCCCGATATGACCAATGCTCTCATTCAAGTTTTTTAGTGCCTGTCTTTCGTTGACAGGGGTTATTGGCTGGTTTTTGATGTAAATCGCTATGCAATTTCGCAAACACGAAGTACGCTAGGGTCAAAATTCGCAATACTTACTGCGATATACTGTTTAAATAACGTAATTCTTCGTCGTTTAGTTCTTTGGCCACCTTTTCAATGCGCAATTTATAATCCCGATCTTGTATTACTTCCTGTAAAAGGTTTCGCGCGAACTTCTTGAACTGCCACGCATGGTGATCGGTGGCGAGTATCAGGTTCTTAAGGCTTTGATCCGTTAGCCCGAAAGCTTCCTTCAAGTAAAAAAAAGCGGATTGGCGCACTTCAAACGCATACGAAGTACCGGTATAACCATCTAGCTCATCGAAAAATACTTTGGTGTTCTTGCCTTGGTAATCTGGGGTGAGCATGGCCAATGTCAGCCACAGTAAGCGAACATTTTTATTGGGTAGACCAATTATATCAGAGGTGCGATCTAAGTATGATTTTCTATCTTCAGGATAGCTTTCCCATAGTATGAACAGGGCATTTTCGATGGTGACATAGCTTTCGTCGCCCAATAGGGATTCAAATGATTTTTTATCATATTTTTTAATGTCGACAGCCGTAGATAGGGCCTGTCGAATAGGAACCGTATCGGAGGCAAAAGCCCTTTCAATAATTTCTTCCGGCAAAGTATTTCGATAGGTGGTCAGGATGTGCTTTTTAAGATAGATGGATGAACTGGCGTTCCAATATTTAGCATAGTCGATGGCTCCGTCCTTTGCGTTTTCAACGTCTGCTTCCATTTCGAAATTCAGCCGTAAGGATGGGGAATGCTTGGACAGGGCATTCAGCGCTTCGTCTTGGGGAAATGCCGTAGTCTCTAACCATTCCTTTTTAAAATTGGACAGATCGCTGCCGAAAGTACTTTCCATTTCTGCCAAGAAATCGGATACCGTGACGTTTTTAAATGCATACTTTTTCAGATATTGGCGGATGCCCTTTCGAAAGGCCGTATCCCCGATATGTTCCCGAAGCATAAAAAGGGCCCAGGCCCCTTTCTCGTAGAAAGTCAGGCTGCTGGCTTTGGGATCTAAAAGGCTCTCCCCTTCTCCTTTTTTGGCCATTTCAGAAAGTTGCATTGAGGAGGCGTACAATTTCCAATACAAATGGTCTTCACCGAAAAGTTCTTTTTCGGCGAGGTAGGCATAATAAGTAGCAAAACCCTCGTGTAGCCAATGGTGGTTGCCGTTTTGTTCGGTTACCAGGTTTCCGAACCATTGGTGTGCCAGTTCATGGGCGTTGACGTTTACATAATTTTTATCGACGAAAGCGGTGGAATCGATGACGTATCCATCCGAGAAAATCGTGGTGCCCGTGTTTTCCATGCCCGCATAGAGAAAATCGTGAACGGGAACCTGTTTGTAGTTCTGCCACGGATATGCGACTCCGATTTCATCCTCCAAAAAATCGAAAATCCGTTGGGTATACCGATAGGTAGGCTCGACCCTAAGGCTGTCTTCGGGATAGTAGTAATTTGCCATGGGAATGCCGCTGTTCGATACCAGCTCTTGCTTCCCGTACTCCCCGATGGCAAAGGCCAATAGGTAACTGCTCATGGGGTGTTCCATATCGTAATGCCAGGTTTTGGCATCCATGGCATCCTTGGTATTTTTGGCATCCTTTTTTACGGACACCAGCTTTCCGTTGGCGATGACCTCATAC
>JBATUY010000464.1:0-4977 GCA_049671465.1 Pricia sp. | reverse complement strand
CCAAAAATAGGCGTAAGCAAGTTTATGCCCAAGCGTTTGCTATTTATGCGCTCTCGGAGTACTATACTTTTTCCGGTAAGCAAGAGGCTAAAGATTGGGCGCTTTCCATATTCAGAAATTTGGAAATTTACGCGAGGGACAGGCAAAATTCAGGATACTTTGAAGGGTTTAATCAAGATTGGTCTGCTTTGGCCGATGTGAGGTTGAGCAAAAAGGATATGAACGCCTCTAA
Organism: Pricia sp.; assembly: GCA_049671465.1. GTDB lineage: Bacteria > Bacteroidota > Bacteroidia > Flavobacteriales > Flavobacteriaceae > Pricia. The sequence goes on along the minus strand of JBATUY010000464.1, from coordinate 4,745 downwards.
GACAATGAACACCCATCTTCATGTCCTAGAAGCGTATACGAATCTACTAAAAATCCATGACCACCCAGAGCTAAAGGAAGCGTTAAGAGAACTAATATGGCTTTTTCAAAACAAGTTTTTGAATGAATCCTATAGTTATAATTTATTCTTTGATGAAAAATGGAATCTTCAAAGTAGTAAATTTTCGTTTGGACATGATATCGAAACGGCATGGTTAGTAATAGAAGCTGCCAAGGCCTTAAAAGATGAAGGCCTTTTACGACAGGTTGAAGAAACTGCCATTAAGGTCATAGACACTTTTGTATTGAAGGCATTGGATAGAAATGGTGCAGTAATGAATGAATGGGATAGCACTTCGAAAACATTTGATACGGATTTACATTGGTGGCCACAGGTTGAAGCACTCGTTGGATTAAAATATGGCTATTTCCTGACCAAAGATAAAAAGTATCTAAAAAAATCCATTAGTATTTGGGAGTTCACCAAAACATATTTGATAGATAGAAAAAATGGGGAATGGCATTTTAGGGTCGATGCAAAAGGACATCCGTATGATATCGAAGATAAGGTTAGCATGTGGAAAGCGCCATACCATACCATTCGTGCCTGCATCTCAATAGCGCATTAAATTCAAAAAACTTTTTCATTCATCTATTCTCATTTCAGGATTTCATCTATTATTTCAAGTTCGTCTTCGTCAAAACTAAGCTTTTCGAGCGCCCCTAAATTATTAAGCAGTTGCTTTTTACTACTTACCCCTACTAGAACCGAAGTTACCCTTTCGTCCTTTAATAACCATGAAATTGCCATTTGTGATAAACTTTGACCTCGGCTCATAGCGACTTGATTTAACTTTTTCACTTTTCCCAACACTTCTTCATTGATAGTTTCCTTCTGAAGAGCGCCAGTACTTTTCGCCGCTCTTGAATTTTCTGGAATTGTTTTCAGATATTTATCGGTAAGAATTCCTTGCTCCAACGGTGAAAAAGGGATACATCCAATACTTTCATCACCTAATGCCTCCATAAGACCATCCTCTACCCATCGATCCAACATACTGTATCTAGGTTGGTGTATTAAGCAAGGTGTTCCCAGCCTTTTCAGTATTTTTGATGCCTTTAAGGTATCTTCGGCGCTATAGGATGAGATGCCTATGTATAGCGCTTTTCCTTGACGGACTATCAAATTTAGAGTGTTCAAAGTCTCCTCCAGAAGTGTATTAGGATCAGGTCTGTGATGGTAAAATATGTCCACATAATCTAGCCCCATTCGTTTTAAGCTCTGGTCCAAACTTGCGACCAAATATTTTTTGGATCCCCAATTTCCATAGGGCCCTGGCCACATTTCCCAACCGGCCTTTGTGGAGATAACCAACTCATCTCGATAGTTTAATAGACTTTCCTTAAGTATTTTTCCAAAATTTTCCTCAGCAGATCCGGGAGGTGGCCCATAATTGTTGGCAAGGTCAAAATGGGTAATGCCATTGTCAAAAGCGGTATGAAGTATTTCTTTACCGATTTTAAAAGAGTCAACAAATCCGAAATTATGCCAAAGTCCTAATGAAATCGCAGGTAGGAGTAAACCACTGTCCCCACACCTTCTATAAGTCATACTGCCTTCGTAACGCTGTTTGTCCGCAATATAGGTTCCCATAAATTAGTCCAAAAATCTTTAAGCTTGTCAATCACTTCGGTATTGTCGCAATGACTCCGATAGTACAATATCAATATAGAACGGCAGAGGCAAACGACCGTACAAGACCTCGAGATGCTAAAAGGAAGCCTTCAGTTACCATGAATTTTTTAGGATTTAGGCATTACAACACTCTTTTCATTCCATTGAATTCAGTTCTGTAAGTACTAGGAGTAATCCCCTTGACCTTTTTAAAAATTCTATTGAAATTTGCCATATTGTTAAATCCACATTTATATCCAATTTCGCCAATGCTCAAATCGGTTTCAATCAACCATCTAGAAGCGTAACTTATTCGTGTGTCGTTAGTGTATTCAATGAAAGTTTTTCCAGTTCTTTTTTTAATGAACCTGTTAAAGGAGACCATACTCATATTTACAAGTTCAGAAATTTCTGCAAGCGAAATTTTACGATTAAAATTTTCCTGAATGTAATCATAAACTTTTTTGATTTTCTTACTGTTTTCAAAATCGTTTAATTGAGAAACATTTGTGGATAATAATCTTTGATTTCTTGAATTTGCTAGATCGTTAAGAATGGAGACTAGCTCCAAAAAATAATCAATATTGGTAGTTTTAGAAAGTTGCAATATTCTAGGCATACATTCTTCTGATATCTTTCTCGAAAACAATATTCCATGATTTGACCTATTGAACATATCTTTAAATGGCTTAAAAATAGTTCTGGAAAGTAATTTTGAGTCGAATAAATCATCATGGAACTGAATCGTTATTTCATGAATTTGCTTTTGCTTACAATTATGAGTTTCCCAACCATGTACCAGATTTGGTCCTACAAGCACCAACTCTATGTCGTCAATTTCCTCTAAATTGTCACCGACTATACGCCTAACTCCTTTACCATTAATTATGAAGTTCAGTTCATATTCAGGATGAAAATGAATTGGAAAATCAAAGTCTTGCTTTAGTCTATCAAAAACCAAGAAACTATCTTCTGGAGCCAAGGGGGTTATCTCCCGGTGAACATTTTTTAAAAGATGTTGATTTTCCATTCGTTCGTTCTGCAGATTAATTTATCCAACACTCAGTTTTCGAATTAATTCCTATTATTTTCAATTATTTTTTTGCAATTAACTAGAGCTCTATAATCGTGATAAGCTCCTTTCCAAATATGGCCTTTTAAATCTTTCCTAGTTTCAGGTCTAACATCCTGTCCCCATTCATACCATCCCCCAAAATCAGGGTCTATAAGATACTCTTTCGAATAGTCCCAAAGTTGATCAAAATACGCTCTATAATTTAGTGAATCTGTTGGAAAGTGGGAATCCATTAATAACAAGCTGTTCAAACCTTCAGCTTGGGACCACCAGTTTTTATCGTAATTAACAATACTTATTGAATCCATCTGGTTAAAATAGTAGCCACCATCGTAAAAACCTCCACGCTCGTCATCCCAACCATTTTTAAGGGCATGGTCCACCATTTTTTTCCCTTTTTTCAATGTTTCATCAAATTGCCAATCGTCCAAAGCGCGTGAAGCCTCTAACATAAGGTAAGCGGTCTCCACATCGTGCCCAAAAGAAATATGGTCCAGGTAATAATGTTTTTGTATAGTATCTCTAGGCATGTCCTTGAAGGAAACGGGAGTCCAGTCTTTCTCAAAAAACAGATTCATATAATTATTTTGAGAAGTTATTGTATCCCTTATTAAAACTAAAAGTTCCTTGATACGGGTTTGAAGAATTGCATCTGGCCAAACCTCATACAGGGATGTTAGTGCTTCGAGTAAATGGATGGAGCTGTTTTGATCCTTGTAACCAACATCGGAAGTGGTAGGAAAGTCATTAGTTCTCACTATTGGTGTGCCATTTAGCTCCAAAGATTGGTAATATCCTTTATATATACTGTCATGGCTATGTTCTTCTAGCCAAGAGAATGTCCTCTTTGCAAGATTCAACGCTTCCATATTTTTAGAAGCACTATAATAGGTAGCCAAAGCGTAAATAGCAAACGAGTTTCCGTATGCTGTTTTTGCTTCCCCCGGGCGACTTATTGGCTCTCCCTTTTGAGTAACCAAATTGTGAAATCCTCCGTTTACATCATCCCACATATAATCACGCAAAAACGTAAATCCATGATTTGCATAAGACAGATATTCCTTTTCTTTGGTAGGATTGTTTTTCGCTGCGGTTGCATTTGTCCAAATATGCCTCGCTTGGGTAACAATCATCTTATTGTCCTTTTCGCCTAGTTTGAAATCATAGGTCACATTGCTAAAATATCCCCCATTAATAGTATCCAGTATTAAAGGGTACCACTTATTTAACAGTTGTTCATTGGCAGCAGTTTCCAATTCCAAAATCAAAATACTCTCTGCTTCTTTGACCTCTTTTTGAGAACAGGCTAAAAGTAACGTGATAGAAAGAAACGTCAGGATAGTTATTTTTCCCATTATAGAATGTTGTTGAAGATAAATATATAATAATACCGCTATTTTGAAGAATATTGAATAAATCATACTGTATAATGACAAAATAATATTAATTCTTGGTCCCGTATTCCAATAATTTTAAAAGTCATAAAAACACCTATGAAGGTCCCACTTATTTTTTTACTTTTTATAAGTTTTAATATTGTCCAAGCTCAGCGTAATGATGAAAACGAGATAGATAGTTTTAAAATCAATGAACTGGAATATTTGGAAAGGCGCGGAGCCAATGTGATGCTTGCACATGATTTTTATCCCGAGAGTCACCAAGGTGGGGTTGGAATAATACAGAATGGTATTAGGGTTGCTACTAATGGAGATCTCAGATTGGAAGCTGCGCCAGGGCAGTGGCAACCGGTCCCAAAAGTAGGTGAGCGGCAAATTAATCGTGAGCGTCAGGAAATTAGTGTACGGATGACTTATCCGGATGAGGCAAAGGACAAAAAAGGGTTTAACCCTATTAACTATCCCGACCTAAATTTTTCATATACCCTTAAAGTCGTACCATCCGGCACCTCGTTTAAGATTATTGTTGATTTGGACAAACCTTTACCGGAGGAATGGGTTGGGAGAGTAGGCATGAATTTAGAACTCTTTCCGGGAAT
>JBATUY010000463.1:0-4883 GCA_049671465.1 Pricia sp. | reverse complement strand
TGGTCATCCTCTACATCCTTAACAATAACATGAATATTTTCAATGGGTATCTCCACCGGGTCGGCACCTGATAAACCGAGCATTATCGCATAATCCGTTGCGTGCCCCTTTCCTGTCAACGATAACGAGCCATAGATATGTACCTGAATTTTTTCCACTTCGTCGAACAGTCTGGCGGATTTCAATTCCGAAATCCAACGTTCCGCCGCACGCCATGGCCCAAGGGTATGCGAACTAGAGGGTCCGATGCCGATTTTAAGCATGTCAAAAATACTGATGCATTCCATTTTCAAACGAATTTTGCCGCGGTACAAAGATAGAAAATGCGGAGTGGGAATTCGTGGGTACTATCAAAATGACATCCTGTCAGTTTTATTCCCTTGGCATATTGTTTGACAATTAGTAATCGAATTTGAAATTGATACTAATTTAATATATATAGCATGAGCAAGATTATAGGAATAGATTTGGGTACGACCAACTCCTGCGTTTCCGTAATGGAAGGTAACGAGCCGGTGGTCATCCCGAATGCAGAAGGAAAGCGTACAACCCCATCTGTCATTGCTTTCGTAGAAGGAGGTGAGATAAAGGTGGGCGATCCCGCAAAACGACAAGCGGTGACCAATCCCGAAAAAACGATTTATTCTATCAAACGTTTTATGGGGAACAAATATTCCGAGTCTAAAAAGGAAGCGGAACGCGTACCTTACAAAGTGGTCAAAGGCGATAACGATACGCCAAGGGTAGATGTAGATGGAAGAATGTATACGCCCCAAGAACTTTCCGCCATGATTCTTCAGAAAATGAAGAAAACGGCCGAGGATTATTTGGGACAGGATGTAACCCGAGCGGTAATTACCGTTCCGGCATATTTTAACGATTCGCAGCGTCAGGCCACCAAAGAGGCCGGTGAAATTGCAGGATTGACCGTAGAGCGAATCATCAACGAACCAACGGCCGCATCTCTGGCGTACGGACTCGATAAAAAGGATACCGACCAGAAAGTAGTCGTATTCGATTTTGGTGGGGGTACACATGATGTCTCCATTTTGGAATTGGGTGATGGCGTTTTTGAGGTGTTGTCTACCGAAGGCGATACCCACTTGGGCGGTGATGACGTCGATCAAAAAATTATCGATTGGTTGGCCGACGAGTTCAAAAAGGATGAGGACATCGACTTGCGTAAAGATGCCATGGCATTACAACGCTTACGGGAAGCCGCAGAAAAGGCAAAGATAGAATTGTCGTCTTCCGCACAGACCGAAGTCAATCTACCATATGTTACCGCGACCGCGTCAGGACCGAAGCACTTGGTACGTACGTTGACCCGTTCTAAATTCGAGCAGTTGATCGAAGATTTGGTAAAACGTACCATTGCTCCTTGTGAGAACGCCTTGAAGGCAGCAGGATTATCCAAAAGCGATATTGACCAGATTATCTTGGTGGGTGGATCGACAAGGATTCCCGCCGTGCAGGAAGCCGTTGAAAAATTCTTTGGGAAAAAACCTTCGAAAGGTGTGAACCCCGATGAAGTTGTGGCCGTTGGTGCCGCGATTCAGGGTGGTGTCTTGACCGGTGATGTAAAAGACGTACTGTTATTGGATGTTACACCGTTATCCTTAGGTATTGAAACCATGGGCGGCGTAATGACCAAGTTGATCGAGGCCAATACCACGATTCCTACCAAAAAATCACAGATATTTTCCACGGCGGCCGATAACCAGCCTTCGGTTGAGATTCATGTATTGCAGGGAGAACGACCCATGGCGACGGATAACAAGACCATTGGCCGATTCCACCTAGACGGAATCCCGCCCGCACAACGGGGAACGCCACAGATCGAAGTGACCTTTGATATCGATGCCAATGGTATCATCAAGGTATCCGCGACCGACAAGGCGACGAACAAGTCTCAGGACATTCGTATCGAAGCGTCATCCGGATTGACCGAAGAGGAAATCAAGAAGATGAAAGCCGAAGCCGAGGCGAATGCCGAAAGTGATAAAGCGGCGAAAGAGACTGTCGATAAGCTGAACGAGGCGGACAGTATGATTTTCCAGACCGAGAAGCAATTAAAGGAATTCGGGGATAAACTCTCCGATGACAAGAAAAAGCCGATCGAAGAAGCTTTGGAGGAGCTGAAAAAAGCCCACGAAAGCAAAGATCTGGCACAGATTACGCCCGCTTTGGATAAAATCAATGAAGCTTGGAAAGTAGCATCCGAAGAGATGTACAAAGCCCAGGCCGACGCCCAACAAGGTGGAGACCCTACAGCTAACGGACAGGATACCGCCGATGCAGGCACCGACGCCAAAGAAGGTGACAATGTAGAAGACGTCGACTTCGAAGAAGTGAAGTAAATACTAAAGAAGTGCGATGTGTCGCATTTTGGTCAAGAACCCATCTGGTGGCAAAACCGGATGGGTTTTTTATTTTCAAAAAGTGGTGTCCGACCTATGTTACATAATTTTGTTCAATGTTTTTAACAAAACTTTGAACAAAATTAATATCAAATCTCGATAAACAGTCTTACATTGCTGAAGAACATTAAAACATATGAATATGAAAAATTTACTTCTAAGTACAATGGCTATCGCTCTAACTGCTGGAACAGCGTTCGCAGCGAACACAGAAACTTCCGATCCTACGCCAGAACAAACGAAAGTGGTGGTACAAGATACCCCGAACATTGTTGGTGTTGCGGCAGGCAATGAGAATTTCAGCACTTTAGTAGCGGCCGTCAAAGCAGCGGATTTGGTCAAGACATTGAGTTCGGAAGGTCCATTTACCGTTTTTGCACCTACGAATGCAGCTTTTGAAGCTTTACCAGAAGGCACCGTAGACACTTTGCTTAAGCCTGAAAGCAAAGATGCCTTGATTTCTATTTTGACCTATCATGTAGTCTCGGGTAAATTCATGGCGGCCGATGTGGTCAAAGCCATCAAAGACAATGGCGGGGAGTATGTCGTTGAAACCGTAAATGGAAATAAATTGATGTTAACTTTAGACGGTGACAGCGTTGTACTTACCGATGCCAAAGGAGGTACGTCAACAGTTGCCCAGGCCGATGTAGCGGCATCGAACGGCGTAATTCATGCTATCGACGCAGTCGTAATGCCAGAATAATTTTTTTTAATGTAAGTAGAAACATCACGTTTTAGTAAAAACCCGTCAGGTCCTTAAACTTAATGGGTTTTTTTATGGAACGGAATGGCTTGCCCGTTTCCTTTGATAACTAGTCGCTACTACAACTATCCACATAATTTGGTACAGCTTTTGTTTCCCATTGCCTGAATAAGCCCTAATTTTGTACCATGTTCAGACGTTATTACATCCTTTTCATAGCATTGTTGCTGGGATTGCCTTCCCCATTAATATCCCAAGAGTTTAAAACGTTCACGACCTCCGATTTTGGTTTGAGGGGAAATGTAAAATCATGTTTTGTCATTACGGATTACGGGAAAGAAGAGTACTATTTCGACACAGCGGGCCGATTGACAAAATCCATTACCCGATTTAACGATTTCGACTATGAGAGTACCTATTATAAATATCAAAACAATGAACTTGTAGAGCGTAGGGTAGAGAATTACCTTGATAATACCTTTGACAAAGCGACCTCTATCGCCACTTTTTTTCAAATTGATACCACGGCCAACAGAAAGGTGACCGAGAAAATCGTTTCGTATACCAAGCAACTTTTAGAGCAGAACGTTTACCGCTACAATGCAGAGGGCCAGCTGATTAAAATGACCCGAACGGATACGGACGGTACCGATGAGACCCTAATAGACTATGATAGCGTAGATGGAAAAAGAACGATAACCCACTCCTTGAACGGAAGCCCCCTGAAGGTTGTGGAGACCTGGAGCGAAACTTCGGAAGCGGGGGAGCCAGTTGTTCTGGAATCCACCATTAAATACTTCGATCGCGTCCCTAATTCCAAGACTAAAGAAGTCTATAACGCCAATCAAAAGCTAATTTCACAGTCCGAGTTCCTCTTTGACGCCTCAACGGAAGTTTGGATTCCTCAAGAACAAATTGAGTATACCTATGACGAAAATGGAATTTTGGTGGAAACCGACACCCAAAGACAAAATTTCACGACATCCAAATCGTATATCTATCAATTTGATGGCACCGAAAATAACAATTGGGTGAAGCAAATTATCACGCCCGAAAATACCTATAAAACCCGAAAAATCAAGTACTATATCGAACCCAAATTAGAAGAGGATTAGCAAGAAGAATCCGCAATTATCTTCCATACACCTGCAATCTTTTTAAATATAATCATAAAAGTGCCATTGGTGTCCCCGGCTTCCCGCGTTAAAAAGTATTGGCCCATAACATAATAGGCATTGGCATTGATTTTAGTAATCGCATCGATCTGGAAATTCAGAGTTCCGGTTTCCGTCTCGCTCGGATATCCCTTCTTATAATTATCCAAGGTCGTTTGCCAGCCTCGGGTTACCTTTCCGCCGCTGTAATAGGTTAGGGAATCCGTTTCCCAGTATCCTTCCATAAAGCCCTCTAAGTCATTGTTCGACCAAGCTTCTTGTTGCTGTATTAAAATTGCCTTAATGGCATTTTTATCCGCATTTTGATTTTTATTTTGGGCGGTCAAGACATTTGTGGTTACCAAATAAAATAGGATCATAAGGGGAATTGAATTTTTCATACAACTATCGTTTTCTGGGATACAATGGTGAAGATAAACAAGTGTTGGACTATTTTATATGTGGCCTATACAATTTTTGGACTATTTTGCACCTTTCCTACAAAATGGAAAACCTATTTTTGGGAAAAGTAAAAGAACTCTTATATTAGTGAATTCTGACATTGATTTGACGTGTAAGTGATATAAATTAACTAATATATAG
>JBATUY010000462.1:0-3004 GCA_049671465.1 Pricia sp. | reverse complement strand
CCGCGAGGATTTTCGTAAGTAGGCGAGAACTAGCCATTAATTATACACGGTGTTGCCCACAGTATTTTATTTTCAGAGTTCAATTCCGTGTTTTTTCAAAGTCGTATTAAACCAACCTTTTCGGTCTTTCCAAACCTTATCAATTCTTAATTTATCTATCGCAATTTTTTTAAATTCCTCGTTTTTGCTTTCCAATAATATTTCTATAAACGAGTGCAAATAAAAAACTTCATTTTCGGTTTGAAATTTGGCTTTCGGAAAATCCGTTCTTAAATAGTTTTTTAATTTCTCCGAATATTCTGATTTATAGTATTTTTCTAAATATTCAAAAGCATAAGAATTGTTTTCGCTAAAAGCTAATTCCTCAATTCTTGGCAAATAATTATCTTTTAGTTTTCTGTTTTCAAAGGTTCTATTATAAAGCAACCAATAAACTTCTTTGTCAGAATAGATAACAATACTATCTAATTTTTCCATTGTTAAATCAGTCGCAAGAGCTTTTTTCATTGCTAAATCTTGCTCGTAATTATTTCCTTTAATTTTTCGGGATGCTTCAATTCTTATTTTGTTCCAATATTCGTGATAAATAACTGACGAAATAGGTTCGATGTCCATAATGCAACCCTCGAAAGTCTCAACCATTTCATTATTCCGTAATTCAGTTGATAGTAATTCAGGAACGTTTCCTTTGCCAGAGTGAATGAGTTCAATGAAAGCATAAGTCCGAATTGTTGGATTTTCGTGTTTTGCTAATTCGATTAGTTCTTTTTCAGATAGTTTTTTCTTTAATTTTTGAAACCTTGTGTACTGTGGACTTACCATACAACCAATTCCGACACAATCAGATTCCACTCTATTTACTTTAATAATTGAATCAATCAGTTGTTCTTTTGTTTGCGAAAAACAAAGACTAATTATCAAACTAAATATTATCGTAAGCAGTTTTTTCATATTGTGGGCAACGTGTTTCTTTAGTTTGTAATGAATAACTTTAAGCAGAAAAAGAGGAGAACTATAACGTGTTTTAGAATTAAAGATCCATGACACGTACCAGTCCTCTCTTTCTATCAAGTTGCCAAGAACCATTTGGAATACCAGGAGTCTTATCTCCCGATAAAGGAAGTAGTTAAGGCAACATATTTATCCACTCTAATTGTAAAAATATGAAAAATTATGATGAAGCCGTAGGAATCGATGTATCTAAGAAGACCATTGATGCCTATTGTTACCAAGCCCAAGTGCACAGGGAGTTTAGCAACGATCTAACGGGTTACAAAAGTCTATTGAAATGGGTTTTAAAGGAGACAGGACAGGACAAAGTTTTTTACTGTTTTGAGAATACCGGTTATTACTCTTTGAAGCTATCACTTTATTTACATAGTGAAGAGGTTGTTTATGTAGAGGAGAGCCCTTTGAAAATAAAGCGATCATCTGGTGTGGTAAAGGAGAAAACAGATAAGCTTGATGCCAAGCTCATAGCACGTTACGCCTGGCTTTACAGAGAAGAGTTGCGACCAAGTACCGTAAAGGGGATGTCTCATTTAGAGCTGGGTAGATTGTTGGCACTGCGGGATCAATTGGTGAGAAACAACGCAGGCTTAAAAGGGACGTTAAAAGAGATGAAGGTTCTTTTGCCAAGTCCATCAACAGATTCTGGCTGTACAAGCCTAAAACGAAGTATAGATTATTTATCAAAGCAGGTAAAAGCGATAGAGGCCAGGATAAAAGAGATCATTTCAGATGATAGCTCCATGAACAGGAATTACGAATTGCTGTCCAGCCTAAAAGGAGTGGGTCTGGTGGTCGCTTGCCAACTCATCTATCATACGTGTAACTTTACACGGTTTGATAGTTGGCGGGCCTTTTCAAGCTATTGTGGGACAGCACCGTTTGAGCATCGCTCTGGAACCAGTATCTACAGAAGAAAGCAATGTCATTATCTGGGCGATAGGAAAATGAAGAGCTTGTTGAGTATGGCAAGTGTTTCAGCGATACAGCATGATAGCGAATTGCGGTTATATTACAAACGAAAGTTGGCAGAGGGAAAAGATAAGATGCTGGCGATAAACAATGTTAGGAACAAGTTATTGGCAAGAGCTTTTGCAGTCGTAAAAAGAGGTACGCCTTACGTAGAGCTTCAACAGTATGCGGCTTAAAAAAAAAGAATATTTATTAGGAATTGATCTTGGAATACGTATATGGTTTGTTGCGTGGTTTAAGCACCTAATTCAGCAAATAAATACTAGATAGAAAATCCGCGAGGATTTTCGTAAGTAGGCTAAAACTAGCAATAAATTATATACGGTGTTGTGCGTAGGCTTTTCTTCAGTTTGTTCAACTACTTTCATTAATATATTATCTAAATGTCGAGTTGTTAAATTTCGCAAATATTCCATTTCCAGTTTCTTTTTAAGAACAAAACATTTATAAAAAAACGATGCGTAATCTTTGTCAATTCCGTCCGAATTAATTTGCTCCTTGTATTTGTATTGAAATTTACTTTTTAAAATTCCGATTGCTTTCACAGCTCTTGTATCATAAATAAAAAATAAATGTGGAAAATGAAAATGTAGATATTTTGAAGAAAAAGACCTTTTGTTTTGTTCGGTCAAATCCTTAATCAAATCTGTCAAATAAAAATGTATTTTTAATATTTCAGGGATGTTTTTTTCGGTCAATTCCGAATACGATTTTAATTTGTTTAAATATATGTCTAAATCTGAATTTTTAAATTTCGGTGCAACTTTGTCTAAATAAAAATTGTCATTTTGTTCAGTTTTATTTTTCCGCCTTTCAATTGCAGCAGCATAAGCTCGTCCAATTAAAATTACCTTTCCAATTATTTTGTCTGTTTGTTTATGTTGGAAGTTTTCAACACACATTTTATAAAGAATTTCATTTCCAAAATCCCATTCGGTTTGTTCAGTTTTTTCAATAAATTCCTTATTTATCATTCAATTTCGGATGTTTTTTCAGCTTACGCACAACGTGCGTATGTAAGAAT
>JBATUY010000461.1:0-3688 GCA_049671465.1 Pricia sp. | reverse complement strand
TCGACGGTTCGAAACGCTCGACCAAGGCCAATGCCTATTTTTCCGGTTTTGGGAAAGAGAAAAGAATAACCCTATACGATACGCTTATCGATGACCTGGAGGAAGAGGAAATTGTGGCCGTACTCGCCCACGAGGTGGGACATTACAAAAGAAACCACATCGTTTTCAACCTGGCGGTATCCATCCTACTTACCGGACTTACCCTCTTTATTTTATCCCTCTTTATCAATACGCCCGAGGTATCCCTGGCCATTGGCGTTTCGCAACCTAGTTTTCATGCGGCACTTATAGGTTTCGCCATCCTATATAGCCCGATTTCGGAAGTCACGGGACTGATCATGAACCACCTCTCCCGAAAATTCGAGTATCAGGCGGATGACTATGCCAAGAATACTTATGCGGCATCCCCGTTGATTACTTCCCTGAAAAAACTATCCAAAAACAGCCTGAGTAATCTTACCCCACACCCCGCTTACGTGTTTATGCACTATTCACATCCGCCGCTGATCGCTAGGATCAGAAATCTGAAGTCCGCTTAAATATAAAGGTGTACTGGATTAAAAGATTCCTTACACTCTATATCCCAAATTTTAGCGGTACGGGGCAGAATCTTTATGTATAGGCACAAGGAACCAAATGCACTCGGGCATGCTTTTTGTTGTACAGCAGCTTAGATTGTGGTATTTTAGATTAAGAACTCCCGAAAATGACACAGGCCGCCGTTGAAATAGAGAACAAAAAGATTGCCAAGCAATACAAAGAGTTGCTTCGCATCAGCTACCAGCATTTGTCCGATGACGACAAGAGGTTGATACGCGCGGCGTTCGAAGTGGCGGTCGACGGGCACAAAACACAGCGCCGCAAATCTGGGGAGGCCTATGTTTTTCATCCTATCGCCGTGGCCAAGATCGTGGCCTCGGAAATAGGTCTTGACGCTACCTCGATCGCCTCCGCCCTACTTCACGATGTCGTAGAGGATACCGAATATACGCTTGACGATATTGAACGTATGTTCGGGGAAACCATCGCCAGAATCGTAGACGGACTCACGAAAATCGCCCACCTCAAGAAAGACATGAGCACCTCGCAGCAGGCCGAAAATTTTCGGAAAATGCTGCTTACCCTGCACGACGACGTACGCGTTATCATCATTAAAATCGCCGACCGTTATCACAATATGCTTACCATGGATGCCATGCCCGAGCACAAACAAGTGCAGATGGCCTCGGAAACCCTGTATATCTATGCGCCACTGGCCCACCGCATCGGACTCTATAATATCAAGACCGAGCTCGAAGATTTAAGCCTGAAATACACCGAACCGAGGGTCTACAAAGATATTAAGGGTAAAATAGAGGATTCGAAGGAAGATCAGCAAGCCTATATCGATGCTTTTGCCAATATCATTGATACCTCGTTAAAAGAAGAAGGCCTGAACTATGAGATCAAGGGAAGGATGAAGTCTATCTTCTCGATCCGCAGAAAGATGAAGGCGCAGAACGTGACCTTTAACGAAATATACGACAAGTTCGCTATCCGGATCATCTATAAATCGGACCGGCAGAACGAGAAATTTCTCGCCTGGAAAATCTATTCCATTGTCACCGATCACTTTACCCCCAACCCAGTTCGGTTGCGGGACTGGATATCCTCTCCAAAATCCACCGGTTACGAAGCCCTTCATATCACTGTTATGGGACCGAAAGGCCGATGGGTCGAAGTCCAGATCCGCAGCGAGCGCATGCACGAAATTGCGGAAAAAGGCTATGCAGCACATTTTAAGTACAAGCACGGAGAGCAAAAGGAAATGGGTATCGAAGTATGGCTGAACCGCTTACAGGAAGCTTTGGAAAGCTCAAACACCAATGCCGTAGATTTTGTCGAGGAATTTAAGCTCAACCTCTATTCCAAAGAAATTTTCGTGTTTACCCCAAAAGGCGAATTAAAATCGCTTCCCAAAGGGGCGACTCCACTTGATTTTGCCTTCAATATTCATACCGGGGTCGGCATGCGTACCCGTGGCGCCAAAGTGAACGGAAAGTTAGTACCATTGAACACGACCCTGAACAGTGGCGACCAAGTAGAAATTATGACTTCGGATCAGGCCAAACCCAACCAGAATTGGCTGGACTATGCCACTACGGCGCGGGCACGGGCCAAGATAAAATCATCGTTGCGGGAAGAGAAAAAGACCACTGCCGAAGATGGTAAGGAAATTCTGCGAAGAAAGCTGAAATCGCAGAAAGTCACCCTGAACGAGGATTCGATCAACAAAATGGTTATTTTCTTTAAGCTCAAGACCAGTTTAGACCTGTTCTACCGCGTCGGCGTTGGTTCTATTGACAATACGATGATCAAAGATTTCGCATCGTCATATAACAATGCCTTTATCAGTTTTTTCAAGAACAAGATACGGCGTACACCGGTTCCCGAAGGCATTGATAAAGATGAAATCACCTCAAAATACGACATGCTCGTATTCGGACGGGAAGAAGAAAAGCTGGACTACAAGCTTTCTCAGTGCTGTAACCCGATTCCCGGTGATCCCGTCTTCGGATTCGTCAGTGTTGGCGATGGCATCAAGGTACACAAGAAAAACTGTCCCAATGCCATTCAGCTCCAATCCAATTATGCCTATCGCATCATCAGCGCCAAGTGGATCGATTCTACCCAACAAGAATTTAAGGCGGACATTCAGTTGACGGGCATCGACAACCTGGGGCTGATCAATGATATTACCGAAATCATATCCGACGAGATGCATGTAAATATGCGCAACATAAACTTCAGTACCGACGGAGGTACCTTCACGGGCAAGATTACGGTTGTCGTAAAAAATAGTGGTATCCTAAAAAAATTAACTTCCAATTTGAAGAAAATCAAGGGCATCGAGAAAGTAAGTAGGGTCTGATTTTGAGTTTGTATTTGCGTTTGCCATTCGGGTTCAAAAAAGAACTGTACATTTGTAAATCGACGCAGAAGGCATCCCATTATGGCAGCAAATAAGAACCAAGAAATCGTAAAAAACGTTTTTACTACCTTTTTAAGTGAAAACGGACACCGCAAAACGCCGGAACGTTACGCTATCCTACAAGAAATCTACGATAGTGACGAGCATTTCGATATAGAGTCGCTCTATATCGGCATGAAAAACAAAAATTACAGGGTCAGCCGAGCCACCTTATACAACACCATAGAACTTTTATTGGACTGTAAATTGGTTCGCAAACATCAGTTTGGCAAGAACCAAGCGCAGTACGAAAAATCGTACTTCGACCGGCAGCACGACCACGTCATCTTAACCGATACCGGAGAAGTCGTGGAGTTCTGCGATCCCCGTATCCAATCCATCAAAAAAACCATCGAAGAGGTGTTCGATATCAAGATCAACACGCACTCCCTATATTTCTATGGTACCCGCAATCCCCCTAGTAACGTTGATGACGTCAACGTTGGTAAAGGTGATGAAGTAAGGGGCGAACCCGTGGAAGCAAAAAAAGAAAAAAACACCAATAGATAACCGATCACCAATGGCAGTAGATTTATTATTAGGCCTTCAGTGGGGCGACGAAGGAAAAGGAAAAATCGTCGACGTACTGACTACAAACTATGATATTATCGCACGATTCCAGGGCGGACCGAATGCCGGGCATACCCTCGAATTCGATGGTATCAAACACGTATTACA
>JBATUY010000460.1:0-5547 GCA_049671465.1 Pricia sp. | reverse complement strand
CCATTGATGAGAATGTGGTCGGAAAGGCAAGGGCCACTTCAAAAAAGAAAGCGGAAGAAAAAGCCTCGAAACGAGCTTATTATGCCTTGCAGGATAAAATACGATAGGCATACAACGCCCAGTCTTTAATGGAAAACGATAGGTGCATTGCTTTAAAAAATCCTATCTTTGCGCTTTGACCCCATATGGCAGCAGTACATAAACTAACCGCAGATCTCTACGAAGATGACTTCGACTTGATCGCCCTGCACAGCAGCCTCGAAGACTACGCTCTGGCCTACGCGTTGAATCTCCATCTAAAATCGAATTTTAAACGGCGTTGGAAAGATTTGGAAATATCCGATACCGTTACCGTTCCGGTGTTTGAATGGAAAGACGAAATTAACGACCGCTATTGGACTTTTTTGACCAACAAGGGGCAAGGGGAGCAAAACGTTTCGGAAAAAGGACTTTTTGAAAAAGAGCCCTCATTCGCCAAATATCATATGATCGCGGAACATAGCGAGGTCGATTATTTTTTAAAGATAGAACAGGACGGGGCGGAGCGCTACCGACGCGCTGAGGTCAAAAAAACGATTTCAGCCTTGCTGGCCATCCCTAAAATAGTGACGGCCTATACCGTAGAGACACAAAAACTAAAATCTAGGAACAATTTAATTTTTTAAACCAATGCCTACAAACAAAAAGACAAAGATAGTAGCCACCTTAGGGCCGGCAACAAGCACGAAAGAGGTACTGCGCAAAATGATCGAGGCCGGTGTCGACGTCTTCCGTATCAATTTCTCGCACGCGAAATACAAAGATGTAGCCGAACGTATCAAGATGATACGTGAACTGAACGAAGAACTGGGAAGCAATACCTCTATTCTTGGCGACCTTCAGGGACCAAAACTTCGAGTAGGCATCATGGCGGGCGAAGTGGTCGTATCTCCCGGAGATGAGATTACTTTCGTGACCGGCGAACCTTTCGAGGGCAATGCTGAAAAAGTGTATATGAACTACGCCACTTTTCCGCAAGATGTGAAAACTGGCGAGCGTATTTTATTGGATGACGGAAAACTCATGTTCGAAGTCATTTCGACCGACGGCACCTCAGAAGTGAAGGCCAAAGTAATTCAGGGCGGCCCCTTAAAATCGAACAAGGGTGTCAATTTGCCCAATACGAACATATCGCTTCCCGCCTTGACCGAAAAGGATGTCAAGGACGCTGAATTTGCTATCTCCCAAAAGGTAGACTGGATCGCACTGTCATTCGTTCGCTTTAGCCAAGACTTGATAGACCTTCAGAATATCATCAGCAAACATTCGGAACATAAAATTCCGATCATCGCCAAAATCGAAAAACCCGAGGCTGTCGAGAATATTGATAAAATCGTCGCCTACTGCGACGGATTGATGGTCGCCCGAGGCGATCTCGGAGTCGAGGTACCCGCACAAGAAGTACCGCTTATTCAGAAACAACTGGTACTGAAAGCGAAAAAAGCAAGGATTCCGGTCATCATTGCCACCCAAATGATGGAAACTATGATTACCAGCCTAACTCCTACCCGGGCCGAGGTGAACGATGTGGCCAACTCCGTCATGGACGGTGCGGACGCCGTAATGTTGTCGGGCGAGACTTCCGTGGGCAATTATCCCGTACAGGTTATCGAAAAGATGGCCAGTATCTTGCAGAGTGTCGAGAATTCAGAGCTTATTCAAGTGCCCCACGATCCTCCGCATATCCGAACGAAGAGATACATCACCAAATCAGTTTGTTATCACGCCGCCAGCATGGCGAACGAAATCAAGGCAAAAGCCATTTCTACGCTCACGAACAGCGGTTACACGGCGTTCCAAATTTCGGCGTGGCGGCCGAGCGCCCATATTTTGGTCTTTACGTCGAACGAGCGCATATTGACACAGTTGAATTTACTTTGGGGGGTGAAGGCCTTCCATTACGACCGATATGTAAGTACCGATGAGACCATACAAGACGTTAATCGAATTGCTTGTCAGAAAGGTTTTCTGCAGGTGGGCGACATGTTAATTAGTTTGGCGGCTATGCCGATAAAGGATAAAGGTATGGTAAATACACTTCGGGTTTCGGAAATCGAGAGTGACGATTTTTAGGCGACTTCCTTCTCGTAGGCAATGAAATTGACCAGTTCACCTTTGGTGTCGAAAATAGGTTCTCCTTTAATCCAACAATTATAGGTAGTGCCGTCTTTTCTATAATTCGTAATTACGGCTTCAAACGGCAATCGGTCTTTTACGGCCTTGCCGATATCACTCGTAATTTTCCTATTGGTCTGGGGGCCCTGAAACATTCTGGCCTTTCTTCCCGTGACCTCATGGGGCAAATATCCGTTCATTGCCGAAATATTATGTGTAGCGTGCACAATCGTCAACTGGGTGTCAGTGACCAGAACAACATGTTCTTTTTGAATGAGAGCCTCGTTGAATCTAGAGGGATATGACCACTTGTTATCTTTGGATAGGCGTTGCAAGGCTTGAATATCTTGATAGTTTTTACATAAAGCATCAAAATGTTGGCCGTAGATATCCCATGAAACCAGTGGCAGACTTTTTAAGTCTAATGCACTATAATACCGATGAGCGGCGTTATCATAATCTTTCATGGATTTTTTATTGGTTGAACGAACCACAGTATTTTTCAGGTAATTTACTAAGATTCATATCAATGATACGAAATCCATTTTTGTTTAACAAATATGAATCATCGTTTAACAGTATTGTTGGCAGAGGGTCTGGACGTTTTAATTCTTTTTTGTGATTAATCAGTGTATTTTAACCTATTCTAGTGGTATTTTCGCAGACTATTCCATTTTTATGTTAGTAGATTTAATCATTGCGATGCTTTGGAGCCTTTCTCCCTTCGGGGAAGCAAAAGTCGGTATTCCGTACGGTATGTTGAGCGGCGTAAACATCTATGTGGTGTTTATTGGTTGCTTTTTAGCCAATCTATTGGTTTTTCCTATCATGATGTTTTTTTTGGAAAAAATAAATCGATATCTGTTGCGTTGGATATTCTATAAAAAGTCCGCCATTTTTGTAGCCAGAAGGGCCAAAACGGGATCGGGCGCCAAAATCAAACGTTTCGGTTTTTGGGGGCTGATTATGTTCGTAATGATTCCCCTGCCCGGAACAGGTGTATATGCCGGCAGTATCGCCACCTATCTTTTCAAGATTGAAAAACAGAAAGCCTTTTGGGCCAATGCAATCGGCATTTTCTTCTCGTCGGTCATCGTTTGGTCGGCTACCCTGGCTTCCATGAAAGGGATGGAATAATCGCCGTATTTTGCCTACTAGGCAAGTTCTAAAATCGTTACGTCATCGCCTCTGAAATTGAAATGGTCTCCAACAGATTTCGCCATCAATAGCTGACCGATAGGAGTGTCGGGAGATATACAGTAGACCGAATCGCCTTCAATCTGAAAGGCCCCAGCGGAAATGGCCACATAATAATTGCCCATAGTTGTTTTAACGTAACTACCTAATCGAATCGTTTTTATACTATCAGTCAATGGCACTTTCGCCAGTATCTGAGCTATTTTTTCAGCTTCGGCCAGTTGCTGCCCCAATTTTTCCCGTTCAAGTTGTAGCATGGCCCTACCGGTCTCGTGCTTGTCGCCGGCACTACTTTTGGTTTCCGAAGTCAAAGACTCCTGAACTTCCTTGATATTACTCTTTATACGATTTAAGCGATTTTCGATAAAAGATCGACAAAAGCCGTAGAGCATTTTTTTTGATGGCATACTCTGATTTTAGCAAACGAAGGTAGGGCTAAGTGGACTTCTAAACATAAGCCTTGCTGTTGGTTTGAAGGGTCGTTTGAACTTTATCGGTTAGAAAGTCCCAAAGGTCGGTGACTCGACTTATCGGTGCGCATGCATTTGAAAAACTAGTGTAAATTCCGTTCCACTCTCGATCCAGAACCCCCGACCAAAAAATCAAGGTCGGCACCCTTTTCGGCCTGCTCCACATGATTTGTGTACATTTTGACATATCCCCTTTTGGCCAGTGGTTTCGGGGGCTTCCAAGCCGCTTTTCTCCCTCGCAGCTCTTCATCGGAAATATCAAGGTGCAGGCTGCGTTTTTCAACGTCCAATTCAATGATATCCCCGTTTTGGACCACGGCTAAAGTACCTCCCACAGTCGATTCTGGAGATACATGTAGTATTACCGTTCCTGCTGCCGTACCGCTCATTCTTCCATCCGAAATACGGACCATATCGGTCACTCCTTCCAATATCAATTTTTGGGGAAGGTCGACATTTCCGACTTCCGGCATACCGGGATAGCCTTTCGGTCCGACACCCTTTAGCACGATAACACTGTTCTTATCGATATCAAGATCCGGGTCATCGATACGATGGTGATAGTCTTCCATACTTTCAAAAACCACGGCCTTACCGCTATGTTTCATAAGTGCTTTGGATGCCGCCGAAGGTTTGATAACCGCTCCGTTTTCACAGAGGTTGCCTTTTAAAACAGCTATTCCGGATGCTGTTTGAAAGGGTTTTTCCAAGGATGCGATAACGTCGGTATCATAGCAGACCGCTTTGGTATAATTCTCGGTAAGGCTTTTTCCGTTAACCGTGATAGTGTCGGGATGTAGGCGCTTTTTTAACGCCTTCAGAACTACCGGAAGCCCGCCGGCGTAGAAAAAATCTTCCATTAAATATTTGCCCGAAGGTTTGAGATTGACCAACAAGGGTACTTTACTGCCCAAAACATCAAAGTCCTCAAGTTTCAGGTCTACTCCTATTCTACCGGCGATCGCCGTAAGATGAATAATCAGGTTCGTCGAGCCACCAACGGCCGCATTGGTGACAATGGCATTTTCAAAGGCCCCACGGGTCAATATATCGGAGAGCTTCAAATCTCGCTTGACCATCTCTACAATACGCCTTCCACTGAGCTGGGCGAATAGTTTCTTTCGCGAATCGGCGGCCGGAATAGATGAAAAACCCGGAAGGGTCAGTCCTAGCGCCTCTACCATGGTCGCCATGGTAGAGGCCGTACCCATAGTATTACAATGGCCGATACTTCTGGCCACACAGACTTCGGCCTCGGTGAAATCGGCCTCGGTATATCCTTCAAGATTTTGTTTTTCCTTGATCATCCAGTTCATAGAGCCCGAACCGACTTTTTCGCCCCTAAACCGACCGCTCAGCATCGGGCCGCCCGGTACAACAATAGTCGGCAAATCGACGCTACAGGCGCCCATGACCGTACTCGGAGTAGTCTTGTCGCAACCGGTCAACAAGACGATACCGTCCAAAGGATTAGCCCGTATGGACTCCTCGACATCCATACTCGCCAAATTGCGGAACAGCATGGTAGTGGGCCGCATCAGGGTCTCTCCCAAAGACATCACCGGAAATTCCATAGGAAATCCCCCTGCTTCCAAGATTCCCTTTTTGACCACATCGGCAAAATCACGAAGGTGTCCGTTGCAGGGCGTAAGTTCAGACCATGTATTGCAAATACCGATGACAGGCTTCCCTTGAAAGTAATCGTCGGGGTAGCCCTGGTTGCGCA
>JBATUY010000459.1:0-2392 GCA_049671465.1 Pricia sp. | reverse complement strand
AAGACTTCAACAAATACGACCTCTACACCAACAGCCAAAAGGTTCAAGCATTAGAGGAGGTTCGCGATTATTATCAGCCTATCGCTGAAAAGTATCTGGGTGCTGAACCTATTTTTTGGTAATTGGCGTCATAGACTATGGCGTACCGAATTGAGTATCTGAAATCCGGACTTTGATATTTAAAGAAATATAATCATCGACCCTGGCAATTATCCTCACAACCACTTGCGATGTTTAAAATAAAGTAGCATCCCTATTGCTACTATGAACATAACCCCCCACATAATAAAATAGCTATACTCGTATTTCAATTCGGGTACGACTTCGAAATTGGTTCCATAGATACCGGCAATGAAGGTTAGCGGAATAAAAATAACCGAAAAGATGGTAAGGAACTTCATCACATCGTTCAACTTGCTGCTAATGGTCGTATGATAAATATTCAGTTGGTCGGAAAGAATCTCGCGATAGGTCTCCGATGAATCGGTGGCCTGATAAATATTGTCCAGCAGCTCTTGAAAGTGGATGTGGGTGCTTTCGGTAATCAGTTCCGATTCCAGCTTCGAAAGTTTCATAATCATTTCTTTCGCAGGGGCAATGTTCTTTCGCAAAAAGTTCAATTCACGCTTGTACTTATAGATATCATCGATGATACTTTTCTTGGGCTCCAATAGTAGGCTTTCTTCCAACATTTCGATTTTCTCGCCCAGTTCACCGATGATGTAAATGTAATTGTCGACGACGATGTCTAACAGGGCAAATAATAGATAGTCGGTGCCGCCATTTCGAATGCGTTTCTTTTGACTTCGGATACGCTCGCGAACCGGCTCAAAAACATCGCCCCGTTTTTCTTGAAAGGATAATAAAACGGTTTTAGTCAGTATCAAGCTCAGATTTTCAACGGAGATTTGTTCGGTCTCAGCATCTTGCTGCAGCATTTTGATCGTAATGACAATACAATCTTGAAATTCTTGAACGTTGGAGCGGGCGTGCATGTCCATGACCTCGGCAAGCACAAGGTGGTCGAATTCGAAACCTTCGGCTATCGCTTCGATGACCTCGCTATCGTGAAGGCCATCGATATTGAACCAAGTGACAGTGGTCTTCTTCCTATAGGGGTGTACCTTTTGTACGGTGGCTATCTTTGCCTCTTCAAGGTCGTTCGCATCGAAATCAACGATACGGAGAACGACTTCATCCATCTTTTTTACGCCGCGAAACGAAATATCGTCCGGGGCAAGACCGATATGTTCTTTTTTCTTGGTTACAAAACGGGCCATGTTAGGGGCCTTTAACGAAATGTTCGGCGTTTTTAGTTTCATGATTGATGGTTTATGATTCTTACATACTAATCAATGGATATATGGAAAATAGCATCGCCTTGGGTAACGATGGGCGCTTCATTGATGCAAATGAGATATCCGGTATGCGGCGCTTTCATTTTACGTTCAAAGTATCCGAACGGCCCTGAAATACTGCCTAGGGTATCTCCTTTTTTAACTTTTTTCCCCAAGTCCACAAAAGGATGGAACATGCCGGAGTACTTGGCACGCACCCATTGTGTGTTGTGCACTACCACGGGTTCGGATTCTTTTACGACCAGTTCGTCAATTTCCTTTTCGAACTGACGCATTCCCAAGTGCTGCATAACTCGCAAAGCCCCAGCGATACCCATTTGAGTGACTACTTTATCGATGTGTATGGATTTGCCGCCCTCAAAGAGCAGCACTTTTTTATCTAACTTATATAAGGTCTCGCGAAACGATTTTTCCCGTCGTGCCGATTGAATGATGAACGGGGGATTAAAAACCTTGGCCAAGGCAAGCGTCTCTTCGTCTTCTCCGCCCACCCGAATTTGTGGCATATTGAACCGGCTGTCGCCCCCGGTGTGGTAATCGATACAGTAATCCACCAGTGGAACGATTTCTTTGATAATATGATAGGCGAATCGACTTGCCAACGAGCCACGCGGACTCCCGGGAAATACTCGATTGAGGTCACGCCCATCGGGAAACTGCCGTTTTTGGTTCAAAAAACCGAACACGTTGACCACGGGAATACAGATAACCATTCCGTAGTCCGGCTTGTTATATTTTTTGGCGATGAGCTGCCGTACAATTTCGATACCGTTGATTTCGTTACCGTGTATGCCACCGGTAATCAGCAATGTCGGGCCGTCTTTTTTGCCCCTTTCGATGATAATGGGTACCTGTATTTTGGTACGCGTGTGTAATTTGGCAATGTCAAGGTTGACCAACGCGCCTTTTCCCTTGGCGATGGTCTGCCCTAAAATTTCAATCTTAGTGTTCCGCATTCCTTTCAATATACTTAATGATCAAGGAAGCAATATCTTTACCGGTGGCTGCTTCTATACCCTCTAAGCCCGGGGAAG
>JBATUY010000458.1:0-21844 GCA_049671465.1 Pricia sp. | reverse complement strand
CATGTCCATTATAGGTTGTCCCCAACTCTTACACCCTTAAATTCCTACATGCCATGGTGATTAGTTTATGATAACTAGACATTTATGGAAAAAATTACTATACCGAATTTTGGGAAAAAAGCAACTTCAAGCCTGAGCTACCTCATGGCTCTCGCGCTTTTCATTCCGTTGGTTTCTTTTACCGCCGATTCCCCTGTTTTAGTGGGGACATCCGCAGCTGATTCCATTTCCTCAAATAAGAGCCCTATTCTTGAGGATGTGATGATTGATATAGAAGGATGTTCTAATTTGGAACAAAGGGAACTGCGAACCTCCGATTTTGGTTTTGCCGATGGTGTTCAGGATGGAAGCCTTGCCGCCGAAAATGTCGATTTGAGCTCAAAGTGGGGGCTGCCTGCCGGAAGTATTATCGTTAGCGTAAGCGGGGCGAGCAGCAAGAGTTCGTTGCAACTTTTCGAGGTGAACAGAAATCTGCCGGCCACCTTTAGGTTTTCGGGCAGCGTTCCGGTTACGGTCGTAGCGGAGCATTCGTCTAGGGTAGATGCCAATCTCAGGGATGGTATCGTAGCACTCGATGGAACCCCGTATCTGCAGACCTCGAGTTTGCCTTCGGGGATTGTGGCGGGAAACGAAGGGGACAATTATTATGTAGAAAACACGACGAATAGTGCGATTACGGCCAGCGACCGTTTGGCTTGGGAATCGCAGACTTTTGCTAGCGAAATCCAATTTTATACGACCTCGGTCTTTCCGATCAACGGTATTCGAATTCGTTTGACGCCTGTGATTTGTGAAGATACCGATGGTGATGGCATTCCGGATGCGACGGATTTAGACGATGACAACGATGGTATTTTAGACAGTGCAGAAGACGCCAATACCGATGGCGACAACAATCCGCTTACCGACCCTACCGATAGGGACGGAGACGGCTACCCCAACCATTTGGATATCGACTCTGACAACGATGGTATTCCCGATAATGTTGAAGCACAGACCACTGATGCATACGTAGCCCCTAGCGATGATGATTTGACTACGTATACGGATAACAATGGCGTGAATTCGGCGTATCCGAACGGTTTGGATCCCGTGAACACCGATAATGCTACCACGCCCGATTATTTAGATAGCGACAGCGACAATGATTTGGTACCTGATAACAACGAAGGCCATGATTTTGATTTTGATGGCGTTCCCGATAATAGCTATACAGGAATCGATACCGACGGTGATGGCCTCGATGACGGGTATGAGGGCAGCGATGTCAACGATGGTTTCGATGTGAACGACGAAATCGAAGACCCCGCCAACGACTTGCCGGATACCGATAGTATAGATGACGTGAATTATCGGGATATCGATGATGACGGTGACGGTATAGCTACGATTGACGAAGACGCCGATAACGATGGCGATCCGACCAATGACGATACTGACAGTGACGGTACTCCCGATTATCTGGATAACACCGATGGCGGTCCCGATACCGACGGAGACGGCGTTCCCGATTCGGCAGACCTTGATGATGACAATGACGGTATTTTAGATAGCGTTGAAGATCCGAATATCGATCAAGACAATGACCCGCTGACCGACCCCTATGATCTTGATGAAGACGGCTATCCGAACCATTTGGATATCGATTCCGATAACGACGGCATTCCCGATAATGTCGAGGCACAGACCACCAACGACTATATTCCCCCCAATGAAGATGATTTTGACACCTTCGAAGCGAACAACGGTGTGAATTCTGCCTATCCCGAAGGTTTGACACCCGTAAATACAGATGGCGAAGACATCGAGGATTATATTGATGCCGATAGCGATAATGATAGGGTACCCGACAACAATGAAGGTAATGATTTTAATTTTGACGGTACGCCCGATCAGGTGTTGACCGGCTCCGATGTTGATAGAGACGGTCTTGACGACGGGTATGAAGGTAGCGATACCAATGATGGTTTTGACGTCAACGATGAAATCGACGACCCGGCCAGTGACCTGCCGGATACCGACGGCACCGAAGATGTGAACTATCGCGATATTGACGATGACGGTGACCGTATAACCACCTTCGATGAAGATCTCGACGAAGATGGCGACCCCACTAATGACGATACCAATGGCAATGGTATTCCCGATTACCTAGACCCTAGCAACGATTCTTTAGATACCGATGGCGACGGTGTACCCGACAGCGTCGATATTGATGACGACAACGATGCACTTACCGATAACATAGAGGATGCGAATACCGATGGGGACAATGACCCGCTTACCAACCCGACCGATACCGACGGAGACGGTTTCCCCGACCATTTGGATATCGATTCCGATAACGACGGCATTCCCGATAATGTCGAGGCACAATTGACGGACGGCTATATCGCGCCCAATGACGATGATGCGGAAACCTATGCTTCCAATAATGGCCTGAATTCGGCCTATCCGGAAGAGCACTTGCCCGTAAATACCGATGGCGACGATTTGCCGGATTATATCGATTTGGACAGTGACAATGATTCGGTACCCGATAACAATGAAGGCAACGACTATAATTTCGATGGGGAACCGGACCAAACCTTCATCGGTGTAGATACCGATGCAGACGGACTTGACGACGGCTACGAACATGGAAGCGTAAACGATGGCTTTAACTTTAATGATGGCATCGATGATCCGGCCAACGACCTGCCCGATACCGATGGCACAGAAGATGTGAACTATCGCGATATCGACGATGATGGCGACGGCATCGATACGCCCGACGAAGATGCCGACGGAGACGGTGACCCAACCAATGATGACACCGATGGCGACGGTACGCCCGACTACCTAGATAACAATGACGATCCGAATGTTGATACAGATACCGATGGTGACGGTGTGGCCGATTCCGCAGACCTTGACGATGACAACGATGGTATTCTAGATACCGTTGAAGACCCGAACCTCGATGGTGACGACAACCCGCTGACCGATCCGCTCGATAGCGACGGTGACGGTCGTCCCGACCATTTAGATATGGATGCGGACAATGACGGCCTACCAGATAATATAGAAGCGCAGACAACGGAGGGCTATACAGCTCCGAACGACGATGACGCGGCCACTTATGAAGCAAATAACGGTCTGAACACGGCATATGCAGAGGGTCTTGACCCGGTAGATACCGATGGCGATGACAATCCCGATTATAGCGACACGGATAGTGATAACGACCTTGTACCGGACAACAATGAGGGTAACGATTTTAATTT
The DNA here is from genome assembly GCA_049671465.1 of Pricia sp. Taxonomy (GTDB): domain Bacteria; phylum Bacteroidota; class Bacteroidia; order Flavobacteriales; family Flavobacteriaceae; genus Pricia. Next base: position 18,578 of record JBATUY010000458.1, on the reverse strand, counting down.
TGACGGTATTCCCGACCAGACATTTACGGGTACGGACGCCGACGGCGATGGTCTAGACGACGGATATGAGCACGGTAGCATTGACGATGGTTTCAACTTTAACGATGGCATCGATGATCCGGCCAACCAACTACCGGATACCGATGGTACCGAAGATGTAAATTATCGTGATGTTGACGACGACGGCGATGGTATAGACACGGCAGAAGAAGACGGAAATAGTAATGGAGACCCTACCGATGATGATATCGACGATGACGGCATACCTAGCTATCTCGATCCCGATGAGTCTACTAACAGGGATATTGTCGTGATGCAAATGGTAACGCCGAACGGAGATGGAAAAAACGAATTTCTCTGGATTGAAAACGTTGACCTTGCGTTGAACAATAGTATCAAGATTTACAACCGTTGGGGCATTGCCGTATTTGAAGGCGAGGACTACAACAACCAGAATAATGTCTTCGACGGCAGGTCAAAAGGTAGAACCACGGTAAACGCCGATGAGTACTTACCCGCAGGAGTATATTTTTATATATTTGAGTACGACACAGTAAATGATGTGCACGAAACCGAAAGCGGGTATCTCTACATTAGCCAATAAGCGTACGAATAAACGATAAAGCGATTTATGATTGTCAAAAAGAGCCTTTTAGCATCCCTTTTCCTCATGGTCATTTTTTGGGATACGGCCCAGGCACAGCAAGATGCCCAATATACCCAATACATGTTCAATACGATGAGCGTTAACCCTGCTTATGCCGGTTCGCGAGGGCAACTGAGTATTGCGGGGCTATACAGGTCGCAGTGGGTGGGGCTAGACGGTGCGCCACAGTCCTTTACCTTTAACCTTCATTCCCCTGTACGGAATAGTAATATAGGGTACGGACTTTCGATCGTGAACGACAAAATCGGCGAAGGCACGGTTCAGGAAACATATATAGACGGACTCATTTCGTACACCGTCGATGTCTCGTTGACCGGTAAACTTTCGTTTGGTCTGAAAGTGGGAGGTAATCTGTTGAATTTAGACTATGAGAGGCTACGGCAGCGCAATGACCCCCAATTTCAGGAAATTGTAGCTACCGACAATATCGAGAATCGGTTTTCGCCCAACATTGGCCTGGGCGTTTACTATCACACCAATAAGTTCTATGCAGGTCTTTCAGCGCCGAATCTTTTGGAAACCGAACATTTTGACAATGAAAACTCCGATGCCAATGAAATCGATTTTTTGGCCAAAGACCGGGTAAACTTTTACTTGATTACGGGCTACGTTTTCGATTTGAACGACAATCTTACATTGAAACCGGCCTTGCTTACGAAAGTTGTTGGGGGGGCTCCGTTACAGGTCGATGTCTCGGCTAATTTTTTGTTTGCGGAAAAGTTCTCTTTCGGAGCCGCCTACCGGTGGGATGCCGCAGTCAGCGCCTTGGCTGGGTTTCAATTAACCGACCAGATTATGTTGGGCTTGGCGTACGATAGGGAAATCACCGATTTTGGCGCCCAGCAGTTCAGCAGTGGATCTTTTGAGGTATTTCTGCGATGGGAACTGCTGAGGTCTTTTGAAAAGTTGGTTTCGCCACGTTTCTTTTAAATAAATTGATAATCCGTAATACGACTTTTTAAGAAAGGTCACCAAAAAGTTTTAAAACCTACTACCATATTGTAATTTGAATTTGGGGCACATGATCAAAAGGATTTATATAGTTATTTTAATTGCCGTTCTATGTGGTTTTAAGGGGCTTTCCCAAGAAAAACTCATTAGCAGGGCCAATGAGAAATATGAGGCTTTTTCTTTTAGTCCGGCCATCGATATCTACAAAAAAGTGTTGGATAGGGGGTATGTTTCCGCTGATTTGCTCAAAAAACTGGGCAATTCCTATTACTTCAACGCCGATTATGAAGATGCCGCGGATACCTACAAGCGTTTGGTATCCGACTATCCCGACGATACGTCTCCCGAGTACTATTTCAGGTATGCCCAAACGCTGAAAACGCTAAAAGACTACGAAGCTTCCAACGCCATGATGGCGCAATTTGTTGAAGCTACAAAGAATGATGAAGGAGCTTCCGTCTATACGAGTGAAAGGGACTATCTAAAAGAAATCAAAAAGAATTCCGGACGGTTCAATGTAGCTCCGTTTCGTTATAATTCCCCATATACCGAATTCGCGCCATCCTATTACAAAGAAGGACTCATTTTTTCTTCGGACCGCGATACCGGTAATTTTGCCCGCTACCGACATACCTGGACCTCCAAAGCCTTTTTGGATTTGTACAAAGTAAATGCCGATAGTGCTAGCGCGGGATTGGTCACTAAGTTGGGAGATCCAATAAACACCCGTCTTCACGAGTCGACCTCGATTACCACCAAAGATGGTTCAACGCTTTATTTTACGCGAAATAGCCTAGAGGATAAAAAATCTAAAAAAGATATAATACGTCTTAAAATGTTCAGGGCCACCATGGTCGACGATGTCTGGTCGAACATTGAGGAAGTTCCTTTTAACGATGACGCCTATTCCGTAGCAAATCCGGCCCTCAGTCCCGATGAAAAGACGCTCTACTTTGTTTCCGATATGCCCGGCACCTTGGGCGAATCGGATATTTTTAAAGTAGCGATCAACGAAGACGGAAGTTTCGGTACCCCCGAGAATTTAGGAAACAGCATCAACACCTCAGCAAGGGAAACCTTTCCCTTTATCAGTAAAAAAGAGGTACTATATTTCTCATCCGACGGCCATCCCGGTCTGGGAGGCTTAGATGTCTTCGCCATTCAAATGGAAAACGGAAGTTCCGAAGATGAGGTTACCAACGTCGGGGAGCCGATCAATAGTGCCTACGACGATTTTACTTTTGTCATCAATGAACAGACCAAGCGGGGCTATTTTGCATCCAACCGTCCCGAAGGTCAAGGTGGCGATGATATTTACGAATTTCTGGAAGCTAAACCCCTGTTGCTGGGCTGTAAACAAATGGTCAGCGGAACCGTTAGGGACAAATTATCCAACGAAATCTTGATTGGTGCCACGGTAAAGGTCATCGACGAAGACAACAAAGCGATTTCTTCGGTCATCACCGACACCGAAGGCCGATATACCGTAGCGCTGAACTGTAATCAAGGTAATTTCGTAAGGGGGTCAATGGAGGGCTTCATTCCCTCGGAAGAATATTTCGGAAAATCGAAGGGAGAGCCGAAGACGGTCGATTTATTGTTGGAGCGGAACACGGTTTCGGCAGGGTTTGGCGATGATTTGTCGAAACTCTTGCAGCTCAGTGTGATATATTTTGATTATAATAAATACAATATCCGTAAGGATTCTGAAGTCGAGGTCGAAAAAGTCATAGCGGCCATGGAAAAATATCCCAGTCTAAAAATTCAGGTCAATGCCCATACCGATAGTAGGGGCAAAGATTCATATAACCTTTGGCTTTCGAAAAAAAGGGCGGAGGCTACGGTGCAATATATGGTCAAAAAAGGCATCGCAAAAGACCGCTTGACCAGCGAAGGTTTCGGGGAGACCAAACTCATTAATCAATGCTCCAACGGGGTAGCATGTAGCTCGGCGCAGCATGAGCTGAACCGCCGATCGGAGTTTATTATTTTAGAATAGATATCATTTTAATAAACAAGAAAGGCAGCCAATTCGGCTGCCTTTCTTGTTTTTAACGATAATGGAACTCATATAGACTAGCTGATTTTATTACTGCCCAACCCGACCTTTTTGTCTTTTCACTTTGGTATTTCGGGCTTACACAACAATTATTTTTTTTGGTTGGTAGTACGCTATAATTTTATACCATACTACCGGTCCGTTTAATCAGTTACTAAGATAAACGGCTATCGACAACGAAACCAAAAGTCCGTTTTACGCAAGGAAACCTGCACGTAACCTACAATTTAAAAATGAAGCATAGCAAGAGCTTGCTCGTATGTTTTCTTTTACTGGCCCCATTCATATATGGTCAGCGAACTTATCGTGATACGTTCAGTAATGTATCTTACTCTAATCAGGATGGCAATAGTAACTTTTCCTCAGATTGGATTGAGGGCCGAGATGACAACAATCCGAGCGGCGGTGCCATTCGAGTATTGGGCAATAGGCTTAGATTTAGGGATTTAGATGATAGATTTATATATCGTCGGGCGCCCTTGGCTGGCGCATCCTCGGCTACTTTGACCTTTGATTATGACGCCACGGGCAGGGGTGATGAGAATCTATTGGTTTATATATGGAATCCCGGTGCTAATACGTTCAATCTAATTTTCGATTTGAACACTTCCGATAGCGGTTCAAGAAGTTACAATTTGACGGCGGCCGAAATCGCATCCAACCCACGAATATTATTTTTCAGGGGAGATACCGATTGGAATGGTGGCGAGAGTATTTTTATAGATAACGTACAATTTTCGGCGACGTTTCCACCGGTCTTGACCATTGATGATGTAAGCGTTAATGAAGATGAGGGTACGGCGGTATTCACGGTCAGACATACCGTTGAAGATACCGGTGGTCCTTTTACGGTCAATTATACGACTCAAAACGGTACGGCAATAGCGGGAAGCGATTTTACGGCCAATAGTGGCACCTTGAACTTTAACGGTAATGCTAACGATACGGAGCAGATTACCATAAACATTACCGATGATGTGACGGTTGAGAATCTTTCTGAGTCATACAGTGTACTGTTCACCGCTTCTTCCGATAGTTCTGTAGATATTTCCGATAACGGTACGGGAACTATAATCGATAACGATGGACTTATTATTACGGACGGGGCGGTAACGAATACATGTAATGCAACCTTTTTAGATCCTGGTGGACTCGGCGCAGAATATCCGAACAATCAAGATAGAGTGCATACCATATGTCCGGATACTTCGGCAAAGGATATCAGCATTGCCTTCGCCGCTTTTGATTTAGAGGCCAATTTTGACTTTTTATATGTATACAATGGAACAGATACTTCCGGAACGCTCTTAGGCCAGTATGATAACGGAAATCCCCCACCCGCGTCCCTCAGATCTTTCGATACGACAGGTTGCCTTACTTTTAGATTTACTTCGGATGGCAGTGTTACAGCTGACGGATGGGAAATTGCTATTTCTTGTGTTGATCAAGGCCCTGTATTGACCATAAATGACGTTACCGTCGACGAAGATGCGGGAACGGCCGACTTTACGGTAACCCATACCCGCATCGGATCAGGCCCTTATACCGTAACGTACCAAACAGCGGATGGAACGGCATTAGGAGGAAGTGATTATGCGTCCATTACCAGCGGTACATTAAGTTTTGATGGATCCCTAAACAGTACGCGAACGATTACCGTCAATATAACGGATGATACGGATATAGAAACAAGTTCCGAAACCTACAGTATTAATTTTTTGAGCGCAACAAATCCCTCTGTAGATATTTCTGCCGTTGGTACCGGTACCATCAATGATAATGATTTAAATGGTAATACACCTCTGGAATTGGTTCGTGAGTTCAACGGGCATTTTGACTATACCTCAACGGGTGGATCTTTAAGAACTGCGTCTAATGATACGGATGCTTGCGCGATAACAACAAGTTCACAGGCAGCGCTTTTAACCGATATACCAGTTGGGGCTACGATAGAAAAAGCGTATTTGTATTGGGCCCATTCGAGCATAGTTCCTGACGATAACGTTACTTTCGACGGCCAGAATGTTACGGCCAATGAAGCTTACACTACGTTTCTTGGGGATCGCCAATTTTTCGGATATGTGAGTGATGTGACTACTATAGTAGAAAACAAGGCCAATATTAATACGGCTGATTTTACTTTTACCGATTTGACGATCGATAACGACAATATCGGTCCCGATTATTGTAATACGGCAACGGTTCTCGGCGGCTGGGGGCTAATGGTCTTTTATGAAGATGTGGTAAACCTTCCGGTGTCTACAATAAATTTGTATCAAGGATTCGATGGCATAAGCGACGATGCGAATAGTTATACCCTAGATTCATTTTACGCCATAAGCGGTACAGGGGCCAAAGCTTCCTTTTTATCTTGGGAAGGTGATGCCAATATAGCAGGAGCAGGAACTGGAACCGTAGTTGAAAATCTATCCGTAACTACACCCTCATTTCCCAATACGGTTCTATCCGGAGACGGAGGCCAGACCGGCAACAATCCGTATAACTCGACGATTTACGATAATACGGTAATTGGTAGTCCTATCAATATTTCGAATACTTACGGTCTTGATTGGGATACCTTTAATCTATCACCGTACCTGAATCCGGGAGATACCGAGATTACGGCTAACGTTGCGATGGGCCAAGATTTCGTGATTTCAAATGCCGTAGTTTTAAAGGTAGAAGCTAATCTGATTTCTGGTAACGTGTTCGAGGATATTAACTATCCTGGTGGAGCTGGTAGGCCTTTGGCGGGCGCGCTCGGTAGTAAAGGAGTAGAAGGGGTAACCCTTGAGCTTTATGACAGTACCGGTACTCTAAGTCAAACCACAACCTCCAACTCAGAGGGAAATTATGACTTTGGGGGTATGGCCGATGGCAGCTATTCCTTGCGAGTGGTGAACCAAACCCTCCGTTCTGTTAGGGATGGGGGAGTGGCCTGCACGGCCTGCTACGCCGTTCAAACTTTTAGAACGGCATACGATGGAACTACGCTAAATCAGTTTACTGATGAGATAGGTGGTGCAAATCCGTCAACAAGTGATAGCGGTATTGGAACACTAGCGGGAGCACAGTCGGTAAGTGTCGTAATAATTAACAACGGAGGTGTCGCCAATCTAGATTTCGGTTTTAACTTCAATACCATAGTTAATTCAAATGAAGACGGTCAGGGCTCTTTAGAGCAATTTATTGTTAACGCCAACAACTTAGGAGAGACCTACGACGCATTGACCATGGATATCGAGGGCAACAGTATTTTCAATCCTTCGACCGGCGATGACACGTCTATTTTTATGATACCAACTACCACAGATCCGTTGGGCCGAAGCGCAGATCCTAATTTTGCCAGTGGTTATTTTGACATTTTTATTTCCAATGGAAATCCATTAAGTACGATTACGGGGGCTAATACTAAAATTGACGGGCGCACTCAAACGGCATATTCCGGAAATACCAACCTGGGAACCATGGGTTCGGGAGGAGCGAACGTAGGTACATCTGCCAGCGTCCTTCCCGACTACCAACTTCCTGAAATTCAGGTACACAGAAACGGAGGTGACGTATTTAAAATTGAGGGCACTGCTATTGAAATCAGAAACCTAGCGATTTATGCCAACAATAACGCGGGTATCGAGATGATTTCAGGTAATGCGACTCTAAGCGAAAATGGTATCGGTGTCAATGCCGATGGTAATGCTTCTGGACAAAATATAGATAACGGCATTGAGATTACAGGAGGAGAAATTATTGTGGAACGAAATTATATCGCCTTCAATACTACGTCAGGTGTTCGAATCGACGGAGGTACTTCTAGTATTTTACAAGACAACCACTTTACCGATAACGGAAGACTTAATGCCTGTGATGAAAATATTCGTTTCTTGAGTGGTTCAGGCGTAGTTATCCGACGAAATCTGATCGAACGTGGAGCATCAGCAGGTATTGATAGTGACACAGGTGCCTCAAATGCAATTATCAGTGAAAACACGGTTCGAAACAATGGACTCAATACCAGTTGTAATGGAATAGGGGTGAGAGGTAGGGGCGATAACTACATTATTTCAAATAATATCATTCATTCAAATTCAAAAGTAGGTATTGTTTTAGCAGGTGGTAATACGACTGGTAATTTGATATCACGAAACTCCATATATGCTAACGGCACGTTTACAGATGGTTTGGGCATCGATCTCAGTGCCAATAACGGAGATGGCGTAACCCTGAATGATTTGAACGATGCCGATAACGGGGCCAATGGTAATACAAATTTCCCGGTAGTCTCATTGGCTCATATATCGGGTACCAATTTAACCTTAGAGGGATGGTCGAGACCTGGTGCCACCATTGAAATTTTTATTTCCGATATTTCAGAAGGCACAGCCGTAGATGGCGATAATCGGCTTGGCCTGTCAAGCGATTATGGTGAAGGTCAGACCTATCTTGCCACAGTTGTCGAAGGTTCAGCATCTGATACAAGAACGGACACATCTACCTATGTTGATTTAGATGCTAATACCGATGCCACCAATAAGTTTCGTTTTGTTGTGCCGATACCCATGGCATTGCCTCAAGGAACCCTGATTACGACCACGGCAACTATTTCCGGTTCTACTTCTGAGTTTTCTCCCCTGAGTATTGTAAATATACCGACCGTCATTACAAACAGAAGAATAACCTATCGTGTCAAAAAAGATTGACGTTGCCTTTGAAGATACCAAAGCGACTCAAACTTGCTTCAATATCGTTCGCAGATTATTGGTTTACAACGAGCTAAACGCTACTGTGAAAGTAGTCTAACATCAACTACAGGTATTTTTACACTATCTTTTTCTTGCTTTACAACATTTATTTTCTTCGGAAGGGTATTGCAGTATTTTTGTATACTGAACCGAATTTTTGCAGGATATTAAAACTACCTGAAGTCTGCGGACCCGACCAAAAAACCATCTGTGAAACCCCGTATTTTCAAGAAATACCTGAGTAGATTATTTTTTATCGTTTGCCTATTGAGAATGGTAGCTACCTCGGCTCAGACAACCCTAACCTCTCAAATCGACCAGGCCAGCGATGATGCCGAAGAGCGTTTCTCCGATGGTAGTATGAGCTTGGGCAGTACCGACTTGGAGCTGGGCAGCGATAGCGGTAATGCCCAAATAATGGCCGTTCGTTTCGATAACCTCAATATCCCCCAAGGTACTCTTATTTTAAACGCATCGATTCAGTTTACGGTCGACGAATCCGATTCGGGTGCTACCTCCGTAACCATTTTCGGCCAAGATGCCAATAACGCCGCGACCTTCACCAGCGCTAACGGAAATATATCCGGCAGAACACCGACTACGGCAACGGTGGCATGGAATAATATCCCCCCATGGAATACCGTAGGCGAAGCTGGCGCCGCCCAACGAACACCGGATTTGACCGCCATAGTGCAGGAAATTGTCAATAGGGGCGGTTGGAGCAGTGGCAACGCCATGGTCTTTGGTTTCTCCGGATCCGGGGAACGTACCGCCGAATCGTACAACGGTGACGCATCCCGAGCACCGGTTTTGACCATTACAGCCGATATCCCCCCGGATTCCGATAACGATGGTATTCCCGACGAATCCGATTCCGACGATGACAACGACGGTATTTTGGATTCGGTCGAATGCCCCTATTCCATTCTGTGGGTCACCAACGGCACCGGTTCGACCCCTGAACAACAGAACACGATCGCCAAACTAGAGGCCATGGGCCATTCAGTAACCGTTGTCGACGATGGGGTAGGGGGCAACGCCGACAATTACGATGTCACCTTTCTTTATGAGGATGTCAATAGTAATACCGCGCTTGCCAACGTCGCCAATCTTACCACTACCACAAAAGGAATCATTACCAGCGAACAAGCACTTCATGACGATATTTTGGGTGGGGTCTCCGGGGGGTCCAGCAATGCTACCGTCGTGAATATCGTCAGTAATGCCCACCCAATTACAGCAGGTTTACCTTTGGGGAACTACGACATCGGCAACGCCAGTTATCACACAGGAAATATTACCTCTGGCACCACCTTGGCCAACCACCCCAATGGCAACAAGGCCATAGCAGTGTGGGAGACGGGCCAGGCAATGGAATCCGGCAATGCGCCCGGTAGAAGGGCTATAGTGCCACACTCCAATGACCCAGGGCCCTTCAATGCGGCGGGGGAAGACTTATTGGTCAAGGCTATTTTATGGACAGCGGAGGGCGGAACGGTCTCCTGCGATACCGATGGCGATGGCAGGCCGAATTACCTTGATGTGGACAGCGATAATGACGGTATCTTGGATGAGGTCGAATGCAGTTCACCCGTTACCGGAGTACGTACCGCTACCAATATCCAGTACTTCAGTAATGTAGCCAATGCCCAAGGTATTCCGGGGAGTTCTTATGCGCAAAACCCCATTACCTATCCGGGAGGCAATTCCCTTTTGTTGCTGAGGTTTCCTGAAGCAGTGCCCGTAGGAACACAAATCGATGTTTTTCTCGGGGCCGATCCTTCGACCGCCACCTCCGATATGCAGATACAGCGCTCAAACGCTGCCGGCGGCAACGGTGGGTTTCTTGTCTCGGCGAATGGCACCCCCAGTGGCAGTATCACCAAATATTCGTTCACGGTCGCTGGTAGTGCCCTGGAATACATTCGTATCGAGGCCTATCAACAGGGGGCACGCGTATATGGGGCGAGTTACGGTGACGGCTGTGAAGATACCGACTCCGATGGTATAGAAGATTATCTCGATCTTGACAGTGACGGAGATGGCATTCCCGATAACGTAGAAGCGCAGACCACTTTAGCCTACACCCCACCGTCGAATGCGGATGGCAATAACGATGGTCTTGACGACACCTATGGTCCGAACGGTCTGATTCCGGTCGATTCCGATTCCGACACTACGCCGGATTATATGGATACCGATAGTGATAATGAAGGGGCCGACGATACTACAGAAGCCGGTATTACCTTATCTGGTTCGGATGCGGATGGTGACGGACTGGACAATACCAGCGATACAACCACAGGATATGCGGATCCGGGAGGAAACATAGACAATCCTTTGAACACCAATGGAGGATCAATTGCATTACCTGACAGTGATTCGGATGCCAATACGATATCCGGGGATGTAGATTTTAGGGATTCCGTCGACGATTCGGACGAACCTCCCGTGGTAGACGCGACCGGGGCCCAGAACTATTGTCCCGGCGATTCCGTACCCATTGTCGAGACCATAAGCATTACAGATCCCGACGATACGGGTACAACAGCGGTTTACATTCAGATTTCGGTAGGCTACATCGAGGGCGAGGATGTATTGGCCCTAACTGGCACGCACCCGAACATTTCAGCGGCTTTTGATGCGATGCAAGGAAGGCTGGTGCTTACCGGTCCCGCCTCCTACGCAGAATTTGAGACCGCCGTTGCGGCAGTAGAATATACGAGTAGTGCCGTGGCTCCCACCGGCTGGAGGCAATTTTCGATTACGGTAGGTGAAGCCAATTACTTGCCGAGTACGGGTCACTATTATCTCTACGTTGACGATTTGGGGATTACATGGACGGACGCCAGGGTCGCTGCAAGCGCGAGTACTTATTTCGGCCTACAAGGATATTTGGCAACACTGACCTCACAAGAGGAAGCTGATTTTTCAGGATCACAGGCGGCAGGTACCGGATGGATCGGAGGCAGCGATGCCGCGGTCGAGGGCGAATGGCGATGGGTCACCGGACCAGAGGGTGAACTCGAGGGAGGACAAGGGCTTAATTTTTGGAACGGTGCCATAGGCGGAAGTACCCCTAATTTTGCATTTTGGAACACCAATGAGCCCAATCAACAAGGTGACGAAGATTACGCGCACATAACACATCCGAACGTAAATGCAAACGGCTCTTGGAACGACCTAACGAATACCGGGGCAAATTCCGGGAATTACCAGCCCCAGGGCTACGTGGTGGAATACGGTGGAATGCCCGGTGATCCGACCTTGAATATAACCGACGTCACCAGCGTAACCATGTTTAGCGATCCCAATATTACGACACAACCCGGTAATCAAACGGTCTGTCTCGGAGACGATAGCACCTTTGAAGTTTCCGCTACAGGGGTCGATACCTATCAGTGGCAGTTGTTCGATGGCACCGATTGGAACGATTTGACGGATTCGGGCATCCATTCCGGAACCACTACCGCGACATTATCGGTTACCGGACCATCCATCACCGAAAACGGAAACAATTACAGGGTCGTTCTTTCGACGGATTGTTCGATCGTTACTTCGGATACCGCAGTTTTAACAGTAACGGATATAAACGTTGATGCGGGTACGGACCGAGAAGTATGCGACGGTGATTCGGTAACCTTGACGGCAACCCCTTCCGGCGGCACGCCCGGATATACCTATCTATGGAACACCGGACAAACAACCGCCAGCATCACATTTGCGCCGAACGGAAATCCCAATGCCAACATCAATATCGATTATTCAGTAACGGTAACCGATGCGAATGGATGCCAAGACACCGATGATGTTAGGGTGAGAGTAGAGTCTGCACCTACCGCTACCGTGAATACCATCGCGGCCAGTTGCGGACTTGACAATGGTAGTATTACCTTTAATTTCCCAGAGCATCCCAACCGATCTGCAATTGAATTCAGCCTCGACGGCCAGACCACCTACGAGGCCAATGTGCCCGACAATAGCGGTTCGATTTCGTACAATGGCCTAGCGGCTGGAACCTACAATCTGTGGGTACGCTGGGGTAACGACGAATGCCCGGTCGATTTAGGCAACTACACGATTTCCGACATTGCCGAAGTGTCCTTTGTAACGCAACCTGCCGATCAAACGGTATTCGTAAACGATACTGCCACCTTTTCGGTAACAACCAACAATGCCGACAACTATCAATGGCAAGTTAGTACCAATGGTGGTACTAGCTTTACGAATTTAACGAACGGTGCGGAGTACTCCGGATCTCAAACGGCTACATTAACCGTCATCAACCCAGAACAACATAAAAGCGGCAATCTTTATCGGGTATTGATATCAAATTCGGGGACAGTTTGTACTGCCGTAACCTCGAATGGATCCGAGCTCACGGTTCTAGTTAAGACCGTTATTACCAATCGACGAATAACGCATAGGGTCAACAGGAATTAGGCTCTTTTTTTAGGTAGGTGCCCTATGTCATACATCCGATTTTTCGTACAGCTTACCTTTCGAACATACTGATTTTAGGGAGATTATCGATAAACGAAATTCGATAAGCCTTCAACTTTTTACCATTTTACACTACTTTTTATCGGTTACACAACAATTATTTTTTATGCCCACATTAGGGGGCTAATTTTAACATGTGTAGGTGAACCGTTTCCCCATGATCCGGTTCCACACGACCCAAAGCATAAGTAACTTAACCGAAATCGACCCAGATTTTCATCTAGAAAATCCAACAGCTTTTAGGATGCTATCCCATCCTCTTCAACATGGCCAAAAAATGCCAGTCAAAGCCAAGATCACCGGAAAAAGTATACCGCTTAGGAATTTAATGAATCAAATTAACGCTGCAGGCAGATTGTATCCGCCTTAAGGCATAATGACATACGACACCCATACGGTACAAAGTAAAGTAATGGCCATGAAGAATTTTATTGTAATCTTAATGTTTTTGGTTTCCGGACTTGCCATAGCGCAGACCACGGTCACACTCGAAGATCAATGTAACTGTGAGGTGCTCAGTGGCACTGCGGTAACTACGGCGGGCATGACTTCTCCCGGCGGTGCCGATACCGGAGACATCTATGTGAATACCGACACCGGCACGATCTATTTCTGGGATGGCGGGTCTTGGGAGTTGACTTCGACGGATAGTCAGCAGTTGCAGACATTCAGTTTCGATTCAAGTACCAACCAATTGACGCTGGTACTTGAAAATGGGGGTAGTGTTTCGGTTGATTTATCAGGTCTTAGCAATATTGGAACCGATAATCAGGCTCTAACCTTAACTGCGGGTAACATATTGACATTAGAGGATGGAGGTACGGTCAACCTGACCCCTTTTCTGGACAACACCGATGACCAACAGGTAACGGACTTTACCCTTGACAACGCGACCAACGAACTGACCCTCACCTTGGAGGACGGCGGCACGGAAACAGTCGACTTTACGGCTATACTTGCCGCAGCGGGCACCGACGACCAGGCTTTGACCTTGACAGCCGGAAACATATTGACCCTTGAAGACGGCGGTACGGTCAACCTGACCCCGTTTTTGGACAATAGCGATGACCAGACCATCACTGATTTCAGTCTTGACGGAACGACAAACATTATTACCCTTACCCTTGAGAATGGAGGTACGCAGACCATCGACCTTTCCGGTTTTGTATCTACTGACGACCAGAACATAAGCGGTTCGGGTCTTTCGGGAACCGACCTTACCATCGGTATCGAGAATGGAACGAACGAAACAGTCGACCTGTCCAGTTTGGTAGGTACCGACGACCAAGCACTTACCATAACGGGCAACACCCTGACTTTGGAAGACGGCGGCACCGTTGATCTTACGCCCTATTTGGATAATACCGATGACCAGACGGTCACGGACTTCAGCATAGACAATACAACAAACGTTTTGACTATCACTTTGGAAGACGGTAACACCCAGATTGTTGACCTTTCCGTTCTGGATAATGCAGGTACTGACAACCAGAACCTCACCTTAACTGGAACCAATCTTAGCATCGAAGACGGAAATACGGTCGATCTCTCCGGATTTGTTTCTACCGACGATCAAAACTTGACCCTAACTGGAAATACACTTGAAATAGAGGACGGAAACAACGTAGATCTGGGGGCATATCTAGACAACACGGATGACCAGAACATTGAAAATCTCGGTCTTACGGGAAATACGTTGACGGTGGGAATCGAAGGCGGTACGGCGCAGACCGTCGACCTTTCCGCTTTAATAGGTACCGACAATCAGAATATAGAGAACCTGGCACTTGCAGGAAATACGTTGACCGTTGGCATCGAAAACGGTACATCGCAAAATGTAGACCTATCAAGTTTAGTAGGAACTGACGACCAGACTATAACCGCATTTAGTTTAGACAACATCACGAACGTACTGACGATAACCCTGGAAAACGGGAACACACAGACTGTGGATTTGTCCGCGTTGGACAACGCAGGTACCGATGACCAGAACATCAGTGGCTCGGGTCTTTCCGGAACCGACCTTACAATTGGTATCGAGAACGGTACCAACGAGACCGTTGACCTGTCCAGTCTGGTGGGCACTGACGATCAGTCGATTTCCTTGGCGGGCAACACCCTGACCTTGGAGGACGGCGGAACCGTCGATCTTGCGCCCTATCTCGACAACACCGACGACCAGGCCATCACCGATTTCAGCCTTAACGGAGCGACAAATATCATCACCTTGACCCTCGAGGACGGCGGAACACACACCGTCGACCTTTCCGGCTTCGTCTCGACCGATGATCAGAACATCGAGAATCTCGGCCTTGCCGGAAACATCTTGACCGTTGGCATTGAGAACGGTTCAGCGCAAACTGTAGATCTTTCTGCCTTTGACGATGCGGGAACCGACGACCAGAACTTGACACTTACCGGGAATACCCTCGAGATTGAGGACGGCAACGATGTGGACCTTAGCGGATATCTAGACAACACCGATGACCAAAATATCAGCGGTTCGGGTCTTTCGGGAACCGACCTTACAATCGGTATCGAAAACGGAACCAACGAGACCATAGACCTTTCAAGTCTTGTGGGCACGGACGACCAGACGCTGAGCTTGGCGGGCAACACCCTGACCCTGGAGGATGGCGGCACGGTAGACCTATCTGCCTATCTCGACAATACCGACAATCAACGGGTCACGGACTTCAGCCTCGACAACACGACCAACGAACTGACTTTGACTTTGGAGGATGGCGGCACAGAAACGGTTGACTTCACCGCGGTACTAGCGGCAGCGGATACCAATACTACTAACGATAGACTTGAAATCAGCGGTTCAGACCTTGAACTCGAGGACTCCGATGGAAATGTACTCAGTGTGTCACTAGGTGCTCTCGCAGCTGCAACCGATACCGACGACCAGGCATTGACCCTCGAGGCCGGGAACGTCCTGACCCTAGAGGACGGCGGTACCGTCAACTTGACCCCATTTCTAGACAACACCGACGACCAGCAAGTAACGGACTTCAGCCTCGACAATACGACCAACGAGCTGACATTGACCTTGGAGGACGGCGGCACCGAGACGGTCGACTTCACCGCGGTACTCGCGGCGGCTGGGACCGACAATCAGGCCCTGACCTTAGCGGCTGGGAACATCTTGACCTTGGAGGACGGCGGTACTGTCGACCTGACTCCATATTTAGACAACACCGACGATCAGGCCATCACCGATTTCAGTCTTGACGGAGCAACAAATATCGTTACTTTGACCTTAGAAGATGGAGGCACCCGAACGTTGGATCTCTCTGGATTTGTTTCCACGGATAACCAAAACATTAGTGGCTCCGGCCTTACGGGTACCGACCTTACCATCGGTATTGAGAACGGGACCAATGAGATAGTCGACCTGTCCAGTTTGGTAGGCACCGACGACCAGGCGATCTCCTTGACGGGCAACACCCTTACTTTAGAGGATGGAGGAACGGTAGACCTCTCCACCTATCTCGACAACACCGACAATCAAACGATTACCGCGTTCGCCATTGATAGTACAACAAACGTTTTGACCATCACCTTGGAAGACGGTAACACCCAGACCGTTGACCTTTCCGCCTTGGACAATGCAGGCACCGACGATCAGAACCTCACCTTAACAGGAACCGATCTAAGCATCGAAGATGGAAATACGGTCGATCTCTCTGGATTCGTTTCAACTGACGATCAAGATCTGACCCTGACGGGAAATACACTCGAAATCGAGGATGGCAACAACGTCGATTTAAGCGGATTTCTTGACAACACGGACGACCAGAACATTGAGAGCCTCGGTCTTGCGGGAAATACCTTGACCGTAGGCATTGAGAACGGTATGGCGCAGACCGTCGACCTGTCCGCTTTGGTGGGTACCGACAACCAGAACATAGAAAACCTGGCACTTGCTGGAAATACCTTGACCGTAGGTATCGAAGACGGAACATCTCAGAACGTCGACCTGTCCAGTTTGGTAGGCACCGACGACCAGGCTATTTCCCTAGTGGGCAACATCCTAACGTTGGAAAATGGCGGAACCGTCGATCTTTCGACATACCTTGACAATACGGATAATCAGGCAATCACTGATTTCAGTCTTGACGGCACGACCAATATTGTTACCCTTACCCTAGAGGACGGAGGTACGCAGACCATCGACCTCTCAGGTTTCATATCGACCGATGACCAAGCAATTTCCTTGACCGGCAACACCCTGACCCTAGAGGACGGTGGAACCGCTGATCTGTCCGGCTATTTGGACAATACGGACAATCAGGACTTGACCCTGACGGGCACAGATCTTAGCATCGAGAACGGCAACACGGTCGACCTATCCGGTTTTGTCTCCACCGACGACCAGAACATCAGCGGCTCCGGCCTTTCGGGAACCGACCTTACCATCGGCATCGAGAACGGGACCAACGAGACCATCGACCTGTCCAGTCTGGTGGGCACGGATGACCAGGCCATTTCTTTGGTGGGCAACATCCTGACCTTGGAGGATGGCGGAACGGTAAATTTGACTCCGTATTTGGATGATACAGATAATCAAACGGTTACGGATTTTACTCTAGGTGCGGGGGATATCCTCTCCATAACATTGCAAGATGGAAATACCCGTACGGTAGACCTATCGAGCCTCAACAATATAGGTACCGATGACCAGACCGCTGCTGAAGTAAGCTATGACAATACGACCTCAAGTCTGACGGCTACAGAAGTACAGTCCGCCATTAACGAACTGGCCGCGGGAAGTACCGATAATCAGAACCTTTCTACAGACGGCACGGCTGGAAATATCAGCATAGAAGATGGCAATAGCATTAGCATAAATGTAAATGACGCGGATGCCGATTTAGGCAATGAATTTAATACAGCTATTGCGACCACCACCGGAAACCTAGCGATTACCGATAATGGAGGGACCCTATCGACGTCTTTGATCAGTGCCGATGCCAACAACGACATAGCTGCGGGTACGGATGGGGCACTTTACCTGAATGTTTCTTCCGTGACCATTTCGGAGACTATTACGAATCTGACCGACACCAATGATGGTTTTGTTACCTATGTCAATGAGAGCGGTGCAACCCAAAAAGTAGCCAAGGCAAATATTACGGACAACAGCAACGGCACGTATACCTTTACGAACAACGATGGTTCTGATGTGATTTTAGACACTAGGGCTTCTAGCAACCCGTATGATAATTCAACATCCGGACTAACGGCAACCAATACCCAAGCGGCATTAGATGAGTTATCGGCCGGCAGTACGGATGACCAGAATCTGACTTTAGCGGGAAACATCCTTACTTTGGAAGATGGGGGAACCGTTAATTTAAGTACGTATCTCGATAACACGGATGACCAAACAGTTACTGATTTTACGTTGGGCGCAGGGGATATCCTTACCATTACATTGGAAGATGGTAATACCCGAACCGTAGACCTCTCCAGCTTAAATGATAATGGTTCCGACGACCAACAGTTGACGTTGGCGACGAACACCTTGACCCTCGAGGACGGCGGAACCGTAGACCTGTCCGGCTATTTGGACAATACGGACGACCAAAACTTGACGTTAACGGGCACAGACCTAAGCATCGGGAACGGCAACACGGTCGACCTATCCGGT
>JBATUY010000457.1:0-4176 GCA_049671465.1 Pricia sp. | reverse complement strand
GCATAGGGATAAGGACCTCGTATTCTCGATTCCGAGTGGTAATTTCGGCAATATCTGCGCCGGAATGGTCGCCCAGCGACTGGGCTTGCCCGTCAAACACTTTGTGGCGGCCACCAATGTGAACGACACCGTTCCGGAATTTATGCTTACCGGGGAATACCATCCGAAACCTTCGACTGCCACAATTTCAAATGCCATGGATGTGGGTGACCCGAGCAATTTTATTCGTATACGGCATTTGTACCAAGACAATTTTGAGGCACTGAAAGAGAACCTATCTTCGTTCGCGTTCACAGATGATGAAACCCGGAATGCCATCCTGAAAATTTATAAGGGCAACGGATATATCGCCGACCCGCATGGTGCCGTTGGCTATCTAGGCCTCAAGAAATATCAAGAAAACCATCCGGATACCTATGGCATCTTTTTGGAAACCGCGCATCCGGTGAAATTTTCCGATGTGGTCGAGGATACTATCGGGACGACGCTGGAAATTCCACCTCAAATAAAAACGGTGATGGACAAGGAGAAGAAATCCATCCGAATTCAAGATTACGGGGAATTGAAAGGGTTTTTACTGGGAGACAAGTAGTGCACTTCTATCGCGTGACAAGAAATCAAATTGCTTCAAAAAATTAGAAAAACTGTTGTCACATCGAGGGCAGTCGAGACCTAATTAGCGGGCTACCGCATGGAGTTCCAGACTGCGCTCGTACAGACATTATCCGTCCAAGATCCGGCAACTTAATCTAAGGCCGGCAACTCAAAATCATCCAAAGCACTAGATTGCGCCATTACTTTTTCAATGTCCTTGGTCGTTCTTGGCGCCATGGCCGACAGGTTGACCGGACCTTCATCGGTAATCAGAATATCATCTTCGATACGAACGGCGATGCCCCACCATTTTTTATCGCAATCGCTACCTTCGGGAATATAAATGCCCGGTTCAACGGTGATCACGGTGTTCGGTTTGAAGGGTTGATACGTACCTTTATCATGAACATCCAGTCCCAAATAATGGGAAGTACCGTGGGGAAAATAGGTTCTTGCATCCTCCTCCTTTGAAATAATACCCAATTTGACTAAGCCTTCGGTGACCACTTTACTGGCCGCTTGGCCCGGAGCTTGAAAAGGAGCACCTACCACACTGGCCTTGATTCCCGCCTCTTGGGCCTCGTATACGATATCATAGATCTGCTTTTGCGCCTTCGTAAATTTTCCGTTGGCCGGAATGGTTCGGGTAACGTCGGCGGTATATCCGTGGTATTCGGCCCCAAGGTCCATTAGCACCAAGTCGTCACCGACCTCGGGCTTGTTGTTCTCGATGTAATGTAGAATGCAACCATTGTTACCACCACCGACAATCGAGGGGTAGCCTTCGTACTCGGCGCCATACTTCTTATATACAAACTCGTGAACGCCCTGAATCTCGGTTTCCGACATGTTCGGGTGCATGGCCTTCATCACCTCGACCTGGCCTACGGCCGAAATCTCGATGGCCTTTTTTAATAGCACCATCTCCTCTTCCGTTTTTGTTTCGCGTAGGGTGGACATAATTTCGTCAAGCGCGGCGGAGTTCAGATTGTTCGCTTTCAATTCAAGGTCGACTTTTGCCTTTATCTCATCGCGCAACTGATCATCCTTAGCGTTCACGAAGCCGGTGAGAAGGGCATCCTTTTTCAAATTTTCGTCCCGATTGAGATATCTTCCCAAAATCTGTGCGACATTGGCGCTATTTTCCACATCCGTCGATTTGATCATAGAATATAATCGTTGTTTGGCAGGGTCATAATCCGAGGGATAATCCGCCTTTTCCTTGAACTGTCCGATCAAATCAAAAAGGTCGGCCCCATCTCTAGTATCCCGATAATCATTTTTAAAGTCGAAGAACAGCACCGCGTCGAAATTTCTAAAATCTGTTGTGGTTTTGGCGAACTCACTTCCATTGAACACGGTCTCAAAACCTAATTGTGACTTCGCGCCTTCGACACCCAGCCGTTTGCCGTTCCACTGCTCTGCCCTCGGGTCACGCTCCTGAACGTACAACACCTCATTGTAGGCCACGCCGTCTTCGGAACTTTGGTCCTCTGAAAATATCAGTAGCACCGCATTGGGCTCCTTATACCCGGTCAGATAATAAAAGTCCGGATCCTGGTGATAGATATAATCCACATCATTGGCCCTGTTCCGCTCGGCATTGGCAAAAATGACGGCCACACTATTGGTCGGCATCATCTCGCGTACCAAGTTTCTGCGTTGCTTATGAAAATCGGCGGACAGAAAATCCGTCGGCATATCTTGGGCGCTTAGTTGCATAAAGGCAAAGGATACTATTGACAGGAGCACACGAAGTTTGAACATGGTCTTTATTTTTTAAATGGATATGATTTCCGGACTATTCACAAATATTGTGTAAAACATCATAACCTGCAACTCTACATTGCTTAAATAATTCAATAGCTTTGCAACTTAGTTGACGTTGGCGATAGCGCTTGGCGTTAACAGTAGACCTTGGCGGCAATGAACCTGAACTACTTGAATTAAAATTGCATAAAATTTCGCACCTATGAAAAATACGGCGCTTACCAAAACCCATATCGCCCTCGGCGCGAAAATGGTTCCGTTTGCGGGATATAACATGCCCGTTTCCTACGAAGGCGTCAATGCCGAACATGAAACGGTTCGCAAGGGTGTCGGCGTTTTTGATGTATCGCACATGGGCGAATTTTTAATAGAAGGCCCGAAAGCATTGGCCTTGGTTCAAAAGGTCACCTCGAACGACGCTTCAAAGCTGACCACTGGAAAAGCCCAATATAGTTATTTGCCCAATGAGACCGGAGGCATTGTCGATGACCTTCTCGTTTATCGTATAAAAGAGGAAACCTATCTCTTGGTGGTCAATGCCTCGAATATCGAAAAAGATTGGCAGCACATTTCAAAATACAACGAAAGCATCGGAGCCGAAATGCGGAACATCTCGGACGGGTTTTCGCTATTGGCCATTCAAGGACCTAAAGCCATCGCGGCCATGCAAAGCCTGACCTCGGTAGATTTATCGGAAATCAAATTCTATAATTTCGTCGTCTCAGATTTTGCGGGCATCGAGCACGTTATCATCTCCGCAACGGGGTATACCGGTTCTGGCGGATTTGAAATCTATTGCAAAAACTCCGAAGTCCAACAAATATGGGACAAAGTTTTCGAAGCGGGAGCGGATTTTGGCATAAAACCCATAGGTCTGGGTGCCCGCGATACCCTACGCCTCGAAATGGGCTACTGTCTCTACGGAAATGATATCAACGATACTACTTCGCCCTTGTCAGCGGGATTGGGATGGACGACCAAGTTCACCAAAGATTTTGTCAACAGCAAGGCTTTGGCCGAGGCAAAAGAAAAAGGCTACGACACCCGGCTCGTCGGTTTTGAGCTCGAGGAAAGAGGCATACCCCGTCAGGGCTATGATATCGTTGATGCGCAAGGCACAAAAATCGGCGCGGTGACTTCGGGTACCATGTCGCCATCATTGAACAAGGGTATCGGATTGGGCTATGTGCCTACTGATTTTTCTAAGCCCGGCGATAAAATCCTAATCCAAATTCGGAAGAATACGGTACCGGCGACCGTTGTGAAACTACCGTTCTATAAAGGTTAAACTATTTCTATGGCGAAAGGAAGGCGAAAGAAGGACGAAGGAAACAAAAAAATTCTCATTTTAGGTGCAAGTGGCTTTCTAGGCAATTCGATTTATAAGGAGCTCTGCAAATATTTTGATACCTACGGCACCTATTTCACCGCCCGAAAGGCTTTTGAAGGCAATCAGCAATTCTTCCGGTATGACATGGAAGAAGACGATGTTTTCACCTTGTTGGAAAACGTTCGGCCCCACGTCATCATATCGACCCTACGCGGCAATTTTGCCGCCCAGATACAGGCCCATCAGCATATCGTGGAATATATTTCGCAAAACGATTGCATGCTCTATTTTCTCTCTTCGGCCAACGTTTTTGATGCCTACCGTAAATATCCGTCCTACGAATACGACAAAACCCTTTCCGAAAGTGTCTTCGGCCGGCTGAAAATCAAAATCGAGAACATGCTGCTTCGGCTGCCCCAAGAGAAAATGGCAATTTTACGGGTACCCATGGTTTTCGGCAACGGCTCGCCCCGCATCAAGGA
>JBATUY010000456.1:0-9400 GCA_049671465.1 Pricia sp. | reverse complement strand
GAGACAGGTGACGCGATGCCCTTCGCCTTCCAATCGCGAAATCAGCTCGAAACCGGAATGCATTCGGCCTAAAAGACCGGAAACTACGACTGCTATATGGGGCATTTCTATGGTTTTAAAATCTGGTAGTTTTCAAAGCTGCCACTCCTGTTTGGACTTTCAAATACAGTGCTCGTCGATCTTTCCCGCTACGGCCTCCACTTCCGGCTCTGCGAAAAGGTCGATATGGTCGCCCTTGACCGGCACAATCTGTACCCCGCCCAAGGCTACTTTTTTCCACGAGCCGATGACTTCCTTATTAATACCGGCGTCGGGTTTATCGGTGAGCAATACGGTTACCTTTTCGTGATGCGGTCGCCAATTATATTTTTCACAGATACGCGCTAGGTTGGCGTTGAGTTCCGCTAAGGTCTTATCGTCGCCCTTTGCCATTTTCTGGCGCATCTTTAACTTTATCTGTATTATTCTTTCCTGTACCATTCCCCGAACGGTCTTTATCGGACTAGCAAATAGGCGTTTGGCAAAACTTTTGATCCGCATGCGTAATCGGTCACCCGTATCAAGTTTCCACGGGTCGGTCATGGTGTCCATCACGATCAGGTTGGCGGTCTCCCCGGCCCGCGTCAATTGAATCACCATTTCATGACCTACGGCCACACTGAAACAATATACCATAATGTTATAAGGACCTGAAGGTTGCACCGAACGAATGGCCTGTAAATAGTCTTTCGCCATAGTTTCGATACTATGGTGCATTTCCATTCCCGCGTAGACGCCCGACGCCTGTAACGCGTAAATGGGGCGGTGCGCACCGATGTATTTTGTCAGAACATTGTAGAAAAATACATGTCCGCCGCCGGCATGTATGCAGAACAGCGGCTTTTCATGTCCTGATTTCCGCAGCGCAACGAGGTAATCCCATTCTTCGATCTGTTTTTCCTTGTCCGAAAGATACTGGGCCAGACCGGCTATGGTCTGATTGTCAAAAATTTGGTTCGGAGTAAGGTGGATGCCCTCTTTACGGGCTTTGGCAATAAATTGAATGCTTAATATGGAATCGCCGCCCAGAGCGAAGAAATTGTCGTCGACGCCGATAGTATCTAACTGAAGTACTTCTTGCCATATCAAGTGCAGCTTGAGTTCGAGCTCATTCCGGGGATGCTTTCGCTCCGTATCTTCTTCGGAAATTCCTACTCTTTTCAAGGCCTGCAAAGCACCATGATCGATTTTTCCGTTGGGAAGTAGGGGCATTTGATCGACCTGCGTTAGCCACTGCGGTACCATGTACTCGGGAACTTTCTCTTTCAGGAAATTGCGAAGCGTCGCGATGTCAATAGGATGGTCTGCGGTGAAATAAGCCGCAAGACGTTTAGAGTTATTTTCCTCAGATTCGGCCTGCACGATGACCATTTCGAACTGGTCATAGTTTTGGATCGCCTTTTCAATTTCCTGCAGTTCCACACGATAGCCGCGAATCTTGATTTGTTGATCTGAACGGCCCAGAAAAACTAGGTCGCCATCGGCATTGTACCGTGCAATATCTCCGGTTTTATATAATTTATCTCCGGCTTCGTCGGAAAACGGATTGTCGACAAATGCGGCTAAAGTCAAATCGGGACGATTCAGATAACCATTGGACAGTCCCGCCCCGCCGATATAAATTTCTCCCGTGGCCCCCATGGGTACCAGGTTCATAGCGGCATCCAACAACAAAACCTGGGAATGGGCCATAGGTCGACCCAAGGGAACGCTGCCTTTGGTATCGCCAGGCCCGATTTTATGGGCGATACACCAGACGGTGGCTTCGGTCGGCCCGTATTCGTTGTACAGGTCGGCCTCGGGCAAGGTCTCAAAATGGTCATCGACCAAGGCTGCGGGACAAGCTTCTCCGGCGACCATAATCGTTGTTAGGCTTTTTAAGGAATCCCTGTCGGCGTGTTCTAAAACAAGTTGGTACAAAGTCGGCAACAACAGCATATGGGTTACCCCGTTCTGTGCGATAGTGTTCCCCAATGCAAACATATCTTGCTCTATACGATCTTTGGAAACAATGAGGTTTCCCCCGGTACAGAGCGTCCAGAAAATACCGGCTTTTGAACTGTCGAACGAGATGGAGGATAGTAATAGGAACGCCTTGGGTGTATCGGGGTAAAACGCCAAGCGTGCGGCCGTTGAGTTCAAGATATTGCTATGGGTAATGGGCACCCCTTTCGGCTTTCCGGTACTGCCGGAGGTATAAATTACATAGGCCAAATCGTCTTTTTTCGGAAGCGGCATTTCTATATCTGACACGTCGCTTCCCGTTTCGGCATCCTCAACGAAAAGGCAATGGGCTTCCGAACTATCAAAAAGGGATGACAGCTGCTTTTGGGCAACCAAAATCTCGATATCGGCATCGGCCATCATAAACGCGATACGTTCCGCAGGATATTTCGGATCGATCGGCAAGTAGGCGCTTCCGGATTTTAGAATGGCCAATAATCCAACCACCATATCCAAAGAACGCTCGACGGATAGTCCGATTACGGTGTTACTACCTCCGGTCTTTTCCAAAATACGTACGGCAAGCGCATGGGCCTTGGCATTGAGTTCGCCATAGGTCATGTGCTCTTCATCAAAAGTTACCGCCGTAGCCTTGGGACGGATTTCCGCCATCCGTTCAATGCATTGATGAATACCGGTAAACTCATTAAAGGCATGGGGCGAAGTGGTTTTTTCGGGCAGTAAAAGCTCCTTTTCGCTTGCGGTAAGCAGTTCGAATCCGGACACCGGTGTATTGGGAGCCGCTACCACCCTTTCGACCAAAAGTGCGATATGGTCTTGAAACCTGGCAATGGTCTCAGGGGCAAACAATTCGGAACTGTATTCAAAGGCAAAGGACAAACGCCCATTTTCTTCGGCCACGTCTAAGGTAAGATCAAATTTGGATACCCCGGGATTGTAGAACTCGGAAGCTACCTGCAGACCTTCCCCAAAAGAGGCCGTTTCGGCCACGGAATAATACAAGAACATGACTTGAAAAAAGGGATTCACCGATAGCGAACGTTGCTGTTTTAATTCCCGGACCAAAGTATCGAAAGGTACCTCTTTATTGGAAAAAGCTTCTAAAGTGGTTTTTTTGACTTCCCGCAGTACGTCTAAAAAGGTGCCCTGATGGGGTATTTTGGTACGGAGTACGATGGTGTCGTTAAAGAACCCGATGGTATCCTCGAGTTGCTTTTGGTCCCGGTTCGATATCGGGGAACCGATCAACAGGTCTTTTTGACCCGTATACCGATAAAGGAAGAGATAATATACCGAGAGAAAAAATACGTAAGGTGTCACCCCCAATTGCCGGCATGACCTCAGCACGGCCTCCGAGGTAATTATCGGGAAAAGGCGGACTTCCGATGATCGGCCGGCAAAGGTCGTTTGTCGCGGTTTTACAAAATCGGTAGGCAAGTCCAAAATCGGGATGTCGCCGGCCAGCTTCGATTTCCAATATTCCAAAGACCCTGATTTCAGAGGTTGGTGCCCCTGCCAATAGGCGTAATCAAGATACTGTACTTTGGGCGCGACCGGCTGCGGAACCTCGCCCTCTACCAACTCACGGTAATAGGATGCCCACTGCGAACCCAACAGGTTCATCGACCATTTGTCCATCGCAATGTGGTGCAGCGTGAGCATCACCAGATGTTCATTGTTCCGTGTACGAATCACGGTAACCAATGCCACCGGTGGTTCGGATAAATCGAAACTATGCTTGGCATCCGCCTTAAAAATTCGCTCGACGGCCACTTCGCCGGCTTCCTCGGAGTTTCTAATATCATATTCGGAAACTACTATTCCGGGTTCGGGAAGTATCCGCATCATCGGTTGACCATCCTCCGAATAGTAAACGGTACGCAGTATATCGTGGTTCTCGAAAACCAAGGTCAGGGCATGTAGCAGTTGTGGCCATTGGACATCTCCAACAAATCGAAATTTTTCTGAATAATTGTAAAAAGCATTGCCAGGGTACAATTGCTGCAAGAACCAAAGACGACGCTGACCGTGGGATAGGGGTATGAGGGCTCCGTCGGGCGCTTTTTCAATGGCATTCGAAACGCCTTCGGCCTTTTTTTTATCCTTC
Organism: Pricia sp.; assembly: GCA_049671465.1. Taxonomy (GTDB): domain Bacteria; phylum Bacteroidota; class Bacteroidia; order Flavobacteriales; family Flavobacteriaceae; genus Pricia. The sequence goes on along the minus strand of JBATUY010000456.1, from coordinate 5,289 downwards.
CACTGCCCCAATAGAGAAGCTTTTTCCATACATCATAGATTGTGGGGCACATAGCTATCGGCCCCGACCCTGTTCTTTTTCAATGGCAATGTAAACGATACAGCTTAGCGAAGTCCGAGATAGACCGCTATCTTATAGCCTTCCTTGCGAATGTAATCGTCAACGGGCAGATTGATCTCGAAAGCACGTTCGACCAACCAATATAAAGATACGACAATCAGCAATATAGAAAGCCAAAGCATAAACTTCGGATAGAGTTTCAGCTTTCGCATAAAAAAGAGCACCGGAAAAATCGCCAGGATGATGACTACCTGCCCCAATTCCACGCCAAGATTAAAACCAAAAAGTGAAAGGCTCAAATATTCGCCCTTAAAGCCCAGTTCGCCTAAAACCGAGGCAAAACCGAAACCGTGAAAGAGACCGAAAACAAAAGCGATGACCCAATCTTTGCTTTTGAATATGGGCCTTATATTATGGTACGCCGCCAATCCGATGGACAGGGCGATAATCGATTCGACCCAGCGCGAGGGTAGGTTTACGATGCCGAGGGCGCCCAAGCTAAGCGTAATGGTATGTGCAATCGTAAAAAAGGTAACGATTTTTAGGATGTACATAAAGGCCGGTTTGAACCGGGCCACGGGTTTCCAGTACCACTTGCTACCGATGAGCGTTGCCTCGCCGTCGGCCACTTCCTCGGGGTCTTGCCGAACACGGCGAACCACCGAAGGCAATATCAAGGCCAACAAAAAGAGGATATGATCTAGACCGATCCAAATGTGCCAAACGCCCTGGCGTACCATGGCCGTAAAACCTTTCCACAAACCGGTTTCGACCAAGTCGAGCGTTTGCGTGGTTCCGCCCCTGCTGAAATCGAGGGCAAAAATAGTTTCGTTATTGATAAGGCCGGCTTTCCAATTGTACTCCATGCCCAACATATTCTGCTGGGGATTGGAATCGTCTTCCAGAAAGGGATCGTAGGTCACGGTCAACTTGTCGGGCACGGTTTCCATATTATCGAGATAGAACCGCAGGTTCCAGAAATATCCGGATTTGGTACGTATACGGGTGCGCTCACCGGTAAAGATGACCTTGTGTTTGCCATATTTTGATGAAAAGCTAGAGTGTTCGAGCAGGTAGGCCTGCAGGCGTTCAAGATGGGGTTCAAATTCCTCGTCCGTCGCATATTTGTCAAGGTTCAAGCCTAGGGCAGCATTGATATCGTTAACGTGGCAATCGAATTTGCCTTCGATACCATTGAATTCGTAAACTCTTAAATAAATATAACTTTGGTCTGGGTTATGGGCCATGCCCAAAACAGGCGCCATTAGTAATAGGAATAAGGCGACCTTTTTCAAAATGTTCATAGTAAGTCCGTTAGTATTCTCAAGGTATAAATATGCTAATATATTCGGTAAGCTACCGCATTTTTTTAACTTTTTCGTTGAACGAACTGGTAATATCGTTAGACAGCATTCTTATTTTTTTGTTAACCCGACTCCAATTCAATACCTTTATCCGATGTATTTTTATTAGGATTCGAAGGTGCTTATGAAAGAGATACTTCCCCAGTTACCGCTTACACAAAGTCAACTATCGTTATGGACGGGCCAGCGAATGCATCCCGATAGTCCACTGCACAATGCGGTGTATACGTTTGACATTGCCGGTGCCGTAAATGTTTCTACCTTCAAGAAGGCCTTTCAACACGTTTTAAATACCACCGATGCCCTACGTACCGTATTTGGTGAAAACGGTGGCCATCCTTTTCAAAAAATCCGTCCCAGCCCATCCTTCGATTTGCAGATGCTGGATTTTACCTCCGAAAACGAAGAGGCCGTCCTGCAGCATTGGATTCTCAAAAGAGCGCAATTGCCCTTGCCCATTACCGAGCAAATCTTCGATACCGTATTGTTGAAAATATCCGAAGAACGCTACATCTGGTTTTTAAACGTCCACCATTTGGTTACCGATGCCATTTCTTTTGTCATCATCTACGAACGGATGCAAACGTACTATCGAAACCTGCTAAAAGATGGTTTGCAAGATATTGAAAAAAAACATGTGTTTCAGGATTATATCGCCTTGGAACAAGCGCAAAGAAAACACCCCGAAAACGATTTCTTTAGCAAATACTGGGAAGAAAAAATAACGGGGCGGCAAAACATGCCAAAGTTTTATGGCAATCAAAACCTCAACAATACTACGGCCGCCGAGCGATATCATGTCAAGCTAAACAACCAGCGCACAGCGCTATTTCACGAACGCCTGAAACACGACGATGTGTGGCTCTTAAATGAAAACCTTTCGGGGTTCGCCATTTTCGCCACACTATACTTTATCTATCTAGGCCGTATCTCGGGACAGCAACAACTGGCCATCGGTACACCGTCGCACAACCGCACAAATACCATCTCACGCGATACGGTGGGATTATTTCTGGAGGTGTTGCCCCTAATCGCCGAAATACAGGAAGAAGATACGTTCAAAACGGTACTCGAACGGGTTCAAAAAGAAATCCTAGGCCTCTTACGCAACGTAAGACCGGGAAGCGCCAATTCCGACATTGGAAAAAGCTTCAATGCGATACTCAATTATATCAGTGCAAATTTTACGGACTTCAACGGCTACCCGACCCAAGCGGAATGGGTTCATCCGGGGTGTATGGACAGTTCACATGCCATTCGGTGCCATGTGTACGATTTTAGCGGAGAAGGAACTCTTAAACTGGCCTTCGACCTGAACACCTCCGTTTTTCCTGCGGCTATCGCCGACCATGTACCCGATCATTTTCTAAACCTGTTCGATGCCTTGCTCGGTGATATGGACCTACCCATCGCAACGGTAGGTTTGGTATCGCCACCGGAAAAGGCTACGTTACTGGCACAACCCGGTACAACCATCGAGACGGCCGTTTCGGTCATAAAAATTTTCGAGCAACAGGTCGCAGAACGTTCGAACGCCATCGCCTTGCAAGACGGCGCCGAAATATTGACCTATGCGGCCTTGAACAAAAAGGCGAACCAACTAGCCCATTACCTTCAAAACCAAGGTGTAAACGAATCTAGTAAAGTGGCCGTACACCTGTATCGAAGTTCCGACTATATAGCGAGCGTTCTTGCGGTATTGAAAACTGGGGCCGCATTTATTCCCATAGCCTCCGATCAACCTTCGGAGCGCGTGACCTATATGTACGAGAATTCCGGATGTGCGCTGTTGCTTACCGAAGACCATTTGAAATTAGGTCTAAATCTCCAAAAGATATCCGCGCATACCATCTCCGAGATTCAAGAGCAGCTATCCGAAGCATCTTTCTCTAATTTAGACGTGGCGACACCTTCTACAAATCTGGCCTACATCTTGTACACCTCTGGGAGCACAGGTAATCCCAAGGGAGTCATGGTTCCGCATCAGGCGTTTTCGAATTACCTTGATTGGGCGGGTCGTACCTATCAGGTCGATGAGAAGTCCGTATTCCCCCTGTTTACCTCCATTGGTTTCGACCTTACCCTAACCTCCACTTTTCTGCCCCTGCTCAATGGCGGGCGTGTTATAGTCTACAAAGAAAAATACCAAGGCCCTGATGTCAGTTTAGTTCGGGTCATCGAAGATAATAGGGTAAATACCATTAAACTGACCCCCTCACATTTGGCCTTGCTCAACGGGCGGGATCTAAAATCATCGTACATCAAAACCATGATTGTTGGCGGAGAGGACCTGAAAACGTCCCTCGCTAAAACTATAAGCTCGGCTTTTTCCGAAGACCTGCGTATATTTAATGAGTATGGCCCTACCGAGGCGACGGTCGGCTGCATCGTCAGCGAATATCGGCCCGAAAATAATACGGCCATTTCGGTCCCTATCGGAAGACCGATCGATAACATGCAGGCTTTTGTTCTCGATGACCACAAGAATCTTGTTCCCATGGGCATTGTTGGGGAATTGTATTTGAGTGGGGCCGGTATAGCGAATGGCTACGTTAGCGATACGGAAATGACTTCCGAAAAATTTCTCGACCACCCATTTACTAAGGCTTCCAAAATGTACCGCACCGGTGATCTGGCCCGCCTGAATACCGATGGCAATTTTGAATTCCTGGGCCGTATCGATGATCAAGTAAAACTACGGGGACATCGCATAGAACTTTCGGATATCGAGGCCAATCTCGCCGCACATCCCGACATCGGGAACTGTGCCGTGGTTTTGGTAAAGGATAAAAAACGTATTCCCGAAAATGAGGTGGTCAATTGTATCTCATGTGGGCTGCCCAGTAACTATCCAGAAATCGAGTTTAACGAAAATGGGGTCTGCCAGCTCTGCACTTCGTTCACAAACTACGAAGAGAAGGTAAAGCGCTATTTCAAGAACGATGACGAACTCGTCAAAGTCTTGACCTCGAAGCGGAACGAAAGCAAGACCTACGACTGCATTTCCCTTTTGAGCGGTGGAAAGGACAGTACCTATGTTTTGGCTCGACTGGTAAATATGGGGCTGAGCGTACTGGCTTTCACTATGGACAATGGCTATATTTCCGATCAGGCAAAGGCCAATGTCGACCGCATCGTCAAGAAACTAGGCGTCGACCATATATATGGGGAGACCCCGCATATGAACGAGATATTTGTCGATAGTTTGCACCGGCACCACAACGTTTGCAACGGCTGTTTCAAGACCATCTACACCTTAAGCACACAAATTGCCTTGGAGAAAGAGATTCCCTTTATTGTCACCGGACTCTCGAGGGGCCAATTCTTCGAGACTCGTTTAACCGAAGAACTTTTCTGGGAAGACACTTTGGATAGTACAAAAATCGACGATACCATACTCGAGGCACGCAAGCTCTATCACCGCGAATCGGATGCCGTAAAACGACTGTTGGATGTTTCCGCTTTCGAGGACGATGCCGTTTTCGAAAAAGTACAATTCGTAGACTTCTATCGGTACAGCGATGTAAGTCTCGAAGAAATGTTGGCGTTTCTAAAGGATAAAATAGGCTGGGTACGCCCTACCGATACAGGGCGGTCTACCAACTGCCTCATCAATCAGGTCGGCATCTACGTACATAAAAAAGAGGAAGGCTACAGCAATTACGCCTTTCCCTATAGTTGGGATGTGCGTTTGGGGCACAAGACGCGCCATGAAAGCCTTGAGGAAATCAACGAGTACATTGACGAGACCGAGGTCAAGCGCATCATGGATGAAATCGGTTATGAGCGTTCGCAAACGGACGAACTGGGAGACGAAAAATTAGTCGCCTATTTTACAGGAAATAAAGATACTTCGGTAAAGGCC
>JBATUY010000455.1:0-11341 GCA_049671465.1 Pricia sp. | reverse complement strand
GGTGTGACCCTCGCTAGTTTTCAAGACTAGTGCATTCGACCACTCTGCCATTTCTCCAAGTGTGTTGTCAGGATTGCCCTGAATGCGGGTGCAAATATAGAAAGCTTTTTCTGTATCTTAAAACGATTTGTTGTAATAATTTACTTCACGTGATTATCTATGAGGTCCACCGAAGATGTGCTATCGTTTTTGATATCTTCACGGTCATGGAAAATCCGCTGGTCAGTATCTTGATGCCTTTTAAAAATACCGAAAGATTTTTGGGTGATTGTTTGGCTTCTATTGGTGCTCAGACTTATGAAAATTGGGAGTTGATTGCAGTTGACGACCACTCCTCCGATGCCAGTAGGCAACTCGTTGAAAATTTCGCACTGATGGATGGACGCATCAAATTGGTGGATGCCAGTGGTGATGGCATTATCCAGGCGCTCAGAACGGCTTATGGCAAAAGCCAAGGTCGACTGATTACCCGAATGGATTCAGATGACATCATGGCATCGAACAAACTGCAGGTTATGGTCGATGCGCTTTTGAAACAGGGCAAGGGGCATTTGGCGGTCGGGAAAGTGAAGTATTTCTCCGAAACGGGAATCGGTGACGGTTACGCCCGTTATGAAACCTGGCTTAACGCGCTGACGGCAACGGGCAGCAACTATTCAGAAATCTATAAGGAATGTGTCATCCCCTCCCCCTGTTGGATGGTTTTTCGGGAAGACCTAGACGCTTGTAGGGCTTTCGAACCCGACCGATATCCCGAAGATTACGACCTCGCCTTTCGTTTTTATGAAAGGGAATTGAAATGCATCCCCTGCAATCAGGTGCTGCACCATTGGCGCGATTACGAGACCCGTACATCCCGGACAAGCGAGCACTACGTGCAAAATTATTTTTTGGATATCAAATTCCATTATTTTCTAAAGTTAGATCGAAATACCAATACGCCATTGGTGTTATGGGGCGCCGGCAACAAGGGTAAAGCAATTGCAAAATCCTTACAAGCTAAGAACATTCCCTTTTATTGGGTCTGTGATAATCCTAAAAAAATAGGAAAGGAAATCTACGGCCAAAAGATGCTTCATTTTGGCGAACTGAAAGGTTTACAAGACCCCCAAACCCTCATTACGGTTTCGAACAGTGAAGCTCAGGCGATGATTAAAGGATTTTTCGAAAAATTAGGGCAAAAACCTCTATCGCATTACTACTTTTTATGTTAGGGCCGCAAGGGCTTCGGCGCAACACATATCAATTTTCGTTTAACTCTTACGGATTCATGAAAACGGCTAACTATTAGATTTTATGTCCGGTATCGTAGCCATCCGACATCGATTTTTTATATACCTTTGTCAACTCAAACCGGGAAATGCAGTTTAAACATCCAGAACTACTTTGGGCCCTCTTCCTTCTACTGATCCCCATCATCATTCATCTCTTTCAACTGCGACGGTTTAAAAAGACCCCGTTTACCAACGTCAAGTTTTTAAAAAAGGTCGTGTCGGAATCACGGCGTAGCCAACTGCTCAAAAAATGGTTGATGCTTCTGACCAGGTTGACGCTACTCGCGGCCTTGGTTTTCGCTTTTGCCCAGCCGTTCTTCGCCAGCAGAGCGGCTCTTTTAGAGAAGGAAACCGTTATTTATTTGGATGATTCCTTTAGTATGCAGGCAAAATCGAATGCTACCACTTTACTGGAAGACGCACTTCAATCCATTATAAAATCCGTACCCAAAAATCAGAAATTCACGCTATTTACCAACGAAAAGGTGTTTAGGCAGGTTTCGTTGCCCGAGGTACAAAACGATTTATTGGCGATTGCGCCTAGCACGAAGCAGCTCAAACTCAACGAAATTTTTTTAAAGGGAAATACATTTTTTACGGGGGATGACGAGACGATCAAACATTTGGTGGTGATTTCCGATTTTCAAAATAGGATGGTATCCGCCGAAATGGATACTACCAGCAGTATCAAAAAGCATCTTGTAAAACTGTCCCCCGATGCTACCGAAAATATTTCGGTAGACTCCCTCTATGTAGATTCCCAAAATTCTGATAATATAGAACTTACGGCCATTATTTCACGTACAGGTTCAATAGCAAATACGCCGGTTTCCCTGTTCAATGGCGAACAGCTCATTGCAAAAACATCCGCAGTTTTTGATGAAGACGATACGTCTGACCTACAGTTTACCCTGCCCAAAAATGAGCGTATCAATGGAAAATTGGAGGTATCGGACTCCGGATTGACCTATGACAACCAGCTTTATTTCAACATCGACGCCAATAAAAAAATCAAAGTGCTCGCCATCGGTGAAACGGACGCCGATTATCTAAGGCGAATTTATACCGATGATGCGTTTGAATTTAAGGCTACCAAACTGAACAAATTGAACTTTGCGGATTTGGAAACTCAAAACCTGATCGTTTTAAATGAACTTCCGACCATTTCAACAGCAATGGCCAATAGCCTGAAATCCTTTTCCGATAACGGTGGCAGCTTAGCTATTATTCCTTCGGTCAAAATAGATTTTGAATCCTATAACATATTGACAAATAATTATTTATCAACTTCATTTATACAAGAACTTGATGTAAAAAGAACAATTACCGACATCTCCTTCGCGCACCCTCTATTTCGAAATGTATTCGAAAAAAACGTGACCAATTTCCAATTTCCGGAAGTGTCGCGCTATTACAAAATCAAAACGAACGCACCCACTGCGCTTGCTTTTCAAGACAAGGCACCCTTTCTGATCGGCGATACGAATGTATATCTGTTTACGGCATCCCTTTCTCCCGAAAATTCAAACTTTAAAAATTCCCCTTTAATCGTGCCCACCTTCTATCAGATGGGGAACAACAGCTTAAAGCTGCCACCCCCGTATAGCGTTCTAGGTACTTTTGTTTCCGTTGATATACCGGTTAAATTACGGGACGATACCATTCTTAAGGTAGCTAAGAACGACTATGAATTCATCCCACAACAACAGGCATATCCTAATAAGGTGACGCTCAGCTTCGATGAAAACATCACTGAAGACGGAATGTATACGGTCTCCCAAGATGACAAACAGCTGTCACGGATCAGTTTTAACTATGATCGACAGGAAAGTGATTTGAACTACGCCGATATAAACGTGCTTAACGGCGCAGAAGAAACGAGCTCCATTGAGGCGTTGTTCGACACCCTAGAAACAGACAGCCGGATTACGGAGCTTTGGATTTGGTTCGTTATTTTAGCATTGACGATGGTATTGCTCGAAGCTTTGCTACAGAAATTTATGACATAACAGCAACAGAACAGAGATGGCAAAAGCCATAAAAACGAAATTATGGTGCTTAAACTATTTGATTAACATTTGTAATTCAAATAATTGTATTTTAATGTTTTAAAATCGTAAATACGTCAAATTACCAATTAAAAAGTCAATAGTCCTAACGATGAACCTGCTTCTTACATCCGCTAAAATACTTGATTCGAGCCATGTCGATCTTCACTTGAAGAAACGGGATATTCTCATAAAAGATGGTATCATTCAAAAGATTGCCGTTAAGATTGCCGCCGATAAAGATACGGAAGTGGTCAGCTTGAAAAATTTGCACGTATCCCAAGGTTGGTTCGACAGCGGGGTCTGTTTCGGAGAGCCGGGCTTCGAAGAACGGGAAACGATAACAAACGGACTCCGGACCGCGGCCGAAAGTGGTTTTACGGATATTGTGCTCAATCCCAATACGCATCCGGTGCCGGACAGCAGCTCTGATATTGTTTTTTTGAAAACTGCGGCAAGGGGCCAATCCACCGAAATTCATCCTTTAGGTACGCTCACTATGGGAGCCGAGGGCAAAGACCTCGCGGAGCTTTACGACATGCAAAATGCGGGTGCTGTCGGGTTTTTTGATTTTAAACATCCTTTGGAAAACGCCAACCTTTTGAAAATTGCGCTGCAATACACGCAAAATTTTGGTGGATTGGCTTATTCCTACCCGATGGATGCCAATATCGCCGGTAAGGGAAACGTCAATGAGGGAACAAGCGCCGTAAGGCTAGGGCTTAAGGGAATTCCAGCTTTGGCGGAAGAGCTACGGATTATCCGCGACCTAGCTATTTTGGAGTATACCGGGGGAAAATTACATATTCCTACCATATCAACGGCCCGGTCGGTTCAACTGATCGCCAGCGCCAAAAAGAAGGGACTCGATGTAAGCTGCAGCGTCGCCGTTCACCAGCTAATATATACCGACGACATGCTCGAGGAGTTCGATGCCGCATACAAGGTGATGCCGCCGTTACGTACTAAAAGCGACAGTAAAGCTTTGATCAAAGGCGTAAAGGATGGCACCATTGATTTCGTCACCAGCGACCACCTGCCCATGAACATCGAAGAAAAACAGGTGGAATTTGAAAATGCGGCCTACGGAACCATCGGACTTGAAAGCACGTTCGGGAGCCTTAACCCTATTTTTGGTATGGAATCTACCATCGATATACTCACCAAAGGAAGGGAAAGATACGGTCTGCGACGACCTACAATTAAAGAAGGTCAGGCGGCCAAGCTTACACTTTTCAATCCCAACGGGCCATATCGTTTCGAGAAAGAGCACATCCTGTCAACCTCAAAAAACAGTTTGTTTTTGGGCGCCGAGCTGAAGGGACGGGTATACGGCTCCATCAATCTCGGAAAAACAGTAATTAGTAGTTGAGAACTTAATGAAAGAGAACATAATTAAAGAAGGGAAAACCACGGCCTGTGTTGCCTATTTCACGCTTATCGGGGCGCTGATCGCCATTAGTATGAACAACGAGCCCAAAAACGAATTTGCACGTTTCCACACCCGGCAGGCCTTTGGTCTTCACCTGTTCTTTTTGGGATTTGCACTTTTTTTAAGCGTTTGGTTCAATGTATACGCCTTTTACGGTCTGTACATCGGTTATTTGGTATTATGGGGATACGGTTTTCTCGGGGCCATTCAGGGTAAAAAGCAATCCGTGCCCTTTGTTGGCGACTCTTTTCAAAAATGGTTTACTTTTATAAGTTGATATTGCCGATCGAATGTAATTTTACCATGTTTTCTTGTAGAGTCGAATACAACTTCTAGGTCAAGTACGCTCTAAATTAAATACTATCTTCGAGACCTGTGCATGGGCACATGTCTTAATCGAATGAACTACTTTCGGACAAAACCATCTAAGCATCAAATGAAAGTAAGTTCTGAAGTTTTTCTTGCGTTGAGATTCGGCGAACTCAAATAAATACAATCTTCATCAAACATAATATGAATATGACCACAGCACCCTTATCGCTCGAACACCTTATCCGCCCATCATCCCTCACCGAAGGCAGACCGCCGGTGATGTTCATGCTGCACGGCTACGGTAGCAATGAGGAGGATTTATTTTCGTTCTCTCCAGAGCTCCCCGAAGAGCTATGTATTATTTCGGTGCGTGCCCCCTACCCCATGGAACCCTTCGGAAATGCCTGGTATGCCATTAATTTCGACGCGCAGCAGGGCAAATGGAGCGATGATGAACAGGCTGCACTTTCTAGGGATAAAATCCTGACCTTTATCGACGAGGCCTGTAAAACCTATGGCTTGGATGCTGCCCGGGTCACGCTTCTTGGTTTCAGCCAAGGCACCATTCTCAGCTACGCGGTGGCCTTATCATATCCTGAAAAAATCAAGAATGTCATCGCGCTCAGCGGATATATCAACGAGAGGATTCTCATCGAGGACTATCGCGACAAAAACCATGAAAATCTCAAAATTTATGCCTCCCACGGTCAAGTAGACCAAGTGATTCCGCCGGAATGGGCTCAGAAGGCATCGCCGTTCTTAGATACCTTAGGTATAGAAAATGTTTATGAGGAATTTCCGGTGGGTCACGGGGTCGCGCCCCAAAACTTCCACTCGTTCAAAAAATGGTTACAGGGTAAGCTTTAAGGTTTATAGCCTGTCTGCCCCCAAAAGCCATCTGCGCTTAATTACTTCTGGTATACAGCAAGTTATCGATCAGGGTAAAATCAACGCCCAAATCATCCTTCAATTCGTAGTTGATCAGCAGCTCTCCCCAATATTTTCCGTCCGAAAAATCGGCCAATATCCATTTGTGGTTCAGCACTTTGATTTTGTTGATCTTAAAGTCGCCCTCCATGCCTTCGTAAGGCACTAGTGGATTCGTTCCCTTGCTCTCATTGGTCTCCAGCAGTTTATCGGAGACATAGCCCGAAGGATCTTGTAGTTCAAGATGGTCGTAATAGGCCAAAGCATCATCGTTGTTCTGTAAAGAGAAATATTGCATCTCGAGCACCTTCAACTGGGTGTTCTTCACGGAATCTTGCAGTTGTTCGACATCGGCCTGTAAGTCCGCAATTCTACCGTCTTTGTCTTTGGCCAAATTGCCACTACTAACGTAGAGGTATAAACTGATCATGGCCATAAATATAAACATGTAAAGAAAAATTCTACTTTTCAATGGGATGTGTTTTGGGTTAAGGATCTGTCTTCTATTGTTTTCTTCCTATTTTGCGATAGCTCTTTTTTGGTCATGTCTTGAACTCACATTTCGACCACCAATCCGTCGTACGCCAAATGGACGCCTTTCGGTAATTTATTCTCCACCTCGGCGTGAAATCCCAAAAGGTGACTGATATGCGTAAAATACGCTACTTCGGGTTCTACTTTTTCCACAAAGGCCAAGGCCTCCTCAAGATTGAAATGGGAATGATGGGCCTCTTGCCTTAGGGCATTGACCACTAGAACTTTGCTACCCTTGATTTTTTCGATTTCTTTGTCCGCTATGGTTTTTACGTCGGTCATATAGGTAAAATCCTTAAACCGATAGCCGAAAACCTGCACGCGATTATGCTTGGCGGATATGGGCCTTACCAAAATGTTTCCCAATTTAAAATCATGATCTTTTTCAACGAGATTAATCGCTACGGACGGCGCTCCAGGATATCGATTTTCATCCGTAAAGATGTAATCGAAGCGTTTGCGCAGCGAATCGACCACCCGTTGATGTGCATATATGGGCACATCGCCTTGCCGGAAGAAATATGGACGGATGTCGTCAAGCCCGGCCGTGTGATCGGAATGCTCGTGGGTGAACAGGATGCCATCCAACCGTTCGACCGGATGTGCCAATAACTGCTGCCTGAAATCGGGGCCGCAGTCAATGACGTAGTTATAGTCGTCCCAAGAAATCAAAACGGAAACCCGTAATCTTTTATCCTTTGGATCATCGCTCAAACAAACGGGATGTTTACTGCCGATAATCGGAATTCCTTGAGATGTTCCCGTACCTAAAAATGTAATTTTCAAATCGTCGTGCTTCTAACTTCAAATTTATAACTAAATACGCTATTAGATAGCCCGAACTTGTTAACTTTGTTCAACAAAATTAACGCTATGGCTTCAGTTCTGCACAGGGACACCGCATTTGAAAACATTCCATCCATCAAGGCCAAAACCCTGAGAATCAACTTAAATCCCGATATCTACGGGACGTTCGCAGAAATCGGGGCGGGACAGGAAACGGCCCGTAACTTTTTCAGGTCTGGCGGGGCATCGGGCACTATCGCGAAGGCCATGAGTGCGTATGACAAAGATTTTAGCGACGCCATCTATGGTGTTGAAGAAGACGGTCGGTACGTGACCCAGCCCCGTTTGAAGAAAATGCTGACCCACGAGATGAAATTGATGGAAGAACGCATTAGCAGGGAGACCCACCCTGAACGGTTATTCTTTTCGTATGCCAACACCGTTGCGACCATTGACTTTTCGAAACGCTACAAAGGCCATGGCTGGTTGGGCATTCGGTACCAACTAGACCCGCAACAAAAAGATTACGACGAAATCATCATTCACATACGTTTCAAACAGAACGAGGCCCGTCTACAGCAAGAAACACTGGGCACGGTAGGCACTAACCTCATATATGGAGCTTTTTACAAGTACCACAAGCCTAGAAAACTGCTGAAATATCTCTATGACCACATTGATAAAGACACCATTGAAATCGATATGGTCAATTTCTCGGGTCCGAATTTCAAGGATGTCGATAACCGCTTGATGAGCCTACAGCTGATTCGAAACGACATGACCGATGCCGTCATGTTCGGCCCCGATGGTAACAACTTATTGCCGGCAACTTTGCTGTATAAAAAGAATATTCTAGCGTTAAGAGGAAGCTTTAGACCCGTGACCAAGGTGAACATGGATATGTTTCATAAGTCGTACGATATTTTTGTCCGTGATCAGGCCGTTGATCAAGAGCGGACTATCGTAATCTTCGAAATCACCCTCTCGAACCTGAAGGCGTCGGGCGAAATCGATGAACGTGATTTTATGGATCGCGCCGAATTGCTATGCGCACTCGGACATACCGTAATGATCTCTAAATTTCAGGAGTATTACAAACTGGTCGAATATTTCAACAATTATACGAAGGAGAAAATTGGTCTGACCATGGGCGTCAACAACTTAATCGATATTTTCGACGAAAAATACTATCGTCATCTGAGCGGTGGTATTCTAGAAGCCTTTGGAAAGCTATTTTTTAAGGAGCTCGAGGTATACCTCTATCCGATGAAAAATCCGGATACCGGACAGATCATGACCAGTAACAATATCAAGGTTCACCCCAGAATGAAGGAGCTCTACAAGTTCTTCAAGTATAATGGTAAAGTGATGGACATCATAGACTACGATACCGAAATCATGCATATTTTTTCTAGGGATGTTTTGAAAAAAATCATCAACGACGAAAAAGGATGGGAAGACATGTTGCCCAAAGGTATTGCGAAGACTATCAAAGAAAAAAATCTATTTACTCGAAAATTGGTGAAGAAATCGGAAAAAATTGATAAAGTAGAAGAAGAGGAGGCCGAAAAGACCTAGGAATCAATGCTGGCGCAAGAAGCACGATATATCGCTTTCCGTAAATCTTTTGAAAATTTTTAAAAGGGATGTAAAAGCTGAGTTTTCAGTTCTTGCATCCCTTTTTATATAAAAAAACCCGTTATTCCAAAATCTGCTCAGCGTGTGCTTTGGTCTTCACTTTGTCGATGACCCGTTCGACTACCCCGTCCTCATCAAGTATGAACGTTGTTCGTATTAAACCTTCGTATTCTTTCCCCATGAATTTTTTAGGGCCCCAAACGCCGAAAGTGTTGATTACCGTATGGTCTTCATCTGCCAATAACGGGAAAGGAAGGTCATACTTATTCTTAAAATTCGATTGCTTTTTGCTCGAATCTTCACTTACACCCAAAAGTTCATAGCCCTGGGCTTTTAATGCGGAATAATTATCGCGCAAGTTACAGGCCTCCGCAGTACATCCGGGCGTGTTGGCCCTGGGATAGAAAAAAATAATCAGTTTTTGCCCTTGATAATCAGAGAGTTTGATTATCGTACCGTCTTGGTCCTGCGATAGGAATTCCGGAACCTTGTCCCCCACTTGTAGTTTGCCCATTTTCAATTACATTTATGTTTTTGGAATGAACGAAATTAAGCAAAAATGACCAAAGCCGAAAAGGTAGATTTCGCGATACGGACATTGCAGGACATCTATCCTGAAATACCCGTTCCCCTCGATCATAAAGATCCGTATACTTTATTGATTGCCGTACTGATGTCCGCCCAATGCACTGATATACGGGTAAACCAAGTAACGCCCCTACTTTTTGCAAAAGCGGATAATCCATTTGACATGGTAAAACTATCCGTAGAAGAAATCAAGGCCATCATCAGACCGGTCGGCCTCTCGCCCATGAAATCAAAAGGCATTCACGGTCTATCGCAAATACTGATCGAAAAATACGACGGACAGGTACCCAAAGACATAAAGCTTTTAGAAGAACTGCCCGCCGTGGGCCATAAAACCGCCAGCGTAGTGGTCTCCCAAGCATTCGGCATCCCGGCCTTTCCGGTAGACACCCACATTCATCGCCTCATGTACCGTTGGGGGTTTACCAATGGAAAAAACGTAAAACAAACGGAAAAGGATGCCAAACGTCTGTTCCCCAAAGCGCTGTGGAACGACCTACACCTTCAAATCATTTGGTACGGCAGGGAATACTCACCGGCTCGGGGCTGGAGTCTTGAACATGATATCATCACCAAAACCATTGGTCGAAAGTCTGTGCTGAAGGATTATTATAGAATCACGAAGTGAAGCAAATATTGCCCTAAGAGCGTTAAGTGCTAGAAGATCAAACATAAAGAAATTTTTGAGAAAGAACAGAGCGGAACACGATTGTATTTGGAAGATAGCCGCTGACTTAAAGTCAAACTAAGTCCAATAACAAAAAAGCGCAAAACAAAAGGGCGAATAGCCGGCGCTATAGCGTTTTTGTTTTGCGTTCTTTAACCAACCAGCATTCCAATGACGGCCGATATTGTTGTTTTTGGATCATCCCAAAGAAGAAATTCCAAAATAAAAATTAGTTCAAATTGTTCTCAAATTGCATATTCTGATAATTGACAACATGTAGGGCTTTGGAGAAACCCAATAGAAACTGAACGGTTTCTGGCCTAGCTGTAATCTTTTTACCTTTTTCAAGGTTCTCTGAGTAGATTTTTTCCATAATAGTAGCTTTGTTATACAAGAATAACGCTACTACATTCGAAATATTGTCAGAAAATCAAATCTATATGGATAATATTTAAAATCGGTTCTGATTAATTGGTCAAAACGATGTTGTTCTTGTCGATGATCTTTCGAAGGTTGATGAGTGCATAACGCATTCTGCCTAGTGCAGTATTGATGCTGACCCCCGTGTTTTCTGAGATTTCCTTAAAACTCATGTCCTTATAAATACGCATTACCAAAACTTCTTTTTGATCGTCCGGCAATTCTTCGATGAGCAATTGAAGGTCAGAAGTTATTTGGTCTTTGATAAGTTGCTTCTCGGCATTCAGTTTATCATCTCCGATTACGGAAAAAATATTGAAGTCGTCGCTACCTTCGAACATCGGCATTCTCTTGTTCTTTCTGAAATGATCGATAATCAAGTTGTGTGCGATGCGCATGACCCAAGGTAAAAATTTACCCTCTTCACTATAAGAACCTTTTTTAAGGGTCTTGATAACCTTAATGAACGTATCTTGAAAAATATCTTCGGTCGTATCCCTGTCCAGCACTTTCGAGTAGATAAAACTACTGATGCGTTGGTTGTGGCGATTGATCAAAACCTCAAGGGCTTTTTCGTCTCCACTGATGTAATTGCTAACTAGTACTGAATCTTCGATTTGCTGGGTCATCTTTGTAGGGTTTTTTAGAGTTGGGACTTTCGGGATGAAAATTCCGGAGTTTTTTGGTTAATTTTTGAGTTTTGTGGTATCCCGAG
>JBATUY010000454.1:0-5331 GCA_049671465.1 Pricia sp. | reverse complement strand
AAAGCTGTGCATTGCTACATAGATCTATTGGGAACTGCAAAAAGTATGGATGTTCAGCTTTCCGCGGGCATACACATAAAAGAAGGGGCTGTAGCCGAGGCGCATTTTGTAAGTGAGGCAACGGAATGGTTTCTAGAGTCCATTCTTAACCAAGCGGAACCCGGCCAGATCTTAATCACCCAAACCGTGAAATATCTATTGTCCGGAGCGGGTTTGAACTTTACCGAAAACAAATCCGTATTTGAACTTACCTCCGGCGAACCCATTTTACTTTATGGCGTCACAGACGATTCAAGATTAGACGACCAAACAAGTTTTGACCCCCAAGAACTTCCAAAATATGATTCGATACTAGAAAATGTACTGCAGTGTATTGATGTACATCTTGATGATGAGATTTTCGGAGTTGAGGTGCTCTGCAAAGAAATCGGCGTTAGCGAACGACAGCTTCAGCGCAAACTTAAGGCTATTACAAATAAGTCTCCCATACAATTGATTTCTTCGGTGCGTTTGCACCGTGCGAAAGAATTACTGCTTCAGCACCAGGATAACATTTCCGAAATTGCCTATCAAACCGGTTTTTCGAACCCTTCGTATTTCTCAAAATCCTTTAAGAAAGAATTCGGATTGAGTCCCTCTGCCATACGACCAAAACCGGTGTAAAGCAGTTACTTAATTGTCGGAAATGTATTAGTCTAGAGCTTTTGTTGTACAAATACGTCGGAAATGTTATCGTGTTTACCGCTTTTGTGCCAGTCTCCGATCGTTGTTACCGCTACTTTTAGGGTATGATAAATTTAGGAGATTTCGCCTGGCTGTTCATAGCGATTGTATTGGTTTTTTTTATGGTGTTTGCAGGCCGAACGCTATTTTCTATGGATATGCCCTACAAAAAAAATATATTCAGTGCGTTCGGCTTGACTTACGTTGCCTTCAGCCTCGCTGCAATTTTTTGGATTTTAATCTCCTATCCCGTTTTCTCGTAGCAGCATAACCTAAAAAACGTTCTTGAACGCGAGATTACCTCGGCCTATCATTGGGCGTTTTTCTAAAAGATAAAATTTTCGCGGGAGTACAAAAATATCGATGAATGGTTCTCACCTGGATGTTACCTTTCGAAATAGCCTGCTTGAAGTGTTACCCGATGCCAAGTGATGCCCTATTTACAGCTTTAACTGCAAAGTGGTGTAAAACGTACGGGGCTCGGCAGGGATAATACCCGGTCCGGGATAACCGGTCGCCCGCCGGGTAAAATAGCGCTCGTTCAAAAGGTTGTTGATACCCGTCTCGAGCTTCCATTTTTTATAGGTATAAGACAAAGATAAATCCATCACCCCGTAGGCGGGCAATTCTCCGATGATACCAGCACCGGGTGCGGTGGAATCTAGAAAGGGCGGGGAGTTTTGGGGGTCGTTGTACTGTTTGGCGAGATAGGTGTATTGCAAAGAAGCCAAAACATTTTTATACCCTGTGCTCAATCCGGTGCGGAGATTTACGGACGGAATGTGTTCCACCTTTTTGCCTTCGACGTTGTTGATGTCCGATTTTGTGTATTCGGAACTGGTAAGTGCCAGATTAGCGAAAAGGTTAATCTTTAGATTTTCGGCAGTATTGAAAAAAGTTTCCTTTACGTTCCAGTCGCCTAGCATCTCTAGACCATAAATTACTGCGGTACCGGCGTTGTCCGTAAGGTTGACCACCCTATTTTGGTCGTTGACCGTGACAATATTCCGCGATATGCGATTGTCGTAATACAGCAAAAAGGCGCTGACATCGTAGGAAAGAAATTCTTGAAAACGACCTCTCGCCCCAAGGTCCCCGGTAAAACCTTGCTCGTCTTCGAGGTCTTCACTGATTTCTTGAGCGGGATTGACGACCCGCAAATCATTAAAGGTCACCGATCGGTAATTTTGGGAAATATTCCCGTAAAACTCTACATCCGCATTCAGCTTGTAGGAAGCCCCCAGGCCCAATAGCACGAACGAACGCTCCAAAGCTTTGTCTTCTTCATTAATGCGGTTGTCGATGACATTACCGGCCAAATCGGTAAAGACCTCCGTAAAATTACCCTTCGCCGACGTTTTTATATACTCAAAACGAAAACCGGGCGTAACGGAAAAGCGGTCGGTTAAATCGACAATGTTCTCCCCGAAGACCGCTAGGTTCAGATTCGGAAAGCGGTATTGCGATTTTCTCGGAAAGGCGGGAAATTCCTCGTCAACGAATTGAAAATCCGCATCAGTGGTAGCCGGACCCGCGCCTTGTCGTTGTTGGTTGTACGATTGATAATATTTTGAGCCGATCAAAAAGACTGCATTTTTTTCGCCCATTTTATAACGGGACAGCAAACGGCCCTCGGCGCCCCAATTCTGAAAATCATCGACCAAAAGCTCACGCTCGTTGCCATCGTCGATGATATCTACCCTGTTTTGTCGAAAACCAAGGGACTTCCGCGAAGCATCCAAGGCAAAGAGATTCAAACTGAAATCCGTTTGCGATGAAAAACTATGGTCGAGGCGTAGGGAGGCCAACTTCCAATCGACATCGAACCAATTCCGTTCCCGATTACTGAACGTAGGGTCTTCTTGAAACTGCGAATCGGTAAGTCCGCCCGCTTGATGTGCCCGATAATCGAGTAGCGTAGCCTCGAAGGTGAGTTTTGTACGATCGGACAGTTGATACCCAAAGTGCCCGTGATAGTTGACCGCATTAAAATCGGAATTGGGTCGAAAGCCATCGCCTTCTTTATAGCTCAGATAATTATAATAGCTAAACTTGCCCACGGTACCGCCGATACTGTTGAAACTGGTGAACAGTCCGTTTGACCCCAGGGTCTGACGCGTGATCAGTTCGAGTTTTTTATCGGGATTCGGGGGCCGGAACTTAAAATTGATCAAGCCACCGAACTGGGTGCCGTACTGCAGGGAAGCCGCTCCGCGAACCACCTGTATTTCACTCAAGGCTTCCACAGGAGGCGTATAGTAGCTTTCAGGATAGCCGAGCACATCAGCGCTGATATCGTAGCCGTTCTGTCGGGTATTGAAGTTGGCCGTTCGATTGGGGTCAAGCCCGCGCCCACCGATATTAAGTTGAATACCGGCGTCACCATTATCATAAATATTGAGACCGACGACCTGCCCGTATATCTGACGGGCATTGTTGGCCGCCAAGTTCGCCGTTAGAAGGTCAACCGAAACCACTTCGGTCTTTTTGCCCGCATAAATGGCCGTACCCTCTACTTTTTTCAGACGCCTTAGCGCGAATATCTTCTCCTTTCTTTGGGTCAAAGTTACTTCCGACAATTCTTGGGTACGCATTGGCTCCAGTTCAATCTTCACCGTCAACGGATTGTCAAAAGTCAGTTCCTTCTCATATACTTCGAATTCCAAGGCAAAGACGATCAAGGAGTATTTTCCCCCCGAAATGCCTTGGAACTCAAAAGTACCGTCCGGCGCGGTCGTTTCGGTAAGGCGCAGTTCTTTGATATATACCTGCGCATCCGCTATCGGCTTTCCGTTACTGTCGGATACCTCACCGGAAATACTGAGTTGACCCCATACCGGAAACGCTAAAATGCATAGTAACACTGTATTAAATACCTTTGATCTCATCTGAAAATGGCAATAGCCAATTTTTGTGTTCGAACGATTCTTTTTCTTGGGCCAAATCGATTTTGGGGTTCACTAATGGTGTACTGCGCCTTCCGTTCAACGCGACCCGGCTCTCTACGTAGACCTCAACTTGCTTGTGCCCTTGGGTCTCAAAATGGTCTCGGAGATAATGGGCATATTCCAAAATAAAATCCGGTTGAAACGACATTTGTTTTTCCTGAAAAGGGGTCAGAAAATCCGTGTTATCCACATAAAACCATTTGCCCGAACGGCCATCGACAATTTTGAATTGGGCGTATCCCGCTTTTTCCATGAGCATCACCCGCCAAGAGAAACGATAACCTTCCTCCGTCCAAAATAATTCACCGGGATAGGCCAGATATCGAAAGGGAAACAACATTTGAATGGTAAAAAAACCGATGAGAAAAACTTGGATAACCTTAGCGCGTGCAGGCTCTAGGAAAAGGGATTTTCCATTATCGAATACTTTTAAAGGGATGCGAAACGCGCGGGAGATGTAGTCCAATATCTTATGGTGTAACGAAGCATCGAAGAAAATCAAGGCGGCCACGATCATGATGTAGGGAAACATCCCAATGGGAAAGAGGACGCGTGTCAGCAGATGAAAAACGACTACGGCGATAAATGCATAAGGCCTTGTTTTTCGGTACAACAGAAAAAACGGGATGGCCAAATCGTAAAAGGCACCGCCCCAACTAAAGGCATAATGCGCCCAGTTCTCGTTTAAGAACTGTCCCAAAATTGGAATTTCATACTTAGAGGGCAACCATATTTTCAGCGGCATCGCCTTCAACAGCCAATCGGAATTCAATTTAGCCAGCCCCGCGAAAATATAGACCATACTCAGCAAAAGCTTGATGCTATCGATGGACCAGCGCGGAATCTTTTGAAAAGCTTTTGTTCGGTCCCTAAAAGCATCCACTGAAAAATAGGCGCTGGCAGGCAAAAAAATCATTAAAAAGCTTAGCACACTTACAAAATAATAATGGTTCAAGTAGGTCGTCTTGTCCATCAGCTCTATGTAGGTGAAGCTCAAAAAGAATATCAGGATGGCCCAACGATATTTGAGACCGATCATCACAAATACGGCGGCGATTGCGCAAATAATAAATAAAATATACGTGTAGTTACCAATAGGTTTAACCCATTCGAAACCGTAATACGAAAAAAAGAACTGAGGTTCGATGTAGAGTTTTTCGATCCATCCATTGGCCCAAAACCGGATGATACTCATCAGCATCATCAATCCGAAGAAAATACGAAAGGCCGCCAAGGGAGCGGCCTCTGTTTGCTGGGCGATATACTTTTTTAAGGACATCACTGACTAGTCCCCATCGGCATCCACAAAATCAATGCTGATACTCATCGCGGAAAACATATCTACTTTGAGCAGGCTTACCGCCTTTTGAACCTCTTCGTAGGCCGATAACATATTTACGGCAGGCGTCGTCTCCAGTTCCGTTCTGAAAGGTTCCAAACCTTCGACAGCGGTTCTTGCCGCCTCGAACTGTGCATTGATGTCGTCGGTCAAATCTTTTCTATCCAAAGCTTGCAAATAAGAGGCCATTCCCTCTCCCTTTGTATCGGAATCAAAATGTTTTCCATTGAAAAAATCCTGCACGGCATTTAGACCATCCAAAAAGAGAATGTTTGCAGTCTCGGGATTATAGTAAGATTCCACTGTATTGGGGGACTGTAC
>JBATUY010000453.1:0-5538 GCA_049671465.1 Pricia sp. | reverse complement strand
GGGCACCAACGCAAAAGCGACCGGACTGGTCGGTATCAGTTTAGACATCTCCGAATTGAAGCAAAAAGAGGAAGAGTTGCGGAATTTGGTAAACGTAGCATCCCTTCAAAACAAAAAATTGATCAATTTCGCCCATATCGTTTCGCACAATCTTAGATCGCACACGGCCAATTTTTCGATGTTGCTGGACTTTTTAACGGTCGAAAAAGATGAATCGGAGAAAGAAAACATCCTAGATATGCTTACGGATGCATCCGACAATCTCTTGGAAACCCTTGAAAACCTAAATGCCGTAGTAGACATCAATACGAATGTAAACCTCGATAAGGAATTCATCTCCCTTAAAACTAAGATTGACACCACCTTACATAACCTATCCGCTTACTTAAAAAATCATAAGGCCTCCGTTATAAACAAAGTTGGTAAAACGGATAAAATACAGGCCATACCGGCCTATGTCGATAATATTCTGATGAATTTCATTACCAATGCGGTTAAATACAAAGACCCCACAAGGGATGCTCTGATAAGCCTCAGCACCCATAGCGAAAACGGATATTTAGTGCTTTCGGTAACGGACAACGGACTGGGTATCGACCTAAAAAAATATGGTAACAAGATTTTCGGCATGTAT
Organism: Pricia sp.; assembly: GCA_049671465.1. Lineage (GTDB taxonomy): Bacteria > Bacteroidota > Bacteroidia > Flavobacteriales > Flavobacteriaceae > Pricia. The sequence goes on along the minus strand of JBATUY010000453.1, from coordinate 4,904 downwards.
AAGACCTTTCACGATCACGCCGATGCTAGGGGTATCGGACTGTATATTACCAAAAATCAGATTGAAGCCATGAACGGTAAGGTAAGTGTCGATAGCGAGGTCGGTAAAGGCACTACTTTCAAGATTTATTTCAATGAAAAAAATCAATAACATCTTTATCATCGACGATGACCGCATTATTGTGTACGGGATACAGAAAATGCTGAGTACGACTGGCCTATGCGACAACATTAGCGCGTTTGCCAATGGCCGATTGGCGTTGAATAGTATAGAAAAACTGTACCAAGACCGTGCACAATTGCCCGATGTTATATTTTTGGATATCAACATGCCGATAATGGATGGATGGCAGTTTTTGGAAGCACTCATCGCCCTCCCTTTTGATCAAAAGATACGTATCAATATTGTCACCTCGTCCATTGACCCCCTAGATCTTCAGCAGTACGAACGCTATAAAAAACGAACGGAACATACCCTTACCTATAATCACAAGCCTCTGAAAATAAATAAAATAAAAGATATTACCATGCCTGCATAGCGGGCAAATTGTATGCGATACTTCAAACACTGTATTCCAAACTTTACGTGCAATTCCGTAAATTTGTCGAATGCTAACACTTTTGAGAAATCACCTTCGATCGAACGTCACGGTTGCCTTACTTCTTTTAGGTATACTAGTGGCTTGCGAAACGGAACCCGAGGATAAAACCGCCGATTTTCAGACCCACTTCGAACTAACCGATGGCGAAGAGACGGCCACCTACCTGCAGACCATTGATTTTTACATTAAATTGAATAAGGAATTCCCGGAAATCAACATGCAGACCATGGGAGAGACCGATAGCGGCTATCCGCTGCACATCGTTACCTACAACCCAGATGGGGACTTTAACTTTCAAAAAATCGGCGCCGACAAGACGCTTATCCTCGTTAATAATGGTATACATCCCGGGGAGAGTGATGGTATCGATGCCACCATGATGTTGTTCCGCGACTTCGCTACCGGAAAATTAGCGCCCCCGGAGAACACGGTACTGGTCACTATTCCTATTTATAACATCGGGGGGGCGCTGAACCGCAATAGCACGACCCGGGCCAACCAAAATGGTCCAAAAGCCTATGGATTTCGGGGCAACGCCCTGAACTACGACCTCAATCGCGATTTTATCAAAGGGGATGCCAAAAACGCACGTACATTTTATGAGATTTTCCATCGTGTAAAGCCCGATATCTTTATCGACAACCACGTCAGCAACGGTGCGGATTACCAATATACCCTGACCCATCTCTTTACACAGCACGACAAGTTAGGTGGTGACCTCGGAAGGTACTTGAACGAAGAAATGATGCCGGGTCTCGAAAAATCATTGCAGGATGCCGATTGGGAAATAACGCCCTTCGTCAATGTTTACGGACAAGTGCCCGAAAAAGGATTTTCCCAGTTTATGGACCACCCCCGATATTCCACCGGGTATACCACCCTTTGGAACACTTTGGGGATGATGGTGGAAACCCATATGCTTAAACCGTACAAACAGCGTGTGGAAGGCACGTATCGCCTGATGCAAAAAATGATAACCATCGCCGAGATCGACCACGAGAAAATAAAACGCCTTCGCAGGGAAGCAAAACACCGCCATCGCGACTGGAAGTTCTATCCAACCACTTGGGCCGTGGATTCTACCCGAACTACAACACTTGACTTCATGGGCTACGAAGCCGATACGCTAACAAGTACGGTCACCGGTCAGACCCGGTTGAAGTATGACCGCGAAAGGCCCTTCACAAAACCGGTGGTGTATTACAATTATATAAAACCCGTAGATTCCGTGGCGATTCCTTACGCCTACATAATCAAAAGAGGATGGACCAAAGCACTTAACTTGCTAAAAGCAAACCAGATTACCCTAAAGCCGATTCAAAAAGACACCTTGCTAATGGTCGAATCGTATGAAATCGCTAGCTATGACACCGCCGACGAAGCCTATGAAGGCCATTATCCACACAATAAGACCCAGGTGAAGGTAACGACAAAAAATGTCAATTTTCAACAGGGTGATGTCTTGATCCCGACCGATCAATCCGGCATTCGATATCTTCTGGAGACCTTGGAACCCGAAGCGAACGATTCTTTTTTTAATTGGAATTTTTTTGACCCTATACTCCAGCGCAAAGAACATTTCTCTCCCTATGTTTTTGAAGATGAAGCTATGGAGATGCTAGCGAAGGATTCGATATTGCGAGATAGCTTTCAACTTAAAAAAAAGAACGACACTACTTTCGCAAGCAATGGCCATGCGCAGCTGGATTGGCTTTTCAAAAAATCCGAACACTTTGAGGATGCCTACCTCCAGTACCCGGTATTCAGACTTATGGAAGAGGATTCTATTTCAAATGGCGGTTCGGAAACCGAAGGCCTCGATTAATACCGATGCAGTTTCCTCAATTTACGGATATCAAAAAAAGTCGTACTACATAACATCCATGTATCATGCTTTGAACCCTAAGAAAAACATGGTCGTTCCGGCAGCCATAGAGCACTTATACCCGCTTGATCACTCAAAAAGAATCTTGATATTGGTGTACGAATTCTGTAGCGCTTTTTGGATTTTTTTCGGTCCTTTCCATTTTACCTTTACAATGCCCTCTTTCTTTTCGGGTTTAAGTTTGCCCGTATACTCGGTCTTCATGGCGAACCAGTGTACCTCTTTGAGCGTGTAGGTGCCCTTGTCTTTATAGATGTGATAGGTAGTCTTCAAAAAATTCTCGACCCGCAGTCCTTTGACGCCCGTCTCTTCCATGACCTCGCGGATGGCGCAGTCTTCTATGGATTCCCCTTTTTCGAGCTTTCCTTTGGGCAGGTCCCACTTATCGTTGCGATAGATGAACATCACCTTTCCCTTGGCATTGGTGACCACACCCCCCGCAGCTACGGTAAGAGGAATCTGTTTGGTGAATTTTTTAAGGATTTCTTCGTGGTTCGGATGATAGATATAGGCCGTGTCAAGCTTTTTCTTTTTTAGGGCCTTGATCGCCCCTTTTATAGAATTTTCATTCAGCGGAAAATATTCCCCATTGACCGTTTCCGAAAGTTTATTTGTCAGGATCAAGGGCAATTCGTTCACAAAAACTTTATACATTTGTGGTATGGTTTTAGACAAAGACACCGCCAAGAAAACAGCCGAACTCTTGTTGCAAATTAATGCAATTAAGTTGAATCCTGAAAATCCGTTTACTTGGGCCTCGGGCTGGAAGTCGCCGATATATTGTGACAATCGCATACTGCTCTCCTATCCGACCATTCGCAACTATGTACGCGAGGTCATGGCCAAGCAAGTGGAATCACTCTACGGCAAGCCCGATATCATTGCCGGGGTGGCTACCGGGGCCATCGGAATCGGCGCTTTGGTGGCCGACTTTTTAGGCCTGCCCTTTATTTATGTAAGGCCGGAGCCCAAATCTCACGGAAGGCAGAATCAAGTCGAGGGGCAATTAGAAGCCAACCGTACAGTAGTAGTCATTGAAGATTTGATCAGTACCGGCAAAAGCAGTCTTAACGCGGTCGATGCGTTAAAAGCGGAAGGCGCCAAGGTCAAGGGCATGCTCGCCATTTTCACCTACGGCTTTCAGGTATCGGAACAAAATTTCGAGCAGAAAGAGGTCACATTGCATACCTTGAGCGACTACGAATATCTTATGGAACAGGCACTTGATACAAAATATATCAACGAAGAACAACTGAACACCTTGCTAGAGTGGCGTAAAAATCCCTCACAGTGGCAGCGCTGACGGTACCACCCGCGACTGCGAACAGCCTATCTAATTCCTTACTACTAAAATATGCATATAGAAACTCCCAATACCAGCGTTGCCAGAGGCGATAAAGAAGTTTTCGACTTTTTAGCGGAACTGAAAAATTTCGAAATTTTAATGCCCGAGAATATCGATAAGTTCGAGATGATCAACGAAAACCGTTTTCTCTTTTCGCTAAAAGGGATGCCCGAAATTGTTCTCGAACGCAAACATCAAACCCCCAACAGCCAAATCGTATTGGGCGCCGCAAGCCAAAAATTACCGTTCACCCTTACGGCCGATATCGCCAAAGTGAGTGAGAACGAAAGTCAGGTGGCCTTGAGCTTTGAAGGGAAATTCAACGCCATGATGGGAATGATGATCAAAAAACCGATCACCAACTTTATGGGAACGCTCTCGGAAAATTTGAGAAAGATATAGTCGAGCGGCCTAGTTTTCATATATCGGTAATCTCGGCGCTGCCTTTTAAGATCTATGCTCGGCCGATTATCCTTGCCCACAACGCGTATAGATACCGTACCAATTTTTAAAGGTCTTGTCGGTTTAATTGGTGTGCAGATTTTTATATGTTGGGGCACAGATTACAAGTGGAAATATCTTTATCAATAGAGCAACTTCACTTCTTTTAAGTCAAAAGATTTGATACTATCCTTATCGATTGCGATCATCAGTTTTCCATCCCCTGAAACTCCTTTTATACTTCCTACGAACTTCTCGGCCATGTCATTTTCAAAAGTCATGGGCATCCCTTTTTTAAACAGGGCGCTCTCATAGACATCCCACAAAAAGCCGATCCCCTTGTCATTCTTTTGCAAAAAAAGCGTTTTCAGTGCATCTACGATTTGGATCAAAAGCTCATCCAAATCAAAAGTTTTTCCCAGAATACATCGTAAAGAGGATGCATTTTCAAGATTTACAAAATTCAGCTGGTTTACGTTCAGGCCAACTCCGATGATGGAGGTGTCGATCAGAGTACCTTGAATTTTACTTTCGATCAGTATTCCGCAGACTTTTGAAGTACCTGACAGAATGTCGTTGGGCCATTTGATGCTCAAATCGGGAACTTGTAGCCGTTTCAAGACGGTATAAAT
>JBATUY010000452.1:0-3464 GCA_049671465.1 Pricia sp. | reverse complement strand
AAGGTGCCGCGAGTATCGCCAAAATTCTCTTTTTTATATTTTTGGTATTGTTCGTAATCACCCTATTTACAGGAAGAAAGAAGATTTAAGCCATTTACAACTATAAATATTAACCTTTAATTACACTACAATGAAAAAGTCAGTATATTTATTTCTAATGCTTTTTGCACTATCGTTGTCTGCGACTACTTTAAATAGTTGCAGGGAAAAAACGACTGGTGAAATGGTCGAAGACTCGATGGAAGATGCCGGAGATGAAATCGAAGATGCCGCCGATGATGTTGAAGATGAGGTCGAGGATGCCGTCGATGACAACTGATAATTGATTTTATGACTACAAATAATAAACGGACGCTTTTCGACAGGCGTCCGTTTTTGATATGAAAATTGACCTTAACTAATTATTTCTTAACGCCTCAATCAGCTCTTCCTTATTCATTTTAGAGCGGCCTTCGATACCAACATTCTTCGCTTGATCATAAAGTTCTGCTTTGGTCCATTGCTCGTAAGGTTTGGCCTTTCCTCCTTTTTTTCCGGAGTCGGGCGTATTGGCGATGCGGGCAGACTTCCCTTTACTATATCCCTTTTCGCGTAGGGCTTCATATTGATCTTCATTTTTCACGCTCGGTATATCCATTATTCAAAAATTAATCCACTAACGGGAGTTTTATACCTATAAAAGTAATTAGCCCATGGAAATACCGATGTCGTTTTCAGAGCTAAAATTGACGGAAAATCTACTATATTTACTTTTTGAGAAACAATTTGCAACACCGACCGGGGCATGGCACATTTTCGTATCCGTTATAATACAAGAGAAATGTGCCACGCTATACTTGTCGAGCGTCTGGGTTTTTTGGAAGTTCCGTTCAGCCTAAATGCGCAAAACGAACTAAGCGTACATGGCGAGCTATCGGAAAACGATTTTTCTAGAATTGAAGAAAATCTCAAGCCCTACGGTATATCCTTGGTTCAAAAGGAATTGGATAGTGTGGTGGAAAATATAAAATTTGCCATCGAGGAACTCCTAGCCACACCGCGAGTGAGAACGGAAAAATTATCCAGTTATCTATCGGAAAAACTGGGCTATTCATATTCATCTTTGTCGAACCGTTTTTCAGAAGAAACCCATACTTCCATAGAGAATTTTGTTATCTTGCGAAGGATAGAATACGCCAAAAGGTTGATGCTTCAAGGTGATAGCAGCCTTACCGAAATTGCCCATATCCTGGACTACAGTAGTGTAGCCCATTTATCACGGCAATTCAAAAAAACGACAGGGCTGACCCCTACCGCTTTTTTGCGTATCATCGAAAAAAGAACACACCTTGACAACCCAACCCTTACAGAGTAACTGGTTATGAGTACTTCCCCAATGCGAATTATACTTGTCGACGACGACGAAGACGATAGAATGTTCTTTGCCGATGCCTTGCAAGAAATCGATGTAGATACCGAACTTGTGGAATTCCACAACGGCCAACAGGTGTTAGATGCCTTATCGGCACCGGATACCTTGCGCCCACACTTGATTTTTTTAGATCTTAACATGCCCGTCATGGATGGGTTTCAATGCTTGCGAGAAATTCGGAAAAATCCCGATCTTAAAGATTTGGTAGTGGCCATTTATTCCACTTCGTCTTCAGAACGGGATATCGAGGAGACTTTTGTAAATGGCGCAAATATCTACATTAATAAACCTAACAAGTTCGAAGAGCTCAAGAAAACGATCGGACAGGTGGTCAGACGCAATTGGCAGTATCGCGAGAATGCGATGAACAAGGCCAATTTTCTTTTTCGTATATAATTCGTGAACAATGGCTTCGTTCGATTATTTGAATAAAAAGAAAACAGGCGTCGTACCCTACGTACTACTCCTGATTTTGGCCATTGTCGTGCTGTTCTTTATTTCGAACGCCTCTTTTCAACAAAACCGTGCGCTGCGGCAATCGACCGAACTGGTGACCCACACCCAAGAAATCATCAACGAGATCAATATGTTGTTCGGCAACTACTCGAGCTCACAATCCGCGGGCATCAAATACCTTGTCTCACGCGATAGCAGTTACCTTTCATCAATTGTAGGGTTCAGCGACAAAAGCAAACTATCTACCAAGCGATTAAAAAGACTTACCGCCGACAATCCAAAGCAACAGGCCGCTTTGAATAGCGCCAGCAATTATAGTGAAAGGCTCTTTACGGAACTAAAAATACTTGACTCAACAGCTTTGGAAAAGCTGTCCGAATCTCAGCTGCTTTCAGATAAGATAAAGACTATTGAAACCCAAATAGACAGCCTGACCACCATTCAAAATAGAATGATAACGACGGAACAGAACCTCTTAAGGCAGCGCAAAGAGGCCTACAAATCCGAAATGACTTTTACCCCGATCAACATCCTATATTTGGCGCTTTTTGCTTTGGGCATATTGATGTTTGCCTTTTCCAAAATCAATTCGGATCGCAAGAGAATGGCGGTTACCCGCAGATTTTTGCAGAATATCCTTGAAAATACCGATAACATGGTAAATTATCTGATTCCCTTGCGCAATGGGAATGAAAAGATAATTGATTTTGAAATAAAATATGTGAACAGTCAGGTAATGACCTTGACCGGGCAACGAGCTACGGAAATGACCGGTAAAAAGTTAACCGAAATATATCCTTATGCCATTCGAAAAGGACTTGTCGAACTGCTGACGGAAGTACTTGAAACAGGGCAGACCAAAACCCGTGAAATCAACTACGAAATTGAAGGCGCCGAAAGATGGTTTGTCTCTACCTTCGCCCCGATGCAGGATGGCATTACGGCAACATCGCGCGACATTACGGCTGATAAAAAAGCAGAAGACCATTTGAAAGAATTAAATAAAAAACTGGAGAACAAAAATCTCGAACTCATGCGTACCGATTCCTTTTTACAGAATATGTTGGGTTCGATACAGTATGTCATCAGTTATTTTGAGGCTGTGAGAGATTCCAAAGGGCATATCGTAGACTTTAAAGTGAACTATACCAACGATAAGATTACCGAGCTGACGGGCCACAGCCCGCAAGAAATATCCGGTAAACTGATTTCCGAAGAATATCCGTTTCTTTTTGAGAACGGAGATTTTGAAATCTACAAGGAGGTCATCGAGACGGCTGAGCCTGTAGAATTTGAAAAAGAGTATGATTTAAATCAGGGGCATTTTCATTTCTGCAATGAAGTATTAAAGCTAGACGATGGAGTAACCATTGTTGCTCAGGATATTTCACTGCGCAAGGCGGCCGAAAAAGAACTTGAAGCGGCCACCGAACGACTGGCCATACAAAATACGGTTCTCAGCGATGCCGAATCGGCAGCCGGTATAGGGAGCTTTAACTACAACCTTGATACCGATACGCTTACCTATAGTGATAATTGTTATCGCATGCTGGGTATGTTTCCGGAAGAACAAGAGCCCTCCTTGCCCTTGTTCCGG
>JBATUY010000451.1:0-10152 GCA_049671465.1 Pricia sp. | reverse complement strand
GTTCCTTATTGAACCCCAAATCTTTGTTTCTCATAAAATCGACTTGCCCCCATAAGACCAAGGTTCCGCTGATCAGTAAAATGGCAATAGCAAACTGAACGACCATCAATACATTACGGACCTGATTGCCGCCAGAACTTTCCAACTTCCCCTTTAAGGATTGGATGGTACCCAGTCGGCTCAATAATAGCGCAGGATATCCGCCCACTATCAATGTTATCAAAAACATGACCGCCGAAGACCCGAAAATAACTAATGGCGATGTTAGCATATCCATGGAAATATCGGTGCGGAACATCGTTTTAAAGTCGTCGATGAGCAGTGCACTCAGAAGAATACCGATACCGACCGAAGCTAAGAATACGAATAGGCTTTCGCTCCAAAACTGGAAAAACAGATGCTTTTTCTGCGCGCCCAAGGTCTTGCGCATACCGATTTCCCGTAGCCGCTGTGCACTTTTTGCGATACTCATGTTGATGAAATTCACGCAGGCAATCAATAGGATAAGAAAGGCCACTCCAAGAACAAGATACGGTACGGCACGACTGATCTCTGCATATCCTTTTCTGAAACTGGTAAAATGAACATCTTTGAGGGGCAATAGACCCAGTTGCCGAAACTGGCCGTCTGCATCTGCCATCGCACCATCGCGTTTTAAATCTTCGATGTCCTCTTCATAGTGTAAATCTATGAATGCTGTCGTATTATTTTCAAATTGTTGGGGGTCGACCCCTTTTTGCAATTGAACGTAAACGTCGTGATATATCGAGCCCCAGGTTTTCATTCGCTCGGCAAATCCTATAGTATTTTGGAAAGGAATCGCTATCTCAAATTCCAACGTATTCTGCGATTCATGGTTTCCGGTCACCGCTGCTACGGTAAAAGGACGTTCTTTGCCATCGATACGTATATTGATCGTTTGCCCCACCGCTTCAGCGTTGCCGAAAAGCTTATTGGCCGTCTGTTCCGTAACTACCACTGAATTTTTGTCTTGTAGCGGATCGTTCTTTTTGCCTCTTACAACGGGAAATGTAAACATCTTGAAAAAATCGGCGTCTACCCATACGGCATCCAAATTGATTTCCATTTCATTATAGGTCGTCAATGCTTCCGCCTCAAGAAAACGGGTGATTTTATCGACACCGGGCACCTCGGTTTTCAGGGCATCGGCAAAAGGTGCCGGGTGGGGTGTACCTGCTTCGGGACCTCTTGGGGTTTGCTCCGTCCAGTAAGCCTGATAGATTCGATTGCCCTTCTCATGAAAACTGTCATAGGACAAGTCGAAAAAAGCGGCCATCGAAAGTAAAATGGCCACACCAAAGGCGACTGAAAGTCCAATAATATTCAACGCAGTGAAGGTTTTGTCTTTCATTAAATTTCGCCAGCCGATTTTTAGATAGTTTATTAGCATGATGTGTTTTTTCCTTATTATTTCAAGACTCCATATTTTTATTGTCAAGGTGCTATTCAGCCCGTAGACTTTTCGCTGGATTTTTTCTAGCCGCGTTCAGGGAAACTGTCCCAACAAGTAAAGCGGTACCGATGAAAATCAGTATCCCAACTGACGGAAAGACAAATTGATCGATGTTCACTCTGTATGCGAAATTGGAAAGCCATCTTTGGCTACCATACCATGCAATAGGCCAACTAATCGCCAAGGCGATACCTATAAAATAAATATATTCCTTAATCGTAATTCCCATAATATGTAATCTGGAGGCACCCAAGACCCTTCGGATACCGATTTCCTTTTTTTTAGACAGCACCAAGAACATGGTAATCCCGATTATTCCAACGGCTGCGAGAATTATCGCCAGCACGTTCATCCAAAGTATTAGGTCGACTGTTTGTTTATCCTGTTTATAGAAAGACTGTAAATTCTGGCTGAGATATTCAGTTTCTAGAGGAAAGGTCTCATCGATGCTTTCGTACACAGCTTTAATTTTATTCATGATTACGGTTCGCTTCGTTGGGTCAAAAGCAATGATTGAAGAGCCGCCCATACGAATGTTAGGGGATACAGTGATAAAATAAGGGGATACTTTTTCACGTAATGAAAAAAGATTGATGTCTTCAAAAATACCGTCGATCGTGAACGGAAACCCCGCTTGGCCCTCTTCAGAGATATATTCAGGTTCCGTAATTATCGTCGTTCCAATGAGCTCTTCAGGGGCAATATTTTTGAGATTTGCCAATTTTTCAGCGGCAGTTCGATTTATTATAGTTTGCCGATTTGAGATGGTGTCAAGCATTCCAACGGTTTTAATATTGTATGCCTTAAGGGCATTATAATCCAAATAGAGCTGATTGGCATCATCGAAAATCTCATCGCTGTCCTCCAATCTGTAGGTGGTCTGATTGAAGGTCTCTATGCCCAAGGCGGAGCCGTTGCCAACATAATCTATTTCAGGAATCTGCTTTAACTTTTGTTGAAATACGTCCTGTTTTTCCGTAGAGGTGTACGCATACAAAATACCTTCTTTTTTGAAACCTAAGTCTTTGTTCTCAATGAAATTCATCTGATTCAGAACAACATAGGAAACCGAAGATATTACAATAAGGATTATGAACTGACTAATAATCAAATACTTTCGTATTGAAAAATTTTCAAATCTATTATCCCGCAATTTTTGATTAAAAAGGCTAAGGACATTTTTAGAGGCAAGGAACACTGCAGGAGTTATGCTCGCCAAAATACCAAGGATAACTGCCAAACCAGTTATAGCTACTAAAATCAGACTATTTTCTCTGAGGCCGGTAGTTAAATCAACACCCATATGTTCATTGAAAACTGGAACGACAAGCCCCAGAATTAAACCAAGAATCGGAAGCGCGAGAAGTGCCAATAGAACCCCTTCAAAAACAAACTGTCTCGCAATACCAACGTTCTTAGCTCCCAAAGCTTTTTTAATACCGATGGACTTTGCCTGATCGGATTTCATCGCCAAGGTAAAATTGGTATAGTTAAAAAGTGTAATGATCAATATAAATACTGCAAAACCCCCAATGAGATAGATGAAAGAATAATTTCCAGGGATTTTCAGCTCATAGAGTATGTTGGATTTGAGATGAATATCTTCTAATGGCTGAAGGAAATGTTGTTTGTATAGCGGGTCTTTCACCACCGATGGATTCATAGAAGCAATACCCGCGTTTATACGTTCTTGGACCTCATGGTAATCGATGTTGTCAGCAGTACTTAGATATATTCGACTCCCCCAATAATCTATGATAGGTTTACTAAGCGCCAAAGAAAAATCAAAGTGGGAGTTTGCCGGCACATCTTCAATAACTGCTGCAACCTTATAACTTTCCTGACCGACAAGGATGGTCTCCCCAATAATATTAGCTGGTTTTTCCATGGCCGAACCGAATAATTTCAAGCCGGAAGATCGAGTCAATAGCACTTTATTGAAATCAGTTCCAAAATCATACAGACTACCAGCTAGTGTATTCCATGTAAACAGTGAGGTAAAGTTTTGTGGTGTGTTAGTCGTTAAAAATCCTTTTTCCTCTACCCGATTCCCTTTGTATTGTATAAACTCTAAATTTTCTGAGGTAATGAACTGTGCTACCTCTTCGATACCAGGAATTTCTTTCAACCCCCTGACCAAGTTAAGCTGTTCTTCATCGGCATTGTTTTCGAATCCAACCACACTGTAGTCTTGAGATCTATACGTCCATCCCAAACAATATATGTTTTCCGAGTTTTCATGGAACTTATCATAGCTATTTTCAAAAGCGACATAACCAATGGCCACCACAGCCACGAGAAGTCCGACTGTGAGACTTACCAGATTGAAAGCGGTAAATAACCTGTTTCTCAAAAAACCTCTGAACGCAATTTTTATACTAGTAAAAATCATTGTTTTCTTTTTTATTCATCCCGCAACGCATCTACAGGATTGTTTGTAGCCGCCCTAAAACTCTGCCAGCTTACCGTTAGCAGGGCGATAATCAAGGCGGTCAAACCCGCCATGACGAATATCCACCAGCTCATGGTCGTTCTGTAAGCAAAGCCTTCGAGCCATTTGCCCATGGCGTACCACGAGATGGGTACGGCGATGATGAATGCCAACCCGATCCATTTGATAAAATTTTTGTTGAGCAGCGCTAGAATTTGGGGAATCGTTGCGCCGTTGACTTTTCGAATGCCGATTTCTTTCTTTCGTTGCTGCATATAAAAGGTTGACATCGCCAGAATGCCCATGGCCGAAATGATAAAGGATAAAAAGGTAAAATATCCTATAATCTTTCCGGTACGCTCGTCTTTCGCATACCATTGATCGATGGTATCGTCAACAAAGGTGAGGTCAAATTCGGCACCATCGATCAGGTCGGCATAAGTGGATTTTATCTTGTCGGCGGTCTGAAAACTATTTTGAGCATTGATTTTTAGAAAGATATTGTCGGCGAAAAAATCTGTGTTTTGCTGGCGTAGCATCAAAGGCCCTATTTTATCCCGAAGTTCCTTAAAATTGAAGTCGCTGACAACTCCTAAAATTGGTATCTCCTCTTCCTCGATTGTAAAGGAAACTGCGCGATCTTCAAGTCCCAATTCCTTAATCGCCGTCTGGTTCAGATATCGGCCCTCCACGGAATAGGCCGCCCCTGTAGGTTCCATTTCGATATCGAATACATTAAAAAAGGAATCATCTACCGCGAATTCTTGAAAGCTCAGAGATCTTTCACCATAATTAAAGGTCTGATTGCTTCCGCCAGTCAGCGGACTCTGCCAAGTAAGCGATACATCTTCAACACCAGGGACTTTTAACAGTGCGTTTTTGATGGTCTCTTTTTGCTCGTTAGTGCCCAAATATTCTACTCTTACGATGTTATCTTTATTAAAACCTAGGTCTTTACCCCTTAAAAAGTCGGTCTGCTTTAAGATAATCCAGCTACAGGCCAAAAGGGCAATCGTTACGGTATATTGAAAAGTGATAAAGATTTTACCGTATATACTTTTACTTTCTTTTCTGAAAGTGCCTTTAACGACTTCCAAAGGTTTAAAGGCCGCAATCTTCGTGGCGGGTAAGATTCCCGATATTACGCCAATCAACCCGAAAGCGCCGACAAATAACAAAACATTAAAAATGGTGATTTTTTCGATCAGATACAGCCGAGTATCCAATAATCCATCAAAAACCGGCTCGATCAGTGTAGTCAAAATAAGCGCCAACACTACGGCGGCCAGACATAAAAAAACAGATTCCTTGATGAATTGGTAAAAGAGCTGTTTTTTAGAACCGCCCAATAATTTCTTTATGGCCACTTCCTTACCGCGAAAGGTTGCCTGTGCAAGCGTCAGATTGATATAATTACCGACCGCAAGCAGAAGAATGAGTAAAACGATGACCGAAAGTACCGTAATCAATGTTTTGCTATTGCTTTTGGTACCGTTACCGATTTTCGGACTAAAGTAAAGGTCTTTTAAAGGGGCGAATTCTACGGTAGTGGCCCAGCCTTCGGTATAAAGCCAATAGTCCTTTTTAAATTTATCGAGTATTTCAGGTGCCTTAGAAGGAAGGTTCGTATTCGCTTTGGCCAATAGATATATGCTTAAGGATGCGAAGCCATACTCTTCCATGATATTTTCGAAGCCCCATAAGGCTTTAAAAGCTTTTAAATTGACCAACGCATCCTGCTTTACAAAATGAGTGCTTTCCGGAAAATCCTCCATAATACCGGTTACCGTAAATTCATTTCCGGTATTAAGGAAAACTGTTTTGCCAAGGGCATCGGTGGCACCGAACAATTTGACGGACATCGATTTTGATAGAACGATACTATTTGCAGTTTGAAGAACTTCCTCAGAACTTCCCTTTAAAAGCGGAAATGAGAAAATATCGAAGAAAGAGGCATCAACACCCAAATAATTGACTTTCAACTTCTGTTCCCCGGATACGTTTATTCGTCCGTCTCCCTCAAGCGCTCTGGTAAAATCCTCGATTTCGGGGATGCTGTTTTTAAGATCTACTGCAATCGGGGGCGAAAAATCCACCGATTCGTTCTCCAACCGGTAAATACGCTCCTTATTTACATGAAAGTCATCTACGGCCAGTTCATTTTGTATGTAGACGCTCAGCAGCACGATGAACGTCAGCGATATCGCAAAACCTACCACAGTCACCACGGTGTACAATTTGTTCTTGACCAGATGTCTGAGGTATGATTTTATGGATGTCATTTTTTAGCTGTTTTAATTTTAAGTCGTTGACATAAATTACTTCTACCGGTTCTCTAGGGGACGTGCTAGCTAGAAAACGCAGTCTTTAGCGATAAGACTTTATTATTCCGTTCGCAAACTCTTCGCGGGGTTCGTCAATGCCGCCCGTACGGACTGAAAAATTACGGTGAGCAGTGCGATGGCCAAGGCCGAAAGTCCTGCAATTATAAATACAGACCATCCGATGCGGGTGCGATAGGCGAAAGTCTCTAGCCAGCGGTCCGTCAGCCAAGAGGCGATGGGAAAGGCGATGACTAAGGCCAGCAACACGAGTTTTACAAAATCGGTCGACAGCATTTTTGTAACGTTGAGGATGCTGGCACCCAGCACTTTTCGTATACTGATTTCTTTTTTCCGTTGCTCCGCCATAAAAGCGGCCAAACCGAAAAGCCCAAGACAGGCCACGAAAATGGCAAGGCCACAGAAAAGGATGCCCACCCGGGCCGTTTTTTGTTCGCGTTCGTAAAGCTTCGCCAAATTTTGGTCTAAAAAGGTATAGTCAAAGTTCGCTTCTGGCACGACCTTTTGAAAGGTATTTTGAAAATCTTTTATAGTTTGGCCTAGTTCGCGGGTGTTAAAGCGTATCAACAAATAATTCAGCGGTTCCCTGCCGCTATTATGGAATGCATAGGCGCCTATGGGCACGTGCAAGGACGCGAAATTAAAGTTATCGACTACGCCAACGATGCGGGCGTCGGGGAGTTGGGCATCCACTTCTTTGCCAATGGCCTCTTCGGGGGAGTAGCCGAGATAGTCGACGGCTTTTTTATTGAGCACCAATTCCGTCAAGGTATCGCCCTCCTGTTTGTTTTCGGGCAAGGGTCCGCCCGCCAAAAAATTCATTTGCAGTACTTCCGTGGTTGCATTGTCCGCATGGTTCGTTTTTAGATCGATTCCCTCGTCGTCGTCTTTTTTCTTCAACGCCCTTCCACTTACATCCATCCCCGGAAAGCCTTGTGCCATGGAGACCGTAGACACCTCGTTTAAAGCCCGGAACTCCTGTAGCAAGCTGTTTCTATTTTCATAATTGCGAACACCGCGAATCGAAATGGCGACCACATTCTCGGGTTCGAATCCCAATTTTTGATCGTTCATAAATTGTATCTGCTGATAAACGACCAATATGCCAACCATTAAGATGACGGATGCTGCAAATTGAAGCACCACCAACCCCTTTCGGATGTACACATTGTTTTTACCCTGCTTGTAAGACGGACTTAAAACAGCCTTCGGTGAAAATCTGGAGAGGTACAATGCCGGATAAGATCCTGCAACCAGTGTAGTCAATATCCAAATGAACACAAGGGCCGCTACAAATTCGACATTCAACATCAAGGTCGCCCCCAAATTTTGACCGGTAATGCTATTGAAAAATGGTAGTGCAAATATCGCAATGCCGATGCCCAAAACTATCGCGATTGCGGTCAGTAATCCGGTCTCGGCATAGAAGCGGACGACGAGATTTCGGGCAGATGCCCCCAGGGTCTTGTTGATGCCCACTTCCTTCGACCGTTTTTGGGAACGGGCCGTACTCAGGTTCATATAATTGATACAGGCGATCAATAATATCAGGAATGACAAAAGGGATAGATTACGGATTTGGTCAATATCGCCGATGCGTGTCGTGTTGGCATCGGAATAGCCCGCAGAATAGAGGTGTATGCGCTCTAAGGGCTGAAGTGAAAATGAATACCACTGCTCTTCTTCGGTCTGATATTTATCCAATAATTGCTGAATCTGGCGTTCCGCAGAAGCTTGGTTAGTATTGGGCTTCAATAGGCAATAGGTTTCAAAACTCGCATTCCCCCAAGAGGGCTCTTCTGAGAAATAGGTCAGCGTATTAAAAGAGGCCATCAGTTCACAGCTCAAAGTACTGTTACCCGGAAAATCTTGATACACCCCCGTAATCTCAAGGTCATTGCGGCCATCTACCTGTATCGTCTTGCCCAAGGGGCTCTCATCGCCGAAGTATCTTTTTGCCGTAGTTTCTGAAAGCACAACGGTATTCGGCCGTTCGAGGGCCGACGCCATATCGCCCTCTAAAATAGGAACCTTGAAAATGTCGAATAGCTCTTGATCCACCCAGTACAACTGATTTTCAGAGAAATTCTCGTTGTTAACCCTAACAGTGGCCTTCGCGCCAAAATTATTGCTCGCTATTCGGGCAGCGAACTTGATATCGGGAATATCGTTCATGAGTGCGGGCGCCAAAGCGGCCGGGGAGTTGGCCCAAGTTTCGCGCCCCATATCGCCGTCGGTATGTAAAAGCACCCTTTCAATCCGTTCCTTATTGGGATACATGGAATCAAAACTTTGCTCATTCCGAATAAAAAGAAAGAGCACCATGGTAATGGCCAACCCCAAAGAAAGTCCGAGAATGTTGATGACCGAAAACAAGCGGTTTGTTTTCAGGTTTCGCCAAGCGATTTTAAAATGGTTTTTAAACATGAGCTGTATTTGTTTCTAGTTGTACCACATTTTCGGTTACCCATCTAAATCATAGAATCGATTTTCATGCCATCTTAGCAAATACCTATAAATCAATATTTTAAGATTAACTATTTTTATTTCAGCCTCATAAGTGTCAAATATTTGGACAGAACCTGTAAATAATATGGACAATCTAAAGGCATATTCGCCCTGCTTGATGCCGACAAAACTCACTAGCATTCCGTTTTTAAGTCCCCTTAATTAAAACTCTCGAGATACGGTTTCCGTAAGTAAGGCAATGAAACGCTTCCTCCTTTCATTCCTTTTTCTTCCTAGCGTATTGTTCGCTCAACAAATAGATCATTTAGCATCTTTTCGCGACATCAAAAGCGATTCCTATTTTCGGTTCAATTACGACAACGACTTTTTTGCCGCTACGGACAAGGATTATACCCAAGGATACAACTTCGAACTCGTAGCACTCATCCTAGCTAAAAACCCGCTCAACGTTTTGTTTTTGGCTCCAAAGGGAACGATTTCCAAACATGGCCTATCCGTCCAACATATAGGTTTTACCCCGGAACAATATCAGCTTCCTGAGATTCAATTTGGTGACCGGCCATTTGCCGCTGCAATCATGCTCAAGCCTTTTTTGGTTGCGACCGATACGGTCAAAAAATCGAGAACAACGTCATCCCTAAGTTTAGGCATCATGGGCCCCAGTGCTTTCGGGAGGGAAATGCAGACGGGTATCCACAGGCTCATCGACGACAAGTTGCCTTTGGGCTGGAGGAATCAAATTAAAAACGATATGGTGCTGAACTATAGCTTGGGCTATGAAAAAAGACTATGGGCCTACAACCAGATGCTTTCGTTACAGGGCCGTGCGAACGTGCAATTGGGCACCTTATTCACCAACGTATCAGCCGGGCTAAACAGCACTGTAGGGCTTATCGACTCGCCATTTACCACAGAAAAAACAGGTTTTCGAATCTATCTCTATGCACAGCCCACGTTCAAACTCGTTGGCTTTGACGCGACCTTGCAAGGTGGACTTTTCAACAGGGATAGCCCCTACACCATTTCCGCAGCTGCCGTGGAACGGTTTACGGCCCAGTTTGATTTTGGACTGATATTTAAGACGCGCACGCTCTACTTCGAATATACACGTACTCTCATTACCCGCGAATTTGAGACCGGACGGGCCTCGGCTTGGGGCGGGGTGAACATTGGGTTTACTTTTTAGGGTTGCTATCCGATAATTCTATCGGTTTTTCACGCAAGTCGAAACCTATAAATCGATTCGTAATGGCCTTCGGAGCAAAAAGCAGATTGCTTTCATAACGACGCTTCACAAGTGTACCATCCTCTTACTCCGACCGCAGACTCTTGACCGGATTCACGACCGCAGCTTTAATACTCTGATAGCTTACGGTCAGTACAGCTACTCCCACTGCCAGTGCTGCAGCAACCGCAAAAATACCCCATCCTATTTC
>JBATUY010000450.1:0-7647 GCA_049671465.1 Pricia sp. | reverse complement strand
GTGCAGCTTCGATGTTCAGCAAAAGATCCCTCGTCTCTTTACGGTAAACATCAAAGCTACCACTCAAGCGGTCATTGTTAAAGCCAAAGTCTAGGCCCACACCGTATTGCGTAGTTTCCTCCCATTTCAAATCAGGATTGGCGAATTCGACGGTTTCTATGCCAGGCACATTAATTGCTCCGGAGTCATTTATATCGCCATCCGAAAACCGCTGTCTTCTGACAAACCGACCATATCCTAACCCATCTTGGTTTCCAGTAATACCGTAGTTCAACCTTAACTTAAGCGTTGAAATATTTTCTCCGATAAAGTCTTCCTCGCTTATTTTCCAAGCGAAAGCACCCGATGGAAAGATACCGTATTGGTTGTTCTCACCAAACTTCGATGAGCCGTCTGCCCTAACAGTCGCGGTAAAGAGATATTTGTCCGCAATAGTGTAATTGACCCTTGCAAAAAAGGATTGCAGCTCATCAGCATTGTCAAAGGTATTTCCCAAAACGGAATTAACGGGTATCGCAACGTCGCCTAAAAATTCTGTAGTCGTCTCAGGAAAAAGTCGATTTACGAAAAGACCGTCAGGGTCGTTGTCACCGCCAACAGTATCGGAGAAACCATATTGCTGATATGAACCTGAAATTCTGGATTCTAAAATATCAGCGGAGTTCGATAAGTCTTTTGGCATCTGATTTAAATCTGTAGTAGCGTAACCCCAGCCTTGAACGTTTCTAGCAGTAACATTAAATTTTTGATAAGAAAACCCTCCCAAAGCATCGAGTACGGAGTTCTCAAATTGTTTTTTATAATTCAGGGTCACCTCAAGAAGTGGATTTTCATTGGTCAAATCATTGAGTGCGCCCCTACCATTACCTTGAGCACCCCTTGCTACATTGAAAGTATCAGCATTTAAGGAGGATTCGCTGGTAGATTCGGACCTATCATAGCCTAGAGTAACTTTTCCAATTAAATCGGGAGTTATATCGTAAGAGGCGGAAAAGTTAATCAAAAAGCGATCTGTAGAAGTTAGACTTTGCCAGTTGGTCAACAGGTTCAGCGGATTGATTCTATCACCCGGATTGAAACTTGGGTTTCCGGGCCATGTAGGGTTGGCCGAATAGGCCGCACCCAATAAGTCACCCGTTGATCCCGCACTACCGCTCAAAGGCGTGGCCTCGTCATTGACCCGAGATAAGGTGGTTTGTAAATCTAACTTTAGCTTATCATTAAAAAGACGTTGACTAAAGTTTACCCTTCCCGTAATACGTTCTTGCGAAGATTTTTCCATAACCCCGAACTGCTTGCCATAATTGAAAGTGGCGCGTACATTTCCTGATCCGTAATTGCGAGAGTATGAAAGATTATTGTTTGTAGAAGCTACATTTCGGGTTACCAAATCTTGCCAGTCAGTGTCATTCCCCAAATCGGTAGCACTACCACCAAAGGCATCTACGGCAGAGAGAAATTCTTCCCTATTTAAAAGATCGTATTCTTCCCCAGGTGTGGAGTAGCTGAGATCGGAAGAAAACTCCCAAGTACCTCCTTCGCCACCGCCTTTACCGCTTTTTGTAGTGATGATAACAACCCCGTTCGCACCCCTAGAGCCGTATATAGCAGTCGCTGATGCGTCTTTCAAGATACTCATACTTTCTATATCGTTGGGGTTCAAGAAACTCAAAGGGTTTCTTGCCGAGCTAGAGCCTACACCGATATTTGACCCTTCTGACGATGAGTCACCAGAAGGTAGCGGAACACCGTCAACTACGAACAGCGGATTATTGTTCGAACGTACGGATGAGGTACCCCGTATTCTAATGGCGACACCAGCACCCGGCTCTCCACTTCCTTGTGAAATCTGGACACCTGCGGCTTTACCTTGTATCAGTTGTTCCGGGGAAGAAATCACACCTTTGTTGAAATCTTCGGAAGTAACGGCAGCTACGGCACCGGTTGCATCTTTGACCGTTGTCTGTCCATAACCTATAACGACTACCTCGTCCAAAGCCTGGGCGTCTTCGGTCAACGTAACATTAATCGTAGCCTGGCCACCGACCGGCACTTCTTGATTTGCATAACCGATATAGCTAAAAACCAATACACCGTCCGCCGGAACATCTGATAATGTGTAATTTCCGTCAAAATCGGTTTGAGCACCGTTAGTGGTGTTTTTTACTACCACGCTGGCTCCTGGTAACGGGCCGCTTGCATCGGATACCGTTCCCGATACCTCTTGGGCCTGAGTGAATGCGAAGCACAAAATTGCGCCGAACAGCATGAGGGTCCTAATCCATGTAATCTTCATAAAAGTTGTTTTTGAGTTGAGTTATGTGAAAATTAAAGCTTAAACATATGTAAAAAAAATCGTTAATTAGTTAAATGTTTATGACACAAGAGTTACGAAAACGGTTTCGTGTTGATAACTTTCGTAAATAGTGCATACCGGCAATCCATAATGCAGGTCTTTACCGACTTGATAATTAAAATCCCTCAGAATACGGAATTATCAATTTTGTTCAAAGATAGTATTTTTCTATTGAATTGAATTGAACCCCCATTTAGATTAATTATTTGGTGATTGTCCGAAAATTGTTAAAAAAATAGGATGAATTAACTTTTCTTTCAATTTGGGGCTATCTTCACTTCCTTAAAATCAGACGTGGTTTGAAACGAAAAATTACATTGAAGGATATTGCCAGAGAGCTTGAGGTTTCCATTTCAACGGTTTCAAAAGCGCTCAAGAACAGTGATGAAATAGGTCGGGACACCAAGGATAAAGTGCAGGCCTTTGCCAAATTATATAACTACCGGCCCAACAACATTGCGCTGAGCCTTAAAAACAAACGTACCAAAAATATCGGGGTGGTCATTCCCGATATCGTGCACTATTTTTTTACGACCGTTTTCAGGGGCATCGAAAAGTACGCCAACGAAAAAGGATACAATGTGATTGTCTGTGTATCGGACGAATCTTTCGATAAGGAGGTAATCAATATGGAAATGCTGGCCCACGGCAGCATTGACGGCTTTATTATGTCACTTTCGGCCGAGACCCAGCGTAAAAGAGATTTCCATCATCTACTGGAAATTACGGAGCAGGGCATTCCTTTAGTGCTGTTCGATCGGGTAGACGATCACGTGCCTTGCGACAAGGTGATTTTGAACGATCAAGAAATTGCGTTCCAAGCAGTGCAGAAGTTTTTAAAAAATGGACGAAAGAATATAGCTTTGGTGACGACCGATAGTTATTTCAACGTCAGCGCAAAAAGGGCCGAGGGTTACGAAGCGGCATTGGCGGAAGCGGGTATTTCTGTTGATCCGAAGCTGAAACTTACGCTTCCTTATAGAGATATCAATGAAAATGTGATACAGGAATTTTTTAGTGCCTCCAATATAGATGCCGTATTGTGTGTCAATGAAATTTTTGCCGTACAATGTATGGCCATAGTTCAGAAAATGGGAATGAAGATCCCAGAGGATATTGCGTTTATCGGTTTTACCGATGGTATTTTATCGAAGTACGTTCAGCCCACGTTGACCACTATAGCACAGCACGGCGAGCGAATGGGAGAAATTGCCGCCCAAATGCTTATTGAGCGTATCGAAACAGAAATTGATAACGAAAAACCCTATCGGACCGAGATTATTGAAGCTACAATTATTGAAAGGCAATCTACAGCGAATTGAAACTAGGCAATTAACACTTGCAGTGAGCAGTGGCTTTTAAATTTTGAAGGCTGGGACAAATACATAGATTGTTTGATTAATTTCGCCGTAATTCACCAATACGCAATCAAATCACTTTCCAAGTCGCTTTACATTTCACCACAACATAACAAATTCTCCGAAATTAACCTTATTCCATGAATATAACTGCCTTTATCTTCGACCTCGACGGGGTCATCGTTGACACCGCAAAGTACCATTACCTGGCTTGGAAAAAACTGGCCAACGAACTGGGTTTTGAATTTACCAAGGAGCAGAACGAACGCTTCAAGGGCGTAAGCCGAAAACGCTGTCTAGAGATTTTGTTGGATATCGGCAAGGTGAACGCAACGCAGGAACAGTTCGACCGGTGGATGATCGAGAAGAATGAGGATTACCTCGCTTATATTAAGGATATGGATGCATCTGAAATTCTACCGGATGTACAGAAGACGTTGGATTATCTAAAGGATAAGAAAGTGCCCCTTGCCCTTGGCTCGGCCAGTAAAAATGCCAAACCCATTTTAGAAAAGGTCAATCTTTTGTCATACTTTGAGGCAATAGTTGACGGAACGAACGTCACCAAGGCAAAACCGGATCCGGAGGTGTTTTTGATTGCCGCCCAACAAATGGGGGCCAAACCACAAAATTGCATTGTCTTTGAGGATGCCGTGGCGGGCATCGAAGCGGCCAATGACGCTGAAATGATCAGTATCGGTATCGGCGATGCCAAAACGCTATCTAAAGCCGACTACGTTTTCAAGGATTTTACAGAGATTAGTACTGAGTTTTTAGAGAGATTGATACAATATCCTAAAAATTCATAGATTAAAATCAAAATATATTATGCAAGAGTATCTAAAATCCGACCCGTGGTCCATTATCGAGGAAGGCTTCGATAAAGAAAGAATAAAATCATCCGAAAGTATTTTCAGTCACGGCAACGGCCACATGGGCCAGCGGGCCAATTTTGAGGAAAGCTATTCCGGTGAAACCTTTCAGGGCAGTTATATCGCTGGGGTCTATTATCCCGATAAGACACGCGTCGGCTGGTGGAAGAACGGGTATCCCGAATATTTTGCGAAAGTGCTGAACGCCCCCAATTGGATCGGCATCGATGTGTCGGTCAATGGGGAGGCACTTGATTTGAATACCTGCAAAAAGGTATCCGATTTCCGCCGGGAGCTGAATATGAAAGAAGGATGGTATAGCCGCTCTTTTCGAGCCGTTTTGCCGAATGATGCTGCCATTGAGGTAAAAGTCATCCGGTTTTTGAGCCTTGACTATGATGAGGTCGGGGTCATAAGATATGAGATAACGCCGGTCGGCGACGCTGCCGAGATCGGGTTCAATCCGTATCTGGATAGCGGCATCACGAACGAGGACACGAATTGGGACGATAAGTTTTGGGAGACCACCAAAATTACGTCAGGGGCCACTTCTGACAAAGGGCAGTCCGTGCCATCCGGCGGGCAGGCTTCTGCTAGCGGGAGTCGGGAAAATCAAGCCTTTATCGAATCCTATACATTGAAGACCAACTTTCAGGTCTGTACGTTTATGGAATCGCACCTGTTTCTTAACGGGGAACCTCTAAATTTGGATGCGCCCAAAACCATGCCATCCGACAGGCAGGAAAATCTATCGAAGGGAAATTCCTCCGAAGAACAACAATTAAGGGTCGGCTACGAATTTGTTCAATCCGTCAAAAAGGATGCGACCATCGCCCTACACAAATTTGGTGGATACACGGTCTCCCGAAACCATAAAGCATCCGAGTTGGTGGCTGCGGCGAAGAAAGCCTTAAAAAATGCGGTCGATTTAGGTTTTGATGCACTTTTGGAGAAACAAAAACAAGCTTGGTCCAAAATATGGGAGATGGCCGATATCACCATCGAAGGCGATGTCAAAGCGCAGCAGGGTATCCGCTTTAATATCTTTCAATTGAACCAGACCTATTTGGGCAAAGATTCTCGCTTGAACATCGGCCCCAAGGGCTTTACCGGCGAAAAATATGGAGGCAGTACCTATTGGGATACCGAGGCCTATTGCATCCCCTTTTACATGGCGACCAAAAACCAAAAGGTTGCCCGTAGCCTGTTACAATATCGATACAATCATTTGGAAAAGGCCATCGAGAACGCCCAAAAATTAGGCTTTACCAATGGCGCGGCCCTCTATCCCATGGTTACCATGAACGGTGAGGAGAGCCATAACGAATGGGAAATTACCTTTGAGGAAATTCACAGGAACGGCGCCATCGCCTTTGCCATTTTTAATTACTTCAGGTATACCGGCGACTACTCCTATATCCCGGAAATGGGATTGGAAGTGCTCATCGGCATAGCCCGCTTCTGGCACCAAAGGGCCAATTTTTCCGAGCACAAAGGCCAATATGTCATTTTGGGGGTCACCGGGCCCAATGAATACGAAAACAACGTCAACAACAATTGGTATACGAATTACATCGCCAAATGGTGTATCGAGTATACCTTAGAGCAGTTGGAAAAAGTGAACGATGGGTATTCGGAAGACTATGATCGGATTACCGGAAAAACCCTCTTGACCGATGAAGAAACCGCACAGTGGCAAGAGGTGGCGGCGAATTTGTATTTTCCATACTCCAAAGAAGAACAGGTGTTTCTGCAACAGGATGGCTTTTTGGACAAGGAGCTGATTACCGTTGACAACCTACCAAAGGCACAGCGGCCCATCAACCAAAAGTGGAGCTGGGATAGAATTTTGCGTTCCCCCTATATCAAACAGGCCGATGTGCTACAGGGCTTCTATTTTTTCGAAGACCATTTCACCACGGAAGAGCTCGAGAAACACTTTAATTTTTATGAGCCTTTTACGGTACATGAGTCCTCGCTTTCGCCCTGTGTGCATAGTATTCAAGCGGCCAAGTTGGGCAAGATGCAACAGGCCTACAAATTCTATCTGCGAACGTCACGTCTTGACCTGGACGATTACAATAAAGAAGTAGAGGAAGGATTACATATCACCTCTATGGCCGGTACGTGGATGAGTATCGTCGAAGGCTTTGGCGGTATGCGAATCGTAGACGATAAGTTGTCGTTCACCCCACGCATTCCCGATCAATGGAAATCGTATTCCTTTAAAATCAATTTTAGGAACCGCATTGTGAAAGTGACCGTTAGCAAGGAAAAGACCGAGTTTACACTAGATGGCAAGGAAGAGATGTCGATTCGGGTCGAAGGGGAACGGGTCGTGTTGCAACCGGGAAAGGTCGTTGCGGTCTGAGCAGAATGCTTTACGGATGTAAAGAGATATACAGGTCAACAGACCAGAAAAGAGGGTTCCTCCCTTGATTGCTAATTAGGAGCGGTCAGATTTGGAATTTGGAAATCGGGATTTGGAATTTGAGTAGTTAGACCCTGCAATCCCGAGGCCTAAAAACCCTGAAAATCCCGAAACCCTTTTACGAACATGGTGAAGAAGCTAAACATATTAGGTATTTTAATCTTGGTTGTAGCATGCAAACCAGATAGCAGTACTAAAGAGCACTTAAAAATGAAGGAAACCGACACTAAAGAAAAAAAACAAGTAGTATATCAAGTCTTCACCAGACTTTTCGGCAACACCAATACCACCAACAAACCTTGGGGCACTATCGAAGAGAACGGTGTAGGCAAGTTCTCCGACTTTTCTGAGAAGGCCCTGAAGGAAATCAAAGATTTAGGCGTTACCTATATATGGTATACCGGGGTGCCGCACCACGCGGTCATCAACGACTACACCGAATTCGGAATCTCGAATGACGACCCCGATGTGGTCAAGGGCCGGGCCGGATCGCCCTATGCGGTGAAAGATTACTACAATGTGAATCCTGATTTGGCCAAGAATCCCGCGAAGCGATTGGATGAGTTCAAGGCGCTCATCAAGCGTACCCATAAAGCGGGATTGCGATTGCTCATCGACATCGTTCCCAAC
>JBATUY010000449.1:0-2286 GCA_049671465.1 Pricia sp. | reverse complement strand
GGGTAATGAACACCACACTGATCTCAGCCTGCGAAAGTACCTCGAAAAAGCGTTTTGAAATCCCAGGAATACCTACCATACCCGGACCTTCCAAGGACAAAAGCGCCATATTTCCGACGTGGGTGATGCCCCTAACGGTCTTTCCTTTTTCGTTCTTGTTTTTAGTGATGAGCGTGCCCTCGTCCTCGGCGGCAAACGTATTTTTAATGCGGATGGAAATGCCTTTCGCCAAAACGGGTTGTATGGTGGGCGGATAAAGTACCTTGGCCCCGAAATGGGAGAGCTCCATGGCCTCTTCGTACGAGATGTGGGGTATGGCCTTCGCCTGCTTGACCAATTTCGGATTGGCGGTAAACATTCCGCTTACATCCGTCCATATTTCCAACACCTCGGCGTCGATCGCAGCGGCTACAATAGCTGCGGTGTAATCCGATCCGCCGCGTCCCAAAGTAGTCGAGTTCCCGTTTTCGGAGGAAGCGATAAAGCCCGGCATCACCACAACTGTATTCGGTACTTCCGCAAAGTAGGCGGAGCAGTTGGCGTTGGTAGGGTCGAAACTGACACTAGCTTTTCCGTTTCCGGGAAAGGTTTTGATAAGTTCCCGACTATCCTTGTAAATTGCATCCAATTTTTCCTGCGCGAAAAATTCACTGATAATATAGGATGACAATAGCTCGCCGTAGCTGACGATTTTATCCGAAAGCCGTGGCGTCGATTCCCCGATAAGAAACGCCCCTTCCAATAGGGTTTCCAAGGTATTAATATCGCTCTTCACCTTGCTCAACACCTGGCTTTGGGCCTTAATGGGAATCAGCTCTTTGACCGTGGCCAAATGCCTATCTTCAATTTCCTTTAAAATATCCTTATATTCCTCATTCTGAACCGAGGCCAAAAGTGCGGCGTGCAAAAGTTGATCGGTGACCCCGCCAAAAGCGGAGACCACCACGATTGTTTTATCCGTCGCGGTACTGGCGACGATATTTTTGACCAAGGTAATATTTTGGGCATTGGCCACCGAGGTGCCCCCGAATTTTAAGACTTTCATGAATATGGATGTATAAACGGAAGGTGTCGTCTGATTTTTATATCTTTTTAAGCCAAAAACTTATGTTCTGGAAAGGCTCAAAAGTAGTATTTTTAGGCGCTTAATCAAATTATTATCCTCCGTAATTGCACGACCGAGCTACTGGGTTTAAGGTCGGTAGCGTAGGTAGTCCGCCCGCGTATCAGGGCGGAAATCACAAATTAACAAGTATTGATGAAAATATTTACTGCCGAACAGATGTATGCAGCCGATAAGGCCACCCTTGAAAAGCAAGATATCACTAGCGACGCGCTGATGGAGCGTGCCGCCATACAATTGTTCAATTGGCTGCATTCGCGGTTGCAGGGCGGGCAGGTAAAGATTCACCTTTTTTGTGGCATCGGCAATAACGGCGGGGACGGACTGGCATTGGCGCGCCATCTTCAGAAGCACGGCTATAATTTTACGGTTTATGTGGTGAATTACAGTAAAAAACGCTCCAATGATTTTTTGACCAATCTGAAACGCCTTAAGGACCGAGAGGTATGGCCCGAATTTCTGGAGGATGGCGATGACCTACCTGAAATTAGTCGTGAGGATATCATTGTGGATGCCATTTTCGGTTTGGGATTGAATCGCCCGCCTGACGACTGGGTCCGTGAAATCTTCGAACATCTGCACCGTTCGCAAGCCTTTATCCTTTCCGTGGATATCCCTTCGGGACTATTTACAGATCGCCCGCCCTTGGATGAGAAGGCGGTCGTAAAGGCAAACTATACCTTGAGCTTTCAAGTTCCCAAACTGATTTTCTTCCTTCCCGAAACCGGACGCTTCACCGAACAATGGGAATTGTTGGACATAGGATTGGACACTGAATTTTTGAACGCTACCGAGACCGACTACGAGCTTATCGGGAAGAACGAAGTACTATCCTATTATATCCCGAGGGAAAAATATGCGCACAAAGGCACGTATGGCCATAGTTTGATCGTTGGGGGAAGCTACGGCAAAATCGGTGCGGTACACCTGGCCGCAAAAGCCTGTTTGCACTCCGGAAGCGGATTGGTCACGGCCTACGTTCCGCACTGCGGATATATTCCTTTACAGACCAATCTACCCGAAGCCATGGTGCTCACGGATGCCAACGAGAAATACCTTTCAAAAATCGAATTCGATATCGAGCCTACGGTCATCGGTATCGGGATAGGCATGGGCAAGGATGCCAAAACGGTCAAGGCGCTATCCGAATTCTTGGATGCCAA
>JBATUY010000448.1:0-23118 GCA_049671465.1 Pricia sp. | reverse complement strand
CTTTCCGCCCTGTCCCTCTCCGTTCTTACCTTCACTTCCGGACTTTGATTGCCCTTCACCGGACTGCTGTCCATCACCCTTCTCGCCTTCGCCTTGTTCTGCTTTTCCCTGCTGACCTTTGCCCTCGCCACTCTGGGGCTTTCCTTGACCCTGTTGGCCCACGCTCTCCATTTTCTCTTTCAGTTCTCCCTGCCCTTTTATAATATCAGGCAATTGAAAATCTTGCCCCTTACCTTGCCCCTTGCCCGACATCATACTCTGTTGCATATTGTCAAGCATATTCGCCAAGAAATCCGCTAAGCTATTAGAAGCGTTCATCACATACTTCTGGTATGATACGCCTTGGTATATTTGACTTTCAGCTAAGCTTTCCAAAGCTTTGTCCGTATTATAGTACACCTCGGTAATCTGCTCGTTTACAAACTCCGAAAGCTCGGCCCGTCTTAGCGAGAGCGCGAACAGGCTATCGTCAACATGACCAAATAGCTCGCGAAGTTCTTGCTGCTGGCGGATACTCCCTGAAAATTGGGCGTTCTCCGAATCCACCTCCTCTAGGCTATCATAAAGCTTTTCTTGTTTGAACGAAAACGTGACAAGATTATCCAGAATCTGGCGCAACATTTCGGCATCTTCCGTTATACTATCTTCACCACCACCGACCGCGGCAGATTGGCTCAGCTCTTTGGCCATCTCCTGCATCTTTTGAGCGGCGGATTTTTGTTTTTTGCTAGCGCCCTCGGCCGCCTTTTCCTTTTCCCCTGACTGAGAAGACTCGTCGGCACCCTGGTGTTTATTGATATTTTCCAACGCCTCTTGCTGGTCTTGCTTGACCCCCTCCTTCTTTGCATCGTCGATAGAGAGTTCGAGCGGTTTTTTAAGGGCATTGTTATCCTTTTTCAGCTCCTCTAGCTCCTTCGCCAGTTCTTCAAAATTTTGGTTCAGTTTTTGCTGTTCTTTATCCGAAAAATCTTGGCCCACCTTCAATTCCGAAAGTATTTCTTGCCGCTTGGCTTCCGCGGCCAAATCCTTGGCCAATTGCGATGCCTTTTCGGTCACATAATACCGTTTGGTCAATTCCAATAGTTGTTCGAGGCTCCGCTCACTGTTTTGCTGTTTTTTGCCCAGTTCCTCCAGGCGCTTGGTCAGCTCGTTCTTATCAATTTTATCCGCTATTTTATTCAGTTCTTCCAACAGTTTTTCGTTCTTTTTGGCGGCCAATTCCTGACGTTCCAAACGCTCTTGCAGCAGTTTGTTCTTTGGGTCGTCCTTGTCCCCCTTATCAAGATTTTCCTTCAATTGCTTGCTGAATTTCTGCATCAGGTTCTCTTGTCGCTGCTGCTTTTTGAGAAAATCCCTGACCTGATTCTGGTCATTAAAATTCATCTGGTTCTTCTCCTTTTGTTCCCTGTTGATGTCCTTTAAGGTCTCCTTTTGCTCCTTAAAGGTGTCTAAGGACTTTCCCATATTTTTGATGAGGGATTGCTGTGATTCCAAATCTTCATTGCGCAGCTGATCCTTGTCCAAAAGAGCTTTTGAAAAGACTTGGCTCTTGGTCGTCTTCCCTTTGTGGATAGCATCATTGTCCGTTGCCGTAAAATAAAAGCTGTAGTTCTTTCCGGGCTCAAGCTGCACTCCCGATGGAAATGTGTAATAAAAACGATCAAAATTGGTATTCGGAGTGCTCAAAGACAGCGTCTGCCGGTCTTTCGGGGTATCATCGGCGTAATAGACCAGTTTAATATCGTTCAGTCTATAATCATCGGAAGCTTCCCCGACGTAATAGGATACATTCGGATTCAATGAGTCCAATTCTTGCTTAACTTTCAGGGTGGGATAGGCATCCTTTATCACCGTAAAACGGTAGGCCAATTTTTCATGATCGGAAACGTTCGCGTTCGATGTGCTAAGCGTATACGGATAATCGGAATAAATACGTTGGGTCAGGGCAAAGCGATCCGAACCATCCCTAGAAAAAGACACAACGGTATCTTTGGTTATAAGCTGGATGATTTCCGTGCTTTTACCTTCAATTTCCCAAGTTGCCTTCGTTCCCTCCGGAAAGGTCGCGTTACCCGTGCTGCTCAATACTTCGGAAGAACGCCCGGTATAATTAGGATAGTCCAGCTTCAATTGAAACTTCTGTATAGCTGGTGCCGTAAGCGCATTCAAACTATAGCTTTTAGAGCGGATGCCATTGGCTACAAATGAGAAATCAGTACTTGTAAGCGGAGGCGCAAAAGCATACTGATACCGACCGTTCAGTTTCTGAAGTAAAGACTGTTTTCCGTTGACATCGATATAAACGGCCTCCGGTTGCACTTCTCCTTCGGTAATCACCTCCACGGTTACCGATTTGCTCTCCAAAACATCTAAATCCGTAGATAAGAGCTTAAAATGAAAAGGTGCTGGAGGCTCATAGGCAAGGTCGTAATTCACCACGCGGTTCGCGGATCCGAAGAAAGAACTGAGATTCCCCGATAGCCAAATCAGACCGAAAAGCAGTGCCGGAATAATAAGATACTTGGTATATTTTAGATTCTCCTTGAAATCGATGGCCTTGGCAAAGGGAACAGGGTCTAGCGCTTTCGAACGTTGCTCAATGCTGGCCAGTAACAATTCGGAGGTGCTGTTATCGTCCTTCAAATCCAACAAATTGTAGAGCTTATCGCCCACGATGGGGAAATGTTTGCCAATGAGTCGCGAAGCCTCTTTGTTGTCTATACCGTTCTTGAGCTTGAATAAATAGAACAACGGAGTGAGAATATACCGGAACAGCAGAAAAAGCTCTACGGCCAAGAACACAAGCAATAGTATCAACCGGCCTGTGGAATTCAACCATAGCAGGTACTCCACCCCAAGAACTGCGAAAAAAAAGAGCATGCCGAACACCAGAAAAAGCAAGAGGCCCTTTACCAACATCTTGGTGTAGTACTTCTTCGTAAACTGGTCTAGCTTTACAAGTATGTTATCGTAAGCGGACATAGACCGCAAAGATACGGAAAACGCAAACGGGGCCTATGAATTTTTTGAACTCGTCATGAGTTCAGTATCTTTACGGCTATGAAAGATAACGTCCGCGTTCGTTTTGCGCCAAGCCCGACTGGGCCCCTACATATCGGTGGCGTCCGCACTGCCCTGTTCAATTACCTTTTCGCCAAAAAGCACGGCGGCGATTTTATACTGCGTATAGAAGATACCGATCAGAACCGCTATGTCGACGGTGCCGAGCAATATATCATCGACGCCTTGGACTGGTGCGGCATTCCCTATGACGAAGGCCCTGGGCGCGATGGCGGCTTCGGCCCCTATCGCCAGAGCGAGCGTAAAAATCAGTATCAAAAATATGCCCAAGAGCTTATCGACAAGGGCAAGGCCTACTATGCCTTTGATACGGCAGAAGCCTTGGACGGACACCGAAAGGAGCACGAGGCAAAGGGTAAAACCTTTATCTATAATTGGCACAACCGCCTTAAATTGGACAATTCACTCTCGTTATTGCCCGATGAGGTCGAAAAACGTTTGGATGCCGGTGAAGACCATGTCATCCGCTTCTTAACGCCCCCTGACGAGACTTTGCATCTCAAGGATAGCATACGCGGTGCCATCGAAATCGATACAAACACGCTCGACGATAAGGTTTTATTCAAGAGCGACGGAATGCCCACCTACCATTTGGCCAATATTGTGGATGACCATTTGATGAAAATCAGCCATGTGATCAGAGGTGAAGAATGGCTGCCTTCGTTGGCCTTGCATCAACAACTATACGATGCCTTTGGATGGGATGCGCCCGTCTTCGCCCACCTCCCCTTAATCCTCAAGCCCACCGGAAACGGTAAACTGAGTAAAAGGGATGGCGAAAAAGGAGGGTTTCCGATATTTCCCTTACAGTGGAACGCCTCACCGGGTTATCGCGAGGCAGGCTACTTTCCGGAAGCGGTGGTCAATTTCTTGGCCCTTTTGGGATGGAACCCGGGTACGGAACAAGAAATTTTTAGCTTAGCCGAGCTTGTTGAAAGCTTTAGCCTTGAGCGCGTTAACAAGGCCGGGGCTCGATTCGACCCCGATAAAACCGTCTGGTACAACCATCAATATTTGCAAGGGCAATCCGATGCCGCGCTGGCCGAACGCTTTCTACCGCTGTTAGGGGAACATGTCGATTTAGGTCTCGACCGCGCTCAACTTGACAATGTGACAAAAGTGGTCGCCCTCATCAAGGAACGCGCGAACTTCGTGTCCGATTTTAGGGAACTGTCCTATTACTTTTTTGTGGCCCCGGCTTCCTACAACGAAAAGGCGGTCAAGAAACAGTGGAAAGAGGGTACGCCCGATATCCTGAACCAATTGGTATCCTTTTTGGAAACGGTAAACGATTTCTCATCCGAAAACCTTGAAAAGCTTACCAAGCATTGGATTGCCGAGCAAGAGCTTTCATTCGGAAAAGTGATGCCCCCTTTGCGATTGGTAATCGTCGGCGATATGAAAGGCCCGCATCTGTTCGATATCATGGGGCTTATCGGAAAGCATGAGAGCATTGGGCGAATTCAAAAGGCGATTACCTCATTGCCCTGACTTTATGATCCCATCTACTTACGGTTCGGCCCTTGTAACAAACTTGCCAAAAACGCTACTAATATGACAAACTCTCACTATCTTCAAAGCGTTAACTAAAAACAAAACACCATGGGCAATTTTCTACTAATTCCCGTAATTTTTATTGCGGTGGTCATTATTTTTTCATCCTTTTTCATCGTAAAACAGCAAACTGCGGTAGCTATAGAACGATTCGGGAAGTTTCAGAGCATTCGCGGTTCGGGCCTTCACATGAAAATTCCGATTGTGGACAAGATTGCGGGGCGTTTGAGCCTTAAGATTCAGCAGCTCGATGTTATCGTGGAGACCAAGACTTTGGATGATGTATTCGTCAAACTAAAAATATCCGTACAGTATGTTGTGCTTAAGGATAAGGTCTACGAGGCCTTTTATAAGCTGGAATACCCACATGAGCAGATTACGTCCTATGTTTTTGACGTTGTGCGCGCAGAAGTGCCTAAAATGAAGCTTGACGACGTGTTCGTAAAGAAAGATGACATTGCCATTGCGGTAAAGACCGAACTACAGGAAGCCATGTTCGACTATGGTTTTGATATTATCAAAACACTCGTAACCGATATCGACCCCGATGCGCAGGTAAAAGAGGCGATGAACCGTATCAACGCATCCGAGCGTGAAAAGATCGCCGCTCAATTTGAAGGCGATGCCGCCCGTATTCTTATCGTGGAAAAAGCCAAGGCCGAAGCGGAAAGCAAGCGGTTACAAGGGCAAGGTATTGCCGACCAACGTCGCGAAATCGCACGGGGCCTCGAGGAATCGGTCGAAGTGCTCAACAAAGTGGGAATCAATTCCCAGGAAGCCTCGGCCCTTATCGTCGTCACCCAACATTACGACACCCTGCAATCTATCGGGGAAGAAACCAATACAAACCTGATTCTGTTGCCAAATTCCCCGCAGGCCGGAAGTGATATGCTGAACAATATGGTAGCTTCTTTTACGGCCAGCAATATGATCGGGGAAGAAATGAAAAAGAAAAATCCGAAGAACAATGTCGGAGGCAAGAAATAAATTGAAAAATTGGCTCGGAGCGTATCTATTAGCCCGGCCCCGAATCCTTAAAAATCAAAAAATCCCGATAACAATGAAGTTCTCGGGATTTTTTGATGCGTTCCATTCGATTTACTTTTGAAACCTGTGCAAAACCTTTTTGGCGAACAACGAGATTAAAAATGATTTGACGATACCGCCTACACCACCCATTAAACTAGAGGGTTGAAGACTTTGTTTCGTTTGGTTAAAATTCATTTTAAGATTCTCCAAATCAATTTGGCGCTCCAACTTCAAGATTTTAAGATCCTGATCGATTTCTTCGAACGATTTGTATTTTTTAGGAATCATACCTCATCAAAATAAAATTCTGAAAACTTCTTCAGCAAAGGTTTTCTTAAAGTGTTTCTTAGCAAATAGATAATTAGGCCCACAAGTAAATAAAAAACACCGACTACCAAGAAACCCAAATAAGTACTCTCCAATTCACTACCCACCCAAAATGCCGCGCTTATCGATAAAAACAACAAGGCCAGTACCAACATGATGCCCACGGAGGCAATTTTGACAAAGACCATGACGCCCTTCATCAAAACCTTAAAGCCTTTCAGCTTGTAAAATTCCATGCTGGACTCTACGTACGATCTAGCCGTGGCCTCAGCCTCGGAAAAGTTTTCTTTGACTTCTTCGAATGCCATATGTTATTTCTGGAGTTGAGCGTTCTTCTTTCTCAAATCTTCCAATTTCTTTTCAAGACCTAAGATGATATCATCAGCTTTATAGCTCATATTAGAAATGGTCTTATCCAATTTGGCTTCAAAATCCATTTTCTTGGCCTCGGCCGTTTTTGTAAGCTCATCGGTGGCGTGCGTAATTCGACTTACAATGTCGTCACTGGTCTTTTTAGCTTGCTTACTTATCTTTTTCCTGGTTTTGTCCCCTTTGTCGGGAGCATATAAAATTCCTACCCCTGCACCTATAGCGGCACCAGTCAATAAGGCTAACATAATACTTCCACTATCTTTTGACATATTTTTAAATTTTAAATTAGATATTCAGTTATAACGGTTGTTTTCAAATCAGACATTTAACGGCTGATGTATTACTTACAAACATAAACCGCAATATAATTTAAATAAGCCTGACCTGTTAACCCTATCCCTATAAAAATTGACCTGAGAACTCGATTGAGCCAAATTTAACCTGTAGACGCGCTTTGTGGCCTTAAAATCTAATTTTGATACCGGACAGAGGCTTTAGCGGAAAACATTCGCCAGCAGCATTCTCACAAAGCCGAATTCCATAATCAACAACTATGGTTGGGCCCAAAAGCATAATCACTTTCTATTGCCCCTGAATCTTGGCCCAGGTGTCCCTTAAACCGACCGTGCGATTAAAAACGAGTTTTTCATCCGACGAATCGGGATCTACGCAAAAATAACCCAAGCGTTGAAATTGTACCTGATCGCCGATCTGGACATTTTTAAGGCTGGGCTCTAAATATCCGGTAATCACTTCAAGAGATTCGGGATTAATAAAATCCATAAAATCTTTGTCCTTATGCGTATCGGGACTTTCGTCCGTGAACAAACGGTCATAAAGGCGTACCTCAGCCTTTACCGCATGCTTGACGGAAACCCAATGTAACGTGCCCTTGACCTTCCGCATACTTTCTTCGGTACCGCTGCCACTTTTACTTTTAGGATCGTAGGTACACTGGATTTCGGTAATATTCCCATCGGTATCTTTGGTGCAGCTTTCAGCCTTGATAATGTAGGCGGATTTTAAGCGAACCTCGCCACCTAATTTTAATCGGAAAAATTTACGGTTCGCTTCCTCTTTAAAGTCCGCTCTCTCAATATATATTTCTTTGGATAAGGGGATTTCCCGAGTACCTGCCGATTCATCCCCGGGGTTGTTCTCGGTCTCCAACCACTCCTCTTCGTTATCGGGATAATTCGTAATGACCACTTTAACGGGATCTAAAACACCCATAACTCTTGGCGCGGTCTTATTCAAATCTTCCCGCACGTGAAACTCCAAAAGCGATACATCAATAAGGTTTTCCCGTTTGGCAATACCAATTGTATCCGCAAAATTCCGAATAGATTCTGCCGTATAGCCCCTTCGCTTCATACCGGATATGGTTGGCATTCTAGGATCGTCCCATCCACTGACAACCCTTTGGTCTACCAATTGCAACAGTTTCCGTTTACTGACCACGGTATGGCTTAAATTTCTACGGGCGAATTCCCGTTGCTTAG
This sequence comes from Pricia sp., assembly GCA_049671465.1. GTDB lineage: Bacteria > Bacteroidota > Bacteroidia > Flavobacteriales > Flavobacteriaceae > Pricia. Next base: position 15,253 of record JBATUY010000448.1, on the reverse strand, counting down.
GACGTAATTTCTCAGAATCTACCACTTGGTCTAAAAACCAATCATACAGCTCACGATGCATGGCGAATTCAAGCGTACATAATGAATGGGACACCTGTTCGATATAATCACTTTCCCCATGCGTCCAATCGTACATTGGGTAAATACACCAATCGGTATTAGTTCGGTGGTGCACCTTATGTAACACTCGGTACATTATTGGGTCCCGCATCAACATGTTTTGCGAGGCCATATCGATTTTGGCGCGGAGCACATGGGCACCTTCCTCGAATTTTCCCTCTTTCATATCTTGAAAAAGCTCCAGATTTTCGGCGGCGGTCCGATTGCGAAAAGGGCTATTGCTTCCCGCTTCTTTCGGTGTTCCTTTTTGGGCGGCCATCTCCTCGGATGACTGGCTATCCACATATGCCTTTCCTTCTTCAATCAGCATTACCGCCCAGTCATAGAGCTGCTGGAAGTAATCGGATGCATACCTCTCGGTATCCCATTTAAAACCTAGCCATTCCACATCTCGTTTAATAGCATCGACATATGCCTGTTCTTCCTTGATAGGATTAGTGTCGTCGAAACGCAGGTTTACCGGGGCATCGTACCTCAGGCCCAACCCGAAATTCAGGCAAATGGAGCTGGCGTGGCCAATGTGCAAATAGCCATTGGGCTCGGGCGGGAAACGAAAGCGTAAATCTTTCTTATCATACCCATTTCGAAGGTCATCTTCTACGATGTGCTCTATAAAATTCAAAGTTTCTCCTGATTCGCTCATTCGATGTTTTTAGAAAGACGCAAAGGTACGGAAAATGGGCTGAAACCCACTTTCTCCTCATATGCTTTCATACAAAAAACGCTGTTTCACAACACTTTCATCCCCAGCTACAACATAATATTTTCCACGCGTGTTATATGACGCATATTTGTTGTTGCACAGTAATAGATCCCAAATCTAAAAACTACGCCTACTTATGAAAGCAAGACTATTTTATTCCGCACCCACATTTCTTATCGCCTTTTTGCTATTGACAGCGGCACAGGTTTCAGCACAGACCATTGCCTTTACCGATCCACCTATGCCAGCGGCCAACCAAAACAATGGCTCGACCAATGTGTGGCCAAGAGCCTGTGCCTCTTCGGCGTTCAACGATTACTTTGTTACCATCAATTGGGTGGGCACGGCGAATGCCGATAACGAATTCATTTTAGAGCTCTCCAACAACACCGGCAGTTTCGCTTCTCCTGTAGAGTTGGACAGGGTAGGTGACCAAAACACCAATTTCGAGTTCTTTATGAATTTTGTGCTCCCGACCGACACGCGAGGTGCCGGATATAAGATGAGGGTGCGAAGTACAAGTCCCGCCGCGACCAGTGCAGCTTCCGACGCCTATGCCATGTACTATCTCAGTTTTAACAGCAACCTACATATTAGTCCCAATGGCGACGGTACGACGCCCGGCAGCGTTCAGGCCTGTGACGGTACCCCGGTCACTTTAACCGTAGACAACCTTCCGCCATCCACGATTAATACCTATCAGTATGCATGGTACCGTAGTGGCACCAAATTATCGGAGAACGGTCCATCGATAGAAACCGATGGTACCGGAGACTATTATGTATATGTAGACTATGGTGATTGTACGGGATCCAATCCTGAATCGAACCACATCATAATCAATACGGGAACCAGTTTGGGTATCGCATTGAACACCCCGACCTCAACCTCATTTTGTGCCGGAGATACCGCGGCACCTTTAGAAGCCAACGTTCAAGATGCCAGCTATTCGTATACATGGTATCGCGATGGTACTCAAGTACAGGCAAAACAGACCGGTGCTTTTACCTATACAATAGACACGAACGATGCTGCTTTTGCGGGCGACTATACCGTTAAGGTAGAAGGTCCCGCAGGCTCAGGAATCTGTACCGAGACATCCGCCCCGGTAAGCATCACCAATGCCGGTGCCTTTACGGTTTCTAGAACGAACGCCGCCAACATGGTGGTATTGCCCGGACAAACCATAACGCTAAACGTGACCACAACGGCCAATTCGCCCAATTACCAGTGGTATCGCAACACTACGGCGATTCCCGGTTCGAACAATGCTTCTCTAGCTATTTCCCAGGCCGGTACCTATTATGTAGCGGTCTCCCAAACCGGTGGCACCTGTACCGCGACGACCATCAATTCAGAAACCACTGAGGTAATCAGCCCGAATTCGTTCCGTTTTGAAATCGACTACGCGACCGCTTATGAATCTTGCGCCAGCTCTAGCATAGTTTTAGAAGTGGACAAAATTTACGCTGAACTAACCGATGGCAGTGAAATCGATGTCACGGCCGATTCGGCCACCAATTTTACCTACCAATGGAAAAAAGGTACTACCGATGTTGCGGGCGAAAATGCCCAAAGCCTTAGTTTGACAAGTAACACCGACAACGGAAACTATTCCGTATCCGGTGTCTCAGGGAGCTTTAACGCGACCTCGAACACCCTGCCCGTACAGTTGGGAACCAGCGAAACCTTGACCATAACGAGCACAAGCGCGGTATACTGCAGTTCATCGGATAGTATTACGCTAAGCACTCCTACGAATTTAACAGGAGAGAATTTTGTATGGCAGAGAGACGGTGCCACCGCGAACGATACCGATACCTCCTTGATCGTAACCCAACCGGGTACCTACCGACTGGTTATCGAAAAAGGCATATGCCCGTTGACATCGAACGAAATCACCATCGCCCCCCTAAATCCGGACCTTATTACGTTGGATATCGACGGCGACGTCATTTTCCCTGAAGGAAGTTCCAAAACCGTCAACGCCAACGGCGGAACCGCTTATCGCTGGTTGAACGCCAATAGTGTAGAAATCGCCACGGGGCCATCCATCACCTTTACCGAAGAAGGAAACTATTTATTGATCGCCAATATCGATAACTGCGAGGTCAGCAAACCGATTCAGGTGACCTACCTAGATCTGTTCAATATTCCGAACGTGATCACGCCGAACGGCGATGGGTCTAACGACCAGTGGGTCATCCCCAATTCCTATTCCAACAAATCGGATGTGCGCGTCATCATTTATAACGCTAAAGGCGTCGAGGTCTTGAACAGCACCAACTATCAGAACAGCTGGCCTCAGTCTTCAACGGCCTTTAGCGCACAAAATCAGGTGTTCTACTATGTCATCAAGAACGCTTCCGAAACCTTGAAACAAGGTACCATAACCGTCATCAGATAACCGACCATGAAATTTGTAAAACATATCGCGTTAGCACTTATCGCTGTCTTGGCCTTTACGGATGTTCAGGCCCAAGAAGACGATCCCATATTATTGTATAGTCCGCAATCACAAAACCTGTTGAAATTCAACCGGTTTTTGATCAACCCGACTTTTTCGACCGTACAAGAAGATAAGTCGTACGTTAACCTGCTGCACCGAAACCAATCGGTACAATTTCAGGACAACGACCAGACCTACTTCTTGAGCTATAGCGGTAGGGTGGGGGATAGAAGCGGATTGGGCCTAAGCGCCTACACCCAAAAATTGGGACCCATATCTAATATAGGTGTGCTAGCCAATTATGCATATGGTATCAAACTGAGCGATAAAAGCAATTTCACCTTCGGGGGAAATTTAGCCTATTACAGTACCGGCCTCGACCGCAACAATGTAGATGTCATCGACAACGACGATTTCCGATTGAACGGATTAGAGGATAGTAACGTACTCTCCTTTCAGCCCGGTTTCAATATTTCTTTCGGACAGTTCGATTTTGGTGCCTTTGCCGAAAACCTGTTCGATTACAATTTAAAGACCAGTAAGTCCCTGACCGATTTTGGCGACAAGACCTATTCCGGGCATTTACAGTATACCTATCCCTTTCAAAACAACGATGGCATCATGGAGGGCAGCCGTTTGATGCCTTTGGCCCGTATCCGTATGAACGGGCAGAACCGTAGCGTTGCCGAAAACGATGCTTCCCAAGATATATCCTATGGTGGCGGTATTATTCTCGACCTTCCTAAAATAGGATGGTTGCAAGGCGGCTATGACAGCTTCTATGGCGCATCCGCCGGAGCAGGATTTAACATCAACAAAAGAATATCCTTAGGCTACACTATGGAAAAAGGATTTTCCAACGATTTCAACAACTTGGGTGTGACCCATGAAATATCCTTTGCCTTCTCCTTTACGCCGAATCTTACCGAAGACCGCGTGATGTTGGAGGATGATTATGAGGATAGCCTAGTGGATGATGAAGAAGAAGCCGATAAAAACGACCTTGCGACCAATGAAGAAATTGCAGAATTAAAAAGGAAGCTGGCCGAAAACGATGCCATAATTCAAGAACTCATGTTCCGTCAAGATTCCCTAGAAAACGGACGTCAAAAAGATTTGGAACGCCGCTTCGATATGGTCATGAACATGGTGCGCAATCAGACCAACGGCGAGCGTCCCGACCTAGAGAAACGTGCCGCAAACCTTTTCTTGGGCAAAGAGGATGGCACATCCATAGCGAACAATGCTACGGATAGCGGTCAAAATATAACGAACGGTACGGGTGCTGCGAACGGCAGTAATACCGCATTAGCTCAAAATAGAAATGAGCGTGCTGGCAGGAATCAAAACGCCCTTACCGGAGCAAACGGAATATCCGAACAAAACAGAGATGCCGTTGCCGTAACCAGCTCGTCGACCGACCGACGTAATCCGAACGCAACAGGAAATTCCGCCGATCGAACACGGCCAATATCCGCAAAAGACAACACCCAAAATATTATAGAAACCGACGATTTCGCCGCAACCGCCCAACGCAGCAACGTAAAAGGACGAAAATTCAGAAATCTAGAAGGCACCAAAGACGGATACTACGTCGTGGCCAACGTCTACAAGGGTGGCAAGTACATGGAAAAGTTTATCAACGACATGGGCGACCAAGGCTTTAATCCCGACTACATCGACAACCCCGAAAACGGACTAAAATACGTCTATCTAGAACGATACGATACCTGGCAGGAAGCGCTGGACGCCCACAAATCTGGAATGAACGGCGCTTACACCAATGACCTTTGGATCATGAACGTCGACAACCGCTATACCAACGAAGCCTACGCCAGCAATGTAGACAAGCTCAAGACTAAATCGGCGAAATACAGCAATGATGCCCTGCAACAAAATGTTATCGTAAGAGATAAGGTTGCCGACAAAGAGCTATCGGCCAAGACCTATCAAATCGAAGGCATAGGTTCGGGCTTTTACATCATCGCCAACGTATTCGCCAACCCGAAAAACGCCAACCGTTTCGTAAAACTATTGAACTCGTACGGCCTTAGCGCCGGCTATTTCATCAATCCAGAAAACAACTGGAGGTACGTGTACCTTAAAAAACACGCCTCTTGGAACAGTGCCCTATTATCTTACTATACCAACCTAAACGACTCGTATTCCGACAAAATGTGGATTATGCGGGTTAGACCTAACCAGCTTGCTTAGATGACACCAAACCGACCAACCTTAAAACAGTGCCTGTTATTTTTTGCTTTTGTCATTGGTAGTATTTTCGCTTCCAGTGCGCAGGAGATAGTTCCGTTTGCCCCAAGATTGGATGGTGGTAATATTGAAATACGGGGCGACATCATTTTTGTAGGGAACAATATTCTGAACCGGTCATCACCAGGAGGGACGTTGGCGGAAAGGACAGCAGAAGCCAATACTCCTTACAATGGCAATGACAACAATAACTCGCTATGGATGGAGTTCATCGATATCGATAGCGATACATCTACATTTAGTTCAAGTAGTGCCGAACTGAACGTGCCCGACCCTACCTGTTCTCAAGTACGCTACGCAGGTCTGTATTGGGCGGGAACCTACCCAACTAAAAGTAGCACAAACGGTAGCCAACCATTTACAGGGCCCGACCGCGATGACGAATGGAACGAAATAAAGTTTAAGGTTCCCGGAGGCAATTATGTTGATTTAGTTGCGGATGACACCCCAGATCCTGTAGGTCAAGAGGACGATATTATCATAGATGGATATGACCCTGCGGACCGATCACAGTTTTTTAAGGATGCTCCCGTAATCTGCTATAAGAACGTTACCGACCTTGTTCGTTCCAATAGCAATCCGAACGGTGAATATACCGCCGCAAACATTAGGGCAACCGTAGGAAGAAGAAACGGATCCAGCTCCGCGGGATGGGTCATGGTCGTCATTTATGAAAACCCAAATGAGTCCGGAAAGTTTATCTCGACCTTTGATGGGTATGCGGGCATGTCTAATGCTAACACCTCTTCAAGAACCGTTGATGTACCCGTAAACGGTTTCCGAACATTGCCGAACCCTTTCCCCGTAAGAGCAAGGGTAGGTGTGGGGGCACTTGAAGGAGACCGAAGAATCGGTAATACGACCATTTCGATGAGAGCCAACCTTACCCCGCCGACCGGGCCGGACAATGGCTTTACGAGGTTGACTACAGGATTTAATCCCGGAAATAATTTCTTCAATTCCACCATTACCACCAACGGAAACCAAGTACCGACCAGAACACCTTACGGAACTAACACTTTGGGTACCGACCTAGACCTATTTAACCTAAACAATCCGAGCAATTCGGTGTTGCCCAACAGTGAAAGCGGAGCGACCTTACGATTTACCTCTAGAGGTGATGGTTACGGGGCCTTCCTTGCCGCCTTTGCCGTAGAGATCATTGAACCGAACATAGTCCTCGAAAAACGGGTAGAGGATATCGCCGGTAATGACATCACCGATGGAGGCGTCAACCTGGGCCAGACCTTAGATTACGTACTTTCCTTTCGAAATTTGGGTAATGATGATGCCGTAAACTATAATATTCGCGATGTGTTGCCAACGAACACAAGCTATGTTAGCTTCGATGTTACCGGGGCTCCGGGAGTCACCGCTAACTACGATGCGGCCACTAATGAGGTGAATTTTACCGTACCCGACAATTTGGTTCAAATCGGAGATCCTACCTACACCATTCGACTTAGGGTAGAAGTGGCATCGAATTGTTTCGATTTTGTAAACGCCTGCTCCAATCAAATACAAAACTTGGCCTACTCGACTTATCGAGGCGATATCAACAGTGCCCTGATTACCGATGACCCCAGTGTTAGCGACTTTGATAATTGTGGTTTCGTGACACCGGGTGCGACCAACTTTTTATTAGATGACCTTGCAGCCTGTGATTTTACCCGAACGGTGCAGTTATGTGGTGCCAACGCCACCCTGACCGCCGGAGAGGGTTTCGACTCCTACGTCTGGTATGAAGACACCAATAATAACGGTGTTATCGACGGTTCTGATCCTGTGTTGCAAAACGGTACACAAAACACACTTTTAATCAATGACAGCGGTGTTTATATCGTAGATAAAATTATTCCTGATCCTTGCAAAGGTTTTCAGGAAATCATTACCGTAGAGCGTTTTGGCAGCACCCAGACCAATCCGATCATCGACTATTTCAATACTGTCAACAACGATGCCGACCAGACAAACGATATTCAGGGCGAAATCGTAACCTGTAGTGTAGATGGTGATTTGTTGCCCAAAATATTCCTCTGCGGGAACAATGATTCGCAGCCGATGCAAATCAACATTACCGATGCACAGAGTCTATCTTGGGAAAGGCTTGACGAGGGCAGTTGTACCGCGGCCGCTGACGATTGTGCCAATAAAAATTTGGGCTGTAGCTGGTCTCCGGTAGCAGCCGGAAACAACTATACCGCGGATACCGCCGGAAAATATCGCTTGGTCATCAACTATACCAATGGTTGCTTCAGCCGGTTCTATTTCGATGTTTTTCAAAATAATCTAGACATTGAATATAACAATCGGGATATTATCTGTGACCGCGACGGCCGCATCCGCATCACCAATCTTGGTGCTGGATACGGATACCAGCTCATAGACCATGCGAATAGCAGTATTTTGATACCGTTCAGTGCGGGTCAAGGGCCACGGTTTGATTTTGGTTCGGGAGAGAATGGTTCATATCGTGTAGAAGTAGTACAGCTTGATACTGCCGGAAATCCTATTCCCGGGGCCTGTATCTTTAGTACGGACCCCATCGGGATTCGTGATCGCGATTTTCAGGTAGACATCACCACGACCCCTGCAAATTGTAATGCCCAAGGCACCATCCAGATCGATGTGCTCAATGTACGTCCCGATTATACCTACAGGCTTTTCCGCTCCGATGGGACAACCTTGATCGACGATGAAACGGCGCAACCCGACAACACCCATACTTTTACGGTAAATCCTGGTAACTACGTTATCGAAACCAGTACCGAACACGGCTGTATCGATACCCAAAACATTACGGTTACCCGAACACCGGATCCGACCTTATCCGCGACGACGATCGCAAATATCGGCTGTACCGCGGGTACCATCGAACTAACCAGAACAGGTGGACAGGGAAATCCCGATTTCCTCTATGCTATCTGGAGCGAGAACGGAACGGACCTTTATCCGAATATCGCCTCGATTCCCGCTGACCAATATCAGGTAAGCCCGACCTTCAATTTCGGGTGGCGAGACGATGACGGTGATGGTACCGATGAGTATATTCCTAATGAAGACGGCACTTATGAGTTTATAATCATCGATGCCAACAACTGTTCTGCCATTTCGAACCCCGTAACGATTAACGACAATGGTCCCACGATCATCAATTCCATAGACGAAACCCAGCCCTCATGTAGCGGGGATAGCGATGGAGCCTTGACTATCAATGTATCCGGTGGAATTGCTCCGTACGAATACAGTATCGACAATGGTGTGAACTATCAAACTACGCCCAATTTTGTCAACTTGGCTACCGGGACCTATACCATCAGGGTAACGGATGCTTCCGGCTGTGATATTTCACAGACCTACAGCCTATCCGAGCCATTCCCGCTGAGCGCCTCCTCAGGGGTTTCACGGGACGCGACCTGTGACCCGAACGGCGCCGAGGTGCGTATCACCAACGCTGTTGGCGGCAACGGATCTTATGAATATAGCTTTGACGGCGGTGGCACCTACGGTGCATCTACCATTGCCATATTGCCACCGGGCGACTATACACTCGTAGTTCGTAGCGGAGCTTGCGAATTTCCTATGGATGTTACCGTTGAGGATATTCCCGATGAGCCGACCGTAACCCTCACACCGGAGGTCAGTTATCTCTGTGATGGAAGTGCGGTCGTGACGGCCACTCCGGACATATCGACCTATAACTATACCTATTATTTGGATGGCGTAATCAATTCGCCAGATCCCACAAGCAATGTGTTCCCCAACGTGGCTCCGGGAACCTACACGGTCAGTACAAACTATGTTTCACAGACACCCCCGACGCCGAGTTTGTTATTAAGCGAGGATTTTGGTTCCGGACCCACCATTCCCAGTCCGAATACCAACGGCTATTTTTATGAAGATCAGACCACCGGAACCCATCCCAACATGAGACCGGGAGATACCAATAGAAATATCAACGATTTCGAGTACTCCGTAACAAGCGACGTCGTTGCGCCCTTTGGAACGTGGATCAATCCGATCGACCACACCTCCGGTACGAGAACGGGGCAAGGCCGCTATTTGGTCATGAACGTAGGCACCCCTACACCAACCCAAATTATTTACTCAAAGGAAATCAACGACATCATCGCCGGTCAAGATTTGAGCATCTCTTTCTTCGTAATGAACCTTTTACGACAGGGTACTGGCGGACTAGATCCCGACCTCACCGTTGAGATCAGAGAAATTGGCACTGGTAATGTCGTTCAGTCCGTACGCACCAATGCCATTCCAAAAAACACGGGTAATCTTGATTGGAGACCTTTCAACGGCACACTGAATCCCGGTAGCAATTCATCACTATTATTTGTAATCCGTTCCGAAATTACAGGTAACGGAGGAAACGACTTCGCCCTTGATGACATCGAAATCTTTCAAACCCCCGAAGTCTGCGAACTGAGCGTAGAGACTCCCGTAACCGTAGAGGCGGCCCGAGTATTTTCGGCGAGTATTACGGCTGTTTCGAACGTCAGCTGTAGCGGCCAAAGCGATGCTACCATCACTTTTGAGGTCGAGAATTTCGACGCTACTGCCGGATTCGACTATTCGCTTGACGGCGGAACGAATTGGACGAACTCCACCAGTTCTCCGGTAACCACTTCCGCGCCTATTTCGGCCGGAACCCAACGTATCGACATCCGAAAGGCCGACGAGCACGGCTGTACCACCTTTGTGGAACGAGCGATTACAGAGCCGAACGCCCTAATAGCGGGCGGAAGTGTCACTACGCCCTACACCTGCGCCAACGGCGGCGCGACCATTACCGCAAGCGTAAGCGGTGGTTTTCCTAACTATGAATATCAACTGGAAGATGACAGCGGAAATGTTATCGGAGGCTTTGATTTCTCGGCCAATGGCAACAACACGGTCTTTTCAGGTCTGTTACCAGATGATTATATCGTGCGGGTACGCGACAACAACTCCTGCGACGATGCCATTGATACAGCCTTGACCGTTACGGATACCAATCCCGTTATTTTTGATGTAACTTCGACCAAATGCTATTCAGGAGCTAACGACGCCACCATTGAGGTCGACGTTACGGACGGCAACGGGAATTATACCTTTAGTATCAACGGCGGCGCATGGATTACGCCATCAACCGCTGCAGCGACCACGTATACTTTCGAAAACCTGGCCAATGGCTCTTACACAATCAACGTGCGCGACGGCTCTGGTTGTGTCGGAGCGGTTCAAACCGTTGAGATAGACGAAGCGATTAGAGTAAGCGCATCAGCGCCCCCGATTTCCGCCTGCGCTTCTTCTACATCTGTTACGATATCATCTAGTGGGGGAGACGGCTCATTTCAATATGCCATTGTTCCCGACGGTGTAACTCCCACAATGCCGGACTATGATGCCTCTACCGTTAGAAACATTTCCGCAGTGGGCGACTACGACATCTATCTGCGCGACCCGAGTGGAGGCCCTGACCGTTGTACGGCATTTACGGAAATTACAATAACCAAGATTGCTCCGATAGCTATCACAGCCACACCAACTGCCGTAACCTGTTTTGGCGGTTCAAACGGTGCAATTTCAATCGTAGTTGATTCGGGGGGGAACGTACCTTTTCGATACAGTATCGACGACGGGACGACCTATTTTACGGATAACAACTTTCCAAACCTCTCGGCGGGCATCTACCCGGTTCGTGTTATAGATGCCGATGGGTGTGAGTCTGTTCCACAAGATGTAAACGTAGTTGAGCCAGCTCAATTGATGGCCGATACCGACATCACACAAGACTATACCTGTACCCAACTTGGCGAGATCACCGTTGGCGGCACTGCGCTTTCTGGCGGTTCCGGTAATTATCAGTTCAGCATCAACGGCGGCTCGTGGACAGCTTCCACGACCACCTCGCATACGTTTACCGATTTGACCGACGGCACCCACACCATACGGGTACGCGATGCTAACGCGACATCATGTAGCGTCAATCTGCCCAATGTCATTATCGACCCGCTACCGACCGAACCGACCTTGACCACATCCGTGACCTATAACTGTGATGGCAGTGGAAATATTACGGTTTCTCCCTTCGATGCAAGCTACACCTATAGTCTAAATGGTGCGACGCCCGTTTCAGGTCCCGGAGCCAACGTTTTCAGTAGTAATGCCGTAGGAAGCCATACCATTACTGTCAACTACGGTAGGGACTGTACCGTCGATGTTGCCGAAATCGTGGCGGACGGCAACGCCTTCGAAGCCTCGATTACCGCATCCGAAAATCTGGACTGTAACGGCGATGCCTCCGGTACGATTACCATCGATGCCGATAATTACGGCGCAGGTGGCTACCAATATAGCTTAAACGGAGGTACTTTTTCAGGGGCCTTGTTCGCTGCCGAACAGCTGACCGGTCTGGCCGCACAGGCCCATACCATCGAAGTCCGTGATTTCGATAATGCGGCGGCAAGCCTTTCCGGCTGTACCGTAACCCTGAATCGTACCCTGACCGAGCCTGCGGCATTGACCGTGTCCGCGGCGGTCTCCCCGCAGATTACCTGTGACAACGGTGCCACCATCACTGCGACCGGTTCCGACGGAACGGGACCCTATGTCTACCAATTGGAGGATGATTCCGCCAACATCGTCACGGGCTTTGATTTTGCGACCAACGGTAATAATAATGTGTTCCCAAACATTACGGTAGCAGGCGACTATATCGTCCGCATTCGGGATGTCAATAGTTGCGAAACCGTTTCTGCGGCAGTTACCGCTACCGCTCCGGACAACATTGTCTTCGACGTTACGCCTACCGCTTGTTATTCCGGTGCAAACGACGCCTCTATCTTTGTCGATGTTACCGCTGGAAACGGCGGATACCAGTTCCGACTAAATTCCGGCCCATGGATTACGCCGAGCCCGGCCTCAGCGACGACCCATACCTTTTCGAATTTGGTGGACGGCAGCTATGATGTCGAGGTCCGGGACCAGTTCGGATGTCCCGTTGCCGCCAATACACAAACCGTAACGATCGACCCGCTGTTGACCGCTGTGGTCGACGTAACCGATATCTCGTGTACGGACGGTAGTATTACGGTCAACGCTTCCGGCGGAGATAGCAGTTACGCTTATGCTTTCGTGACGACCGGAACCTCAGTTGGCACAGGAGATTTCGGACCGTCAAACACTTTTGCGGTAACTACCGGAAACGACGGCGATTACGATGTGTACGTATGGGACAACAATGCCGGAACCGACCATTGTGAATATATGGAGACTGTAACGGTAGACCCGGCCACCCCGATTGTCTTTACCGCCACACCGACCGACCCACAGTGTCATGATGGGGTTGGTTCGATTGAAGTCAATATCACTTCCGGAGAAAATCCGTATACCATCGAAATCATTGATCTCGACAACGGTGGGGCCTCAGACCAGACCGATACGGGCGTTATCGCCACGACACAATCCTATTTCAATCTGGCTCCCGGCGACTACACTATCAACGTAACCGATGTCAATGGATGTACGGAGACGCGAACTCCGATTACCATCGGCAACCCTGATGAGCTGACGGGTACCGTAATCGGAGTCACGCCGGCAACCTGTACAGGGGACCCAAACGATTTCGGATTCCGTTTCGACACCTATACAATGACTCTCGGCGCCATCGAATTCAGTGCCGATGGTGGAACCAGTTGGACAGGAGACAACAGTGTTCCGGGTACCAGCGACCGTTTCACCGGTTACAATTCCGGGGATATCGTATATCCTTCGATGCGTACCGTTGACGGCTTAGGAAACACGCTCTGCCAGACCGATTTGCCGCAGTTTATCATTCCTTTCCCATTAGATGATTTAGATATAACCGTTTCGGCAATTGTTGTCAACTGTAACGAGCTACAGGTTACCGTTGAAGGTCAAGAAGGAACCGCCCCATACGAGTACACCTATTCAGAAGATCCGGCAAATTTCGACCAATTCGCTCCAGTGCACCCGTGGACGAACCCTCCCAAAGTGGCCGGGAATCCGCACACCTTTACGGGACTTGTTCCGGGAAGAACCTATACGTTCTATGTTCGGGATGCTTCAGGGTCACCTGGTTGTGTCCGTCAGAGCAACGTGAATGTCAATGACTTGATTACAGTTCCGTTAGAAATCACGACGACCTCTGAACCTTCTTGTGCAGGGGCATCCGATGGTGAAATTACATTTACCATTACCGACAACGATGCGCCTTTCGGATCTGAATTTCGCTGGACGGTTTACGATGTAAGCGGTGGAACACCTATTGCCGTTGCATTTAGCGGAGGTGGGGGTGCAGCTATTAACCAGTCTTACACCTCGCCACAGGATGTTGTCGTACCCGGTCTGCCCGCAGGCAATTATTTTATCGATGTTACCGAAGTCGATGGTGGCGTGGATACCTGCAGGGGGGCTTCCGAAAACCATGACCTTATCGAACTGAGACCGATTACGGCCAACTTGAACAGCTTACGCAATATTTCGTGTAACCAACCGGGGCGTATTGCGATCGAGAACATCTCCGGTGGAGGAGGAACGTTTACCTATACCGTGACCGGGCCCTCTCCCTTTGCGCCGATTACCGGAACCACGGATAATCCTGTAGAAATTGCGGCCAATTCCCCATCCGGAAACTATAATGTGATTATAACCGATCAATATGGCTGTTTTGCCGACTTAGGGGATATACCGATGAGCTTAACCCCGAACCCGACCATTGATGCCATGGATGTTGCCAACTGCGCATCCCCGACATCCTTGACCATAACCGCTACGAGCACGGCACCGCAAATTCTGTACTCCATCGACGGAGGAACGAATTATGTGGACAACGGAGGGGTTTTTAACAATGTCGCTCCGGGCACATACAACGTATCCATCATCGATAGCAACGGCTGTACAGACACCGATACCGTTGATGTACATCCTGTGTTGCAAGCCAATGTTTCCCTGACGAAACTATTGGATTGTACCGCATCGCCCGACGCCCAGATTACTATCGACGTAACCGCCGGTTCGGGCAATTACGACTATCAGATTTCCGATAGCGGTGGTACAATCGTCCCTAGGGCGGCACTACCGAGCGACCCTTATATTTACAACGCGCCCATAGTCGAAAATTATATCATTACGATTTATGATCGCAGCACATCCGGACCGGAATGTAGCCGCAGCTTCACTATCGAAGTTCCTGCGGAGGTTAGACCTTTGGTCAATACGATTACGCCTGTCGATGTAAGCTGTAACGGCGCCTCAGATGGCTCGATTACCATCTCCGCGGTCGATAACGCCATTGGCCCGTTCACCTTTGAAATCACGTCTTTGGACGGAGCAGCAACCAGTATCAACCCGACCAGTTCGACGAATACGTCGGCCACCTTTACTGGATTGGCCCCGACTAATACGGCGACCGGGTACATCGTTACCATTTCCGGTAACGCCTCGAACGCTTGTACCACGGATAGTGCGTCGATTAACATTGCCGAGCCTGCGCCTATTTCAGTCCCAGCTCCCTCAGTGGTCGAATTCCGCTGTACTACGGGGAACAATGGAAATGATGCGACGATTACCATAAATGACGCTTCGATAACTGGCGGTTCGAACAACTATGTACGCTATGAATTTATCAACGACGACGACCCGTCAACGGCCGCGGTGGGCGATGCAATTACCGTTCAGGACGGTTCAAGCAC
>JBATUY010000447.1:0-8165 GCA_049671465.1 Pricia sp. | reverse complement strand
GCGCACATCAACCTTGTCCATGCCCTTTTGCAATCGGTTTTTCTGAATGAATTCTTGCAGGGCCTCGCCCATATTTAGATTATCGTTTTTTCGTTGTGCCATCGCGATCTGAGATTTAATTGTTGCTTTACGGTGTACGCTATTCCTCAATGGAAATAGGCTCGAACCGCTTGTAATCGTATTGCAGACCCGCTTCGTTGACCACCGAAAACCTGTCGTCACCCAAGGCGATCAGCTGTTCCGACCACTCGCTGAGCGGGGTCTTGTATTGCATAGTAAAATTACCATCCTTTTCCGATATAGTAAAGGCCTTGGCATCGTCTGAGGTTTCGAACGTACCATCAAATTTCGGATTCATTTTCTTGCGAAAACCCTCCGAACCTTTCCACTCTATATAATCTACGGTGGTATTTACGGTATAGTCTTTCGTATTTCCGTCCGGGAAAACGACTTGTTCGATTTCCCAATATCCATTTAGCTCGGACAAGTCTTCTTTGGATACTGCGTTGGAGCATCCTAAGAAAAACAAAAAACATCCTATTAGAAAAAAACTTCGCTGTATCATCATTCGTATGCTTTCTACCTGCTATTTCAAAAATTCACGGCCAAATCAATGACATCCTATCTTAAACGTTTGATATCAAAATTCTTTAGGACAAAATACCAAACCTCACCTCGGCTAATTTTGTTTTACGTCGACCACGCCCCCCAATTTAAAGATTTTATAGGATTGATGAATCTGTTTTACGACTTCCTCAGTGCGCTCGGCGTGGGTGTCGCTGATAAATATCTGTCCGAATTTTTCGTCGTTGACCAAGGATACGATGTGTGCCACACGATGTTCATCCAACTTATCGAAAATATCGTCCAAAAGCAGCAATGGAGTGGTCTTGGACTGTTTTTTTAGAAATTGGAACTGGGCAAATTTCAAGGCGATCAAAAAGGATTTCTGCTGGCCCTGGCTTCCGAATTTTTTAATAGGATGGCCTTCTATCTCGAAACCCAGATCGTCTTTATGGACACCGACGGAGGTGTATTGCAACGCCCTATCCTTATCAATGTTTTCATCGAACAAATCAAGCAAATCCGTTTCAAGCAACTTACTGTTGTAATCGAGCGATACGGATTCATTGCCCCCGGAAATAGCAATATACTGTGCCTTAAAAATAGGGATAAATGTTTCAAGAAAGGCGACCCGCTTGTTAAAAATATCGGTGCCGTACCCATTCATCTGCTCATTATACACCGATAACGTGGCCGCGTCGAACCTGTGATTGGCAGCGAAGTATTTGAGCAGGGCGTTGCGCTGACCCAATACCTTGTTATAACTGATCAGATTTTGTAAATAGGCTTTATCGGATTGTGCAATAACCCCGTCCATAAATTTACGACGGGTCTCGCTGCCTTCTATGATAAGGTCGCGATCGGCCGGGGAAATGATGACCAGGGGCAGTAATCCGATGTGGTCCGAAAGGCGGTCGTATACTTTAGCGTTGCGCTTGATTATCTTTTTCGCACCGCGTTTGAGGCTGCACACGATTTTTTCTTCCCGTCCGTTCTTCTCGAACTCGCCCTCGACCACGAAAAACTCGGTATCGTGCTTGATGTTCTGTGAGGCTATCGGATTAAAATAGCCCTTACCAAAAGACAGGTGGTAAATCGCATCGAGCACATTGGTCTTGCCGATACCGTTCGGACCCACAAAACAGTTGATCTTACTATCGAATTCAAAATCGGCGGATTCAAAATTTTTATAGTTTAAAAGGGACAATCTTTTTAGAAACATGGTACCGGGATAATGGTTTTGGCCTTTGATTGCAATGGGATAGTTCGATGCGAACCGGAGGTGATGATTTGCGTAACAATTTAGAAATCCCCAAAAATAACGAATAAATACCCGTCCGGTTTTCGATAAAAACTTTATTTTTGCGCGATCTTTAAAAAACAACCATGGCCACATTTAAGAAACGGGGGTATAAACCAAAAAACAAGGAAGAGGAACAACAGCAGCTGGAGCATGATAGCGCGACGGCGGAGGTTTTCAGTTCCCTTGACGAAGGGGCCTCTAGAACGGAAGCATGGGTCGCCCGCAACCAAAAGTATATCTTGGGCATCATCGGGGTAGTTGCGGTCGGACTCTTAGGTTACCTGGCCTACGTGCAGTTCGTCGAAAACCCGAAAGAAACGAATGCGGCAAATGAAATGTACTATCCCCAGCAGTATTTTGACCAAGCGTTGAACAGTGCCACTGCCAAAGATTCCCTTTACAACTTGGCGCTGAATGGTGGAGAAGGAAAATACGGATTTTTGGATATCATCGACGAATACAGTGGAACCCGGGCGGCCAACTTGTCCAATTACGCGGCGGGCATGTCTTATCTAAACTTACAGAAATATCAGGAAGCCATTTCGCACCTTGAAAAGTTCAGTTCCGATGATGCCATTCTGGGCGCTATGGCCAAAGGTGGCATCGGTGATGCCTTTATCCAACTGGGGCAGCCGGAAGATGCACTGGGCTTTTACGAGAAGGCCGTAGCCCACAGCGATAACGACTATACTACGCCCAAATTTCTCTATAAGGCAGGTGTTACCGCACTTGAGACCAAGCAGTTTAGCAAAGCCTTATCCTACTTTGAAAGAATCAAAGAAGAGTATTCTTCATCGGAACAGGCCCGTAATATCGATGCCTTTATCGGAATGGCGAAGGCCGGTGAATAAACAGCCATGGCCACAGCGAATAAAAATTTATCCGTATACGACAAAGAGACCGTTCCCGATGCCAAAGACCTTCGTTTCGGCATCGTAGTCTCCGAATGGAATTCCGAAATTACAGAGGGCCTATTCTCAGGGGCTATGGCCGCTTTATTGGATTGTGGTGCCGTGGACGGGAATATCATCCGTTGGAACGTACCCGGCAGTTTTGAATTGACCTATGGCTGCAAAAAATTAATGGCCTCCCAAAAATTGGATGCCGTTATCGCCATCGGCAGTGTCATTCAGGGAGAGACCAAGCACTTTGATTTTGTCTGTTCCGCGACCGCACAGGGCATCATGGACCTCAATAGTACTGGTGATGTACCTGTCATCTTTTGTGTACTTACGGACGACACTTTACAGCAAGCCCAAGAGCGCAGCGGCGGAAAACACGGTAACAAAGGTACCGAGGCGGCCATTGCGGCCATTAAGATGGCATCGCTCGGAAACTAATTTTCGTTTTATTAATTGTCAACGTTACCGCACTGCTCATACCTAACCCAACACCACTTACCTGAAAAAGCTTAACAAATTTTGGCGTTCTAGGCACGGCAATTTTTTTGATTTTGAGTAACTTTGAAATCCATGGGAATGTTAAGCAAATTCACGAGATTAAAACGCAGTAAAAAGTTCGAGTACAATCCCCGTTACTACGATGACAAGGGTAAGGGCAATCCGTTCAAGATGGAACCCAAATTCGATCAATACCGTACCACCGTCGATGCGCCAAGGGGTCTAAAGGGCAAGCTGGGCAATGCGATGGCCGACGCTCGGGATTTGGGCGACCGAAACCTAAAGATACGACTGGTGGTCATTCTCGCCGTACTCGTGTTGATCGTTCTCTACATATTCGATTTTGACCTCTCCATATTCCTACCGAAATAATGGCAGATATTATTAAACTCCTGCCCGACCACGTCGCGAACCAAATAGCTGCCGGTGAGGTCGTGCAGCGTCCCGCGTCGGTTGTCAAAGAACTGTTGGAAAACGCCCTTGACGCGGGGGCCGCCTGTATCAAACTTATCGTCAAGGACGGCGGAAAAGCGCTGATACAAGTGGTCGATGACGGCATGGGTATGAGCGCTACCGACGCACGGCTCAGTTTTGCACGTCACGCTACCTCAAAAATCCAAAAGGCGGAAGATTTGTTCAATCTGAGCACCAAGGGCTTTCGCGGCGAGGCCTTGGCGTCCATTGCCGCTATCGCGCACGTCGAAATGCAGACCCGGCCCGAAAGCGACGAAACCGGCACGCAACTGCGCATAGAAGGCAGTGAAGTGATTTCGCAAGGGGTAACGGTTACGCCCAAAGGAACCTCCATAGCCGTCAAGAATCTTTTTTTCAATATACCCGCACGACGAAATTTTTTGAAATCAAACCACGTAGAGCTCCGGCATATCACCGACGAGTTTCATCGGGTGGCCTTGGCGCATCCAGCGGTCGCTTTTCACTTCTACCACAACGGAAGCGAGCTTTTCCATTTACCGGCGGACAACTATAGAAAACGTATCGTCAACATCTTTGGAAGCCGTACCAACCAAAAATTGGTTCCGGTCGAGGAAGAAACGCCCATCGTAAAGATCAAAGGATTTATTACAAAGCCCGAATTCGCTAAAAAAAGTCGTGGGGAGCAGTTCTTTTTTGTCAACAATCGCTTTATCAAGAGTCCGTATTTGCATCACGCCATTGTAGCGGCATTTGAAGGCCTGATCAGATCGGACACCTATCCCGGGTATTTTCTGTATCTCGACGTAAATCCGGCCTCCTTGGATATCAACATCCACCCCACAAAGACCGAAGTAAAATTTGACGACGAACATAGTCTTTACGCCATTCTGCGGTCTACCGTCAAACACAGTCTGGGACAGTTCAACGTGGTGCCTGCGCTGGATTTCGATCACGATCCCAACCTCGATACGCCATATGGCTTTCGCGATAAGTCAGCCATTACTCCGCAAGTTACGGTCGACGCAGGTTTTAATCCTTTTCGGGATAAACAAAGCGGGGGTGTCGCTACGAAATCGTACAAAAAGCATAACGAAAATTGGGAAAGTCTGTACGTGGGAATGGAATCGAGCATGGGCAATTCCGATAATTCGGGTAGTATCACCTACGAATCCGACACCATTACCGGGTCGATTTTTGAAGGCGAAACCCCGCAGCAAGAAACCGTTACGACCACCTTTCAGATACGTAGAAAATATATCGTGACCACCATCAAATCGGGTATGGTCGTCATTGACCAGAGCCGCGCCCATCAACGGGTGCTATATGAACGATTTTTAAAAAATAGCACTATAAAGGAGGCCGTCAGCCAGCAGTTGCTTTTCCCCTTGAGCCTTTCATTTTCGACATCGGAAATAAACGCCCTTAAAGAAATCGAGAGTATCTTGGTTTCCATCGGGTTTGTCTTCGACAAAATAGAAGGCGAAGCTATAACGGTCACCGGGGTGCCACTATTGGTCGCCGAAAGTGAAGTAGGCATGGTTTTGGATCAACTGATTTCAGATTACCAGCAAGAGATCAGCGGCGAGAATTTTTCGCATACCGACATGCTGTCGAAAACTTTGGCGAAGACCTTGTCCGTAAAAACCGGGGAGGTGCTCGACCGTCAGTCGCAATTGGCCTTGGTCAACGACCTTTTTGCTTGCAAGGAGTCGATGACGAGTCCCTTTAATAAACCCGTATACATTACGATTACCGAAAACGATATCGATAAAAAATTTATTTAGATGGGAAAATTGACCGATGCCGTAAAGCATTTGCTGATTATCAACGTACTGGTTTTTGTGGCATCACAAATCTATCCCCAAGTATATACCTGGTTCTCGCTTTATTATCCCGAAAACCCTAATTTTGAATGGTGGCAGGTCGTGACCCACATGTTCATGCATGGCAGCATCATGCATATCATTTTCAACATGTACGCGCTTTGGGCCTTTGGTTCGCCTTTGGAACAAATGTGGGGCCGTAACAAGTTTTTGTTCTTTTATTTTTCCGCCGGTCTTGGGGCCGCGTTATTGCATACGGGAGTGAATTATTATATATTCCAGGATGGCCTGCAAGCTTTGGTCGATCAAGGGATCGACGAGAACCAGATTATGGAGGTCATTGCAGGGGGGCAGTACAGTCCCGCATGGAACGAGTTGATAGGTAAAGATGCGGTCGACAGATTTTTAGGTGCCTTTACCACTCCTGCCGTGGGTGCCTCGGGAGCGATTTATGGTATCTTAGTGGCCTTCGCCTTTGCCTTTTCCGAAGCGGAACTTATGCTTATCTTTCTGCCGATACCCATTAAGGCCAAATATTTTGTGCCGTTGATTATCGCAGGGGATCTTATTTTCGGTTTTACGGGCGCTGCAACGGGCATTGCGCATTTTGCCCACGTCGGTGGCGCTATCGCGGGATTTATTATGATGTGGTACTGGAAAAAGAATCAATTTGACAACAAGAGATGGAATTAACCGCAATAGCGGGGTAATCGTATTAATAGGATATTCAGGATGAACGGAGGAGGGTTAAGATATCAATATGCACGACTAAGTATAGCCGAAAAACTGATTGCGATAAACGTTATCGTGTTTATCGTCATGGGCTTGATTACCGCCTTAATCGGACCCAACATCGAGAATTGGTTCGCCTTGCCGCAAGATTTTTTTGATTTTCTGATCCAGCCTTGGTCCCTGGTCACCTACTCTTTTCTACACGGCGGTATTTTTCATATTCTTTGGAACATGTACATTCTCTACGTCGCCGGTCGCATTCTACTTAATCTTTTCGATGGCAGACGCTTTTTAAACGTTTATTTTTTGGGTGTAATGCTAGGTGGACTCCTATTTCTACTGAGCTATAACATTTTCCCGGTACTGATGGGGCAACAGACCTCCCTGATCGGAGCCTCGGCGGGCGTGATGTCGGTACTTATTTTTGTGTGTACCTATATTCCCAATCAAGAAGTGAGGATTATCTTTTTCAACGTTAAACTTTGGCAGGTCGGGATTTTTGTGGTTTTGATGGATTTAATCCAAATTCCGATGGGCGGTAACGTCGGCGGGCACCTTGCCCATTTAGGAGGTGCGCTACTCGGCTACGTCTATGCCCGGCAACTTGTGAACGGAACGGATATCGGCGAGGGATTTTCTAAATTTATGGATGGCATTGCAGATATGTTTAAGAAAAGTACGGCCACCGTTGGCAACGGGCGCAAAAAAGCACCTATGAAGACCGTCTATCGCAAGCAAAACGCAAGCTCCAGGTCTTCTTCCAATTCCAGCAAAGATAGCCACCAACAGAAAATCGACGCCATCCTCGATAAAATAAGCAAATCGGGGTATGAGAGCCTGTCGAAGGCAGAGAAGGATTATTTGTTCAAGGCAGGTAAGGAGGATTAACCGGTAGGAGGTCGCAGTAACGAAGACGCTTACGGTGACCGTGGCAACTGTGGTAGTGGTGATCAATAAAAGAATAAAGAAGGCGTAGGCGTTTTTCCAAATCCTAATGTGTGAAGGGACTATCCATTTTCAATAGCATCGTTTATGCACTCAACCTTATCTTTGTGCTGCTGCTTTTACTGGCCTGTGCGGTACCCTATCTATCCGTTACCTTTCTTCCTTTTTTATCGTTTTTAAGTTTGGCGGTACCGGTTCTTGTGGCCATAAACTTCCTTTTTTTTCTAGGTTGGGCCATCCAAAAAAAACGCCAATTTTTGCCATCGCTTTTTGCGTTGATCCTTGGTTATTTTGTATTGGGCACTTTTGTGAAATTCAATTTTACGAAAGGCGAATTCTTGAAAGAGGATTTGAAAATTATGAGCTATAACATCCGTAGTTTCAATGAATTTGGGTGGTCCGAACGCAAAGAAGTATTCAACGCCATTCAAGATTTGGTTCAAGAAGAGCGGCCCGATGTGGTCTGTTTTCAGGAAGTCAGTATCGGCATGAAAAAGGAGTTTCTCGATTACCCATATCACTATCTCAAGAAATTACCTAACGGCAACAAGGTACATCTCGGTATCTTTTCAAAATATCCGATCGTAGCGTCCGAAACCTTGACGTTTCCGAACAGCGTGAACAATGGCTCGTACGCCGATATCGCCTATAAAGGAGATACCATCCGCCTTTTTAACGTGCACATGCAATCGCTGGGAATTACCCCCGGTACGGGAGTGTTGCGTTCAAACTCTTCCGAACGGCTGTACAAAAAAGTCGTTGAAGCCTTCGAAAAACAAGAGGAACAGGCTAAAATGATCCAAGACCAAGTCAATGCGAGTCCGTATAAAACCTTGCTTTGTGGGGATTTCAACAATACCCAATTCTCGAAAGCCTATCATTTGATCAAGGGCGATATGCAAGACAGTTTTATAGCCGCTGGTTCAGGTTACGGCCGGACGTTAAACTTTTTCAACATACCCC
>JBATUY010000446.1:0-3376 GCA_049671465.1 Pricia sp. | reverse complement strand
GGTGAGTTGGTTTTCTGAAAGCGAAGTGGTACTGGTCAATAGTATCGCATTTGACCTTTCGGTTCTATAGCAAACTTGCTCTTCTTGCTCTTTTGGTGCAAGAATGAGCTGAAAACTACCTGGTGGTACTTCTACCAAATCGTTGGAAACCCATAGTGGGGCGATGACCCGATAGGTTTCTACATATTCGTATCTATAATACTTTGCATTAGTATCTGTATTGACGTTATCGACAAATACGGAAATACCCTCTTGGCCGAAACCATTCACTGTTCTGTCAGCGTAGAGATTTTCAATATCATCAACGGTTTGCGTTTCTAGTTGGCTTGGTGATGAGCGGTATGAATTTCCATTCGATGTCTTTATTTGTAATGTATATGCCAAGTTCGGTCTGGCGGAAAATTCCGCGTCGGACTGGTAAATACCCGGATTTATCTCATTGAAAGTATATTCGTTCCCGTTATCTTCGATAATAGATACTTGCGCGTTTTGCTCGAAATCCGGCCCTTCTTCATCTATTGGGGTCGCCCTTCTCAGAACAACGCGTTGATTTTTGGTCTCGTCTGTTAAGGTAGCCTCTACGATCAGTACGTTTTCGAAGGTATCACTTTCTACCTCAAAAGGCTCGATGCAAGAACGAAGTAGCATCGCGGAAACGACCAGACAGCCAAACAAAATGTAATACTTCAGTCGCATAGGGCGGAATCAAAATTTGAAATTATAGGTAATAGTAGGCACGGGTATGGCGAAAATAGAACTTTGAAAAGCCTTTACCTGGCCGTCGTCGGAAACAAAAAATACGGAATATGGATTGTTTCTTCCCAATACGTTATAGACAGAAATGTTCCAAAAACTATGTGCCAATTTTTTCAGTTTATGGTTTCCTTCAATATTGATGCCTACATCTAAACGGTAGTAATCGGGTATTCTAAATTGGTTTCGGTCACTGTACAGTACGAATTCTGAATTTTCAAAACTATACTTACCTATCGGGAAGGTAACGGGCCGCCCGGTCTGATAGGCAAAATTAGCGGAAAAACTATAACGTTTGGTCAGTTTGTAGTTGGCTACAACGCTTAAATTATGGGGCTTGTCAAAATTTGAAGGAAAAAATTCACCGTTATTAACGGTTTCTTCGCTGAATTCGCTTGCTAAACGTAAGAACGAACGTGAGTAACTGTACCCTAACCAACCGTTGAGTCTGCCTTTGGTCTTTTTCAATAATAGCTCTATACCGTATGATTTGCCATCGCCTTGCAAGACCTCTGTCTCGATTGTTTCATTGAGAAGAAGTTGCGCCCCTACTTTAAAGTCCAATATGTTTTGTGAGGTTTTAAAATACCCTTCCAAGCTTGTCTCGTAGGTATCTTCTTCAAAATTACTGTAAAGGCCTAAAGAGAACTGATTTGCGCTTTGAGGTGCGATGTTGAGATCGGATAGTTTCCAGGTATCGGTAGGGGAGATGGTCGTATTGTTTGAAAGGGTGTGAATGTATTGGTAGGTGTTGTTGAAAGCCGCTTTGACCGAAAGCGCGTCAGTCAATAAATAGCGGGCCGATATTCTCGCTTCTAGGCCATCAAATGTCGTGATTACTGCATTCTCACCGAAATCTTGGGTCTCGACCAAGGTCGATTCGTTTTTGGGCTGCCCTGCTTCGTAGACGCGCGCGGTAGAAGCGCCTAGTGCCGCATAGAATGAATATCTCAGCCCGGCATTTAGTGTAAACTTTTCGGTCACCGTTAAATCGTCGGCTAGAAACAGGGCTGACTCCAAGGCCCTCTCTTTGGGTATGACCACTTGGTTTACTATAGAATTTTGACCGGTAGGTCGTATAGAGCCAGGGTTTACTTGATAGAGTTTTGAAGATATACCATAATTGAGTTTATGCTTGGGGCTGTACGAATAATCAATTTTCAGGTTCAGTTCGGTTTCGTCGACTTGATAACCTAGTTCAAAGTCATTATCGGCGCTACCGTCATAGTCGATATCGAATTTATATTGGCTATTGGCAAGAATTAGATTAGCGTTCGTTTTGTTGCTAAATGTATGTTGCCAGTCTAAAGATAAGGATCGATTACTGTAACCGAATATAGAATCTGAAGTAATACTGAATGCATCGTTGCTATAGTAACCAGAGGCCCTGAGTGTATTATTGGCGTTTATTTCATGATTGTATTTGGCTACGACGTCATAGAACGCAGCGGTACTGTTCTGAAGGGCCTCGTCTTCGAGGGAGCGTAAGATCCATCCAGAATAAGTGCTCCTGCCACCGATCAAGAAGCCTGCTTTATCTTGTATTACCGGAATTTCCAAGGCAAGGTTGCTGGTAACGGGCCCTATGGAACCCTCCCCGGCAAACTTCTTCGTAGTAGCATTTTTTGTTTTGATGTCAAAAACGGAAGACAATCTGCCGCCATACTCAGCGGGAATACTGCCTTTATAGATATTTACATCCCCTGAAGTAAAGGGATTCAAAGCTGAAAATATTCCAAAAAAATGGGATGGATTATAGATGACCGCATCGTCAAGCAGAATTAGGTTTTGATCGGTCTTTCCACCCCGAACATTGAAACCCGAAGCGCCTTCGCCGGCAGTGCTAATGCCCGGTAGGGTAGTGGCTACTTTTAAAATATCGCGTTCACCTAACACCAAGGGTATGGTCTTGATTTGCTCAACTTTGATTTGGGTTACACCGGTAATGGCAGTTTCTACATTTTGATTTCGGTTTCCGGTCAGTACGACTTCTTCCAATTGTTCAACACTTTCTTCCAATTCAATGTCCAGACTTCCATTATTGTAGATAATGATACGTTTTCGGGTATCTTGGAGACCTAGGCCCTTGGTGGCCAGCATGTGTTCCCCAGGGGATAACTTTAAGGAGTAGAAGCCCTCTTCATCGGTCGAGGTACCTTGCTCGCTGTCTTCGACCAGCAAGGCTAAATCTGACAGGGGCTGTCCAGTAGTTTTGTTTTTGACGTATCCGCTCAGGGTAAAGCGTTGTGTCGCGCTATCTTTATTTTCTTTTCCAATTCGAACTGTTGTAACTGCGCGTGGTAGGTTCGTAGACGACTGATCGGTCAAAACTGGGCCTGCTTGATTTTCTTCTCCCTCCGGTTCGATATGTTCAAGGGGCAGGGTATGATTTTCATGACTTTCAAATAGTTGTTCCGATATCGAATCGTAAATAAGGCTGTTTTGCGTCAAGATAATGCGATTACCATAAAAATAAAAATTGATTACGGTGGGCTCGAATACGCTTTCTAACAATTCGCTGAGTGAAATATTGGTGTAGTCTCCTGATATCGTTCGATTGGTAAACCAAGCATCAAGATAGAAAAACTCGTAATCGGTATTCATCTGAATTTTTGATAGCACC
>JBATUY010000445.1:0-4610 GCA_049671465.1 Pricia sp. | reverse complement strand
AAAAAACCAATATTCCCTCGGTGCTGATGCTCATCGTGCTGGGTATCGGCCTGCAGTTCGTTCTTAAATATTTTATGGGAAACGAGATCGATTTCGAGAAAAGCTTGCGGGGTACGCTAGAAATAATAGGTACCGTCGGGCTGATTATGATCGTGCTCGAAGCCGCCTTGGAGCTTGAGCTGAAACGCGAGAAACTCATGCCCATTTTGAAGTCGATGGCCATTGCGTTGATCGGTCTGATCGCTTCGGCCTGGGTGGCAGCGCTGGTGCTCTACCAGTTTATAGAAGGTATGACCATGCAATCGGCCTGGCTGTACGCCACACCTTTGTCCATATTATCAAGTGCCATCATCATACCCAGTGTCACCGCACTTCGCGACGATAAGAAGGAGTTCCATATTTACGAAAGTACCTTCTCCGATATTATGGGCATCATGATGTTCTACTTTTTGTCGGGCGGCCTTGATCCCGAAACCGATTCCGGTGCCATCGGCTTTGCGGGCAACATTCTCTTGACCATTGTGATCGCCGTGGTGGCCAGCTACGCGCTGATTTTGATATTCCAAAGAATAAAAAGCCAAGCCAAACAATTTCTCCTGATTGCGGTCTTACTGCTGTTATATGCCATCGGCAAAAAGATGCACCTATCTTCCTTGATTATTATACTGGTATTCGGACTGGTCATCGCCAATGTAAAACTATTTTTCCCTGGTAAGGCCAAAGTATTTTTGGAGAAGAAAAAGATAAAGCAGGTCTACCACGAGCTGCATATCATCACCATGGAAACCGCTTTCGTAGTGCGTACCTTTTTCTTTGTCATTTTCGGTATCACCATCGTGCTGACGTCTTTGCTGAGCACAAACGTCGCCATGGTGAGCATACTGATCATCGCATCGATATACGTCATCCGGTTTTTGGTTTTGCGTGTTTTTATCGGGAAGGATATCATGCCCCAGGTTTTTATCGCCCCAAGGGGATTGATTACCATTCTACTCTTTTACGCCATTCCGGTGGAGGCCGAGATCGCGGGTTTTGAATCCGGTATTCTATTGTTCGTCATTATCGCGACGAGCCTGGTCATGACCGGCGCCATGATTCTCGATAAAAAGAAAATGGGAACGCTGTTGGATGAGATAGACGGGGAAATGGCAGCGAGAAATAAGGCCGAAGATGCGTTGAGGGCCAATACTTCGGATGATAATGGGGATGCTAAGATAGAGAAGGCCGCAGCGGAAGGTCTCCATTCGGAAAATAGTGCCGAGGCGTTTTCTGACAAGGATGCGATTTCTGATAACGAAACGATTTCTAGGAAAAAGGATGTTATTGTTAAAAGGGAGGATGCTATCTCGGAGAAAAAGGATGCCATCTCGGGCGATGGGGATGCCGTCGGTGAAAAGAATAAAGCGGTCTTGAAGAAGGAGGATGCGTTTTCTGAAGAGGAGGATATGATGTCGGAAAAAGAGGATGCCCCCGAAAAGAAAAGCTTTTTAGATGCGCTTTCGGATATTAAAAAAGGGAATACCTAGTAGCTAGATGACCGCAATTCGAAGATTTCCGCGTCATCAAATTGATGAATGACTGAAAGCAAATCACATCATAATTCAACTTTCGCTACAATGGCCCTCTTCGCAGATGGCTCCAATCGCATTTGACCCTTGGGTCAACCCCTTTGTTAACGGCTAATTCCTAAAAAAATAATCCCCTTAAAATCAAAGTTTTAAGGGGATTTTCAGTTGGCCTACTAGGACTCGAACTTACATGCTTTTAGACCCATATATACCTATTTGACTGAAAACGTGTATTTTAAAGAAAACAAAAAATCAAATAAGACCACAATAAACCAAGTAAAACCACCATTTGTTGTACCTATGTTGTACCCAGTTTTCGTATCTTTATCCCGTTATATAAGGAACACATGGCGACCATTAACGTAATATTAAGAAAAAAGGCAATAAAAAAGGGCTTTTTCCTATTTCAGTTCGCGTAACAAAAGATAGAAAATCTACCTATCTCTATACAGGTCAGTATCTTGACCCCAAATTTTGGGACGGGACCAAACAGCGTGTAAAAAAATCACACCCTAATTCTTCACGATTAAATAATCTGATTGCAATTAAGCAAGCGGAAGCGAATGCCATTTTGTTGGATACCGCGGCAAAAGATGGTGACCATTTTTCTGTTCGGGAACTGAAATCGCAATTGACAACAACGCTGACCGGACACTCCTTTTTTGATTACGCCGAAAAACATTTCAAGCAGTTAGCGGAAAGCAAGAAACTTTCCCGCATCGATAGTGAACGTCCATTATTAAATCGCATTAAGGACTATGTTGGGGATAAAACATTGAGCTTCGACCAAATTACTGTTCCCTTCCTTCGAGGTTTGAAAAGTTATTTAAAGGCCCGGGGCACAATAGGTGACCGAAGTATTGCCAATATTCTAATGTTCATCCGTACCCTTTACAATAGGGCGATACAAGAAAAACTGGTAAAAAAGGAATCCTATCCGTTTGGGACGGAAAAGGGTAAAATCAGGATTAAGATACCCCAATCCGTTAAAATAGGTCTCACCAGCAAAGAAATTGCGCGTATCGAAAGCCTAGACCTTTCTGACCATCCACCGCAAAATCATGCGCGGAACGTTTGGTTGTTCAGCTTTTATTTGGCTGGAATGCGTATCGCGGATGTTTTAAAAATAAAATGGAAAGACATATAGGAAGGTCGGCTCTATTATCGGATGAACAAGAACAACAAGGTAATTTCGTTAAAAGTATCGGATAAGCTCCAGGACATCATTAATCTGTATGCCAATCCAAATCTTGGTTTGGAAGAATTCATTTTCCCGGAACTAAGAGATATTGATCGGAAAAATGCCGACCGTATGCTGCGTAGCACAAAAAATGCAACTCTAAAATTCAACAAGCATTTGAAGAAAATCGCCGAAAAGGCACAGATCAGCAAAAAAATGACAATGCACATTGCCCGCCATTCCTTCGGTAATATTGCGGGGGATAAAGTTCATCCTTTGATGCTTCAAAAACTCTATAGGCACAGTGACCTAAAGAAGACTATAAACTATCAGGCTAATTTTATCCATAAGGAGGCAGACGAGGCTCTGGACTCCGTAATCAACTTTTAGTTTTTCCGTCCGCCCTCCGCTTTTCTTTCTTCTCCCTAACCACAAAAAGCGCCCGGTAGGGCGAAACTTTCTATGGCCCGCACCTTAAGAATGCTACAAAGAAAAACCCCTACTTTTTTTCCTGTACTTCGACCAATCCGTCAGCTTATCCCTGAAACCGTTAAAGGCCTCCTCCCCTTTTGGAGATCTGTTCCCGATCATATTGCCAATTGAATAGATGGCATTTCTTACCAGCCTTGCTTGCTTAGCATCCATTCTTTTTCGGGAAACATGGACTAGTGCTTCCTTGAAGCCCTTCTCCATGTGATGTTGCAATATTTCAACGGGAAGATTGGGCCTGACGCCCTCCAGCACATAGAGATAGGCCGCTTTTTTGTACTGCCCGCGTTCCAACAAATGGGATGCCCAAAGACTTTTTAGGTTGGCCCGTCCGTAATTTTCGATGTCCCTTAAAAGCGTTGTTTGATTATCAATAATTATATCGAGGTTGCCCGACGATTCCAGATAGGCTTGGGTCTTCGGTGCCAGCGGGACGCCGACCGAATGTTCCGTATATATGGAACCGATATGGATTTTTTCCATCCTTCTGGTAAAGTAGAACCCTTTGGCATTGAAAAACTGTATGTAGTCCTTTGGTGATTTTTCAAAGGACATTTGCATTCGCTCGGCATATTTATAATAGGGTCTAAGGCTTAATAGTTGAAACCGTTCCCGATATTTTGGTGCCATTGCCCCATACACGTTGGGGAACATCAGCGGCAGGAACATAGCCGTCGGACTAGGGTGGATTTCCTTTTCAGTCCTCTCGTTTATAAGTCCATCGAGCATTTTTTCATTTTCGAATATAAAATGAGGTGATGCATGAAATTCAGTACGATCTGGCCTTGGGACATGCCCCAAATGCAGTTTTACTTTATGGCGATATGAATTGGCAAAGTTCAGGTCTCCCCTAAAGTATCTCGTCCCAAGGCTACGACAAAGCTTGAAAAGAACGTTCTTCGGATTAGATATTCCGAACAGTTGTTTGTCAATAATATTTTTAATGAGTTCCGCTTTTGTACGGAGCTGCCCATCCTCTTTTACCGTTTCCTTGATGTATAGTTCTTCTTTTACCTTGTCGAACTGGGCCCGTATCAGATCGGCAAGATTCCTGTTGTCGGTGTGCATGTAACTTTTCAGGAAGGCGAACCGTTCCGACCGAGCCATTTCCGCCACTACCGCCTTTATGCCCGCCTTCTGGATATGTTCCGATAAAAGAACACTTCGCCTCGATTTTCGATAGGTATCCTGAAAGGCCTCCCCGATGCACCGTTGCAGTTCCCTTTTAAGCTGTCCGCCGTGAAGATACATTTGGGTATATCCGCTTGCGAACAGACCGGGGTTTTGAAGAATTCCGATATCCTTCGCTATCTCCCCGCTTTTCAGCACATAGCCCGATTTGTCATAAATTATAAAATCGACGACGCTTCCGT
>JBATUY010000444.1:0-2850 GCA_049671465.1 Pricia sp. | reverse complement strand
ATTTTATTGGATGGTTTTGCAGTATTCGGAAGCTACTTGATACGTTTTCCCTCCGTTACAAAAGAAAGGCCTTGCGAGCCGAACGTATTAATCATAACGGCCTCAAAGAGCGGCTCGTTACTGGTCTTTTTTTTCTTCCAATCAAAAATAAAATTAGCACCGGTTCCGCCTTCCTTATCGATACCGTCGATGACAATCTGTACAGTTTCCATGGGTTTGATAAAAATGGTGCGGTCAAAGTAGGTGCGAATCGGCTCCCCGTGTGTATTGTAGTAGATGGCCTTCTCAATGTATACATCTTCATCGCGGTTCGGATTGTGCAAGCTAACGGTTACGGTCAGATCGGACTGCTCTTGGTCGTTACGCATATATATGGATGAGTAGATGGATAAAAAAGTATGGCCCACATCCAAAGAATCTGATATCGGGCTTTTGACCATACGTTTTTCCCAGTTGACAGGGTCGGTTGAACTCAATTTTCGGGGCGTTTCTTCACAAGACGATACAAGTAAAAAAAGTGTAATTAAAGCGATTGAATATTTCATTGGTGGCGGTTTGACGTGAACTATAATTCGCTGTTAAGATAGGAAAAACCATCCCAAAACCGCTGTTATTTTTGGGAATATTCCTATCTTGAAATCCACGTTTTTTAAAGTGTTTAACCCAGGAATATGAGCAGAGGATTTGTTAAAGAGGATGATCAAGAGGAAGTGCCCATGGTACCGCCACGTGCCGATTTGCCCGCCGGGGTAACCAATTACGTTACTCCAAAAGGAATGGAAGCACTGACCGATGAAAAAGGACGCCTGATCGAAGAGCGGGAGGCCTTGAATGCTACCAATGAAAGTGAGCGCCGCATTGCCTTGAACTACATCAACGCCAAATTACAGCTGCTCAACACCAGAATTTTGAGCGCAAAAGTGGTCGATTTGAAAAACCAGCCCAAAGACGAGGTACGCTTCGGGGCTTTGGTGACCCTGAAAATTGATAATGCAAAAAAGCATCAAAAATATCAGATCGTGGGTGTCGACGAAGCGGATATCGCCAAAGGGAAAATCTCGTTCGTTTCACCGATCGCCAAATTGCTGACCAATAAAAAGGTGGGGGAAAAGACCGTTTTGAAACTTGCCAAAACAGATCGGGTTTTTGAAATCAAAGAGATTGCATATCCTAAGTAACTTCTCACTGCAATGACATCACTTTAATGCTTCACGAATTCCGTTAGCAGCCAGTTTCGAGAAAATGGCAAATGAAAATCAAGACCCCAACCACTCCTTAAATTCGGTAGCCTTGGCTTTGCTGACGATGATGCGTTCGTCACAGACCGGGTTGACTACTACGATAAGCTTTCCGTTGAAATAGGTTTTCAGGGTTACGATGGCGTCTTTTTTAATGATGAATTGCCGGTTGGCCCGGTAGAAAATACGATTATCCAATTCATCTTCGATCGTATCGAGTTTGTCGTCTATGGCGTATGAGCTATTATCCGAAGTAATCGCCTTTACGACGCCGGTATCGATTCTGAAATAGGCGATATTCTGCGTTTTTAAGGGGATAAGCTCGTCGCGATGGCTTACCAAAAAGGTGGTCTTAAAGTTCTTGGGTTTGGTCTGTATCAAATCGAGCAGCCCTTTGACCTGTTGGTCGTTAAATTTCTTATCCTTGTTCTGCACCTTAAACTGTTGCAGGGCATCAGCCAGTTCTTCTTTGTCGATGGGTTTCAACAAATAGTCGATGCTGTTGAACTTGAAAGCTTTTAAGGCATATTGATTGTAAGCGGTCGTAAATATGACGGGGATGTCGATGCTCGTTCGCTCGAAAATCTCGAATGAAATACCATCGGCGAGATGTATGTCCATCAACACCAATTCGGCATCGTGGGGCTCGGAGAAAAATTGTACCGATGCCTTTACCGAATCCAAAACCTGTACGACTGAGATATTTTTGTCGATCGAATGTAGCAAGTAGGTTAGATTTTCGCTCGCCGCCAATTCGTCTTCTACGATCAATACTTTCATACTACCATTATTTCGCGACCAAGGGAAGCTCGACCACAAATATATTATTTTCCGAACGCACCTTAACCTCCTTCTTTAACAGTAGCACGTATCGTTTTTTCAGGTTCAGGAGTCCGTTTTTGGTGCCCTCCTTCAAAACCGTACGCAGTTGTATCGGGTTTTCAACGAACAGGGAAGCATCCTTTGAATAAATACGTACGGTGAGGGGGTTGCTGCTCGAAATCTCGTTGTGCTTGACGGCATTCTCTACCAATAGTTGTAACGCCAAAGGCGGAATTTCTTGATCCAAAAACTTGTCGTCTATTTGAATATCCATCGAAAATCGATCTCGATATCGTGTTCGGATCAAATGGGTGTAGCTTTCCGTAAACTTCAGTTCGTCTTTAACGCTCACCAAGTCGCTTTCACCGCTTTGAAGAATATATCGGTACATATGCGATAGTTTTTTGACAAATTGGGTGGCTTTTTCATTCTCACGGATCAAGGAGGTCAGCGAATTGAGGGAGTTGAACAGAAAATGCGGGTCGATCTGATTTTTCAGGGCCATAAGCTCGTTCTGCAAACTTTGTTGCTTAAGGCGTTCGTTCTCGATGCGACTTTCTTGCTTATCGGTCTGTAGGCGTAAAATCCTCCCTATAAAAAATAGGGCGATCAGCATATTGGCATACGTGAAATTTAGGAAGCCCACATCGCGCTGCGCCATATCCGTATTCAGTATGATGGGATATAGAAATTTGAACAGAAAAAGGGCCGATAGCATCAACGCAATGTTGATCAAGACCAGTACGGCCATACGTATTCTGGTCGATAGCTTGTATTTCGCATAGCCAAT
>JBATUY010000443.1:0-8359 GCA_049671465.1 Pricia sp. | reverse complement strand
CCCCAGGCCCTCAATGATAGAGGATATTATACCATGCATGCCGGCAAAGCGCATTTAGGGGCTATAGGAACCCCGGGCGCCGACCCCTTGAACCTTGGGTTCGACGTGAATATTGCGGGACATGCAGCCGGGGCGCCCGCCAGTTATATGGGTACCGATAATTTTGGTAACGGTACGGAGGAAAAAGCGATTTGGGCGGTGCCGGGCTTGGAAAAATACCATGGAGAGGATATATTTTTGACGGAGGCGATTACCAAAGAGGCCTTGGCCGCACTAGATACCGTCGTGGCCACAGCACAGCCCTTTTTTCTGTACATGTCGCACTACGCGGTACATACGCCAATCATGGGTGACGAGCGGTTCGTGCAAAAGTATTATGAGATGGGTCTGGACTCCACAGAGTCCAAATATGCATCGCTAATAGAGGCCATGGATAAGAGTCTGGGCGATATTATGGATTATATCGAGGAAAAGGATATGGCCGAGAACACGATCATCTTGTTTATGTCCGACAATGGTGGATTGAGTGCGCATAGTCGGGGCGGGGAGCCGCATACGCACAATGCCCCATTGGCGAGCGGTAAGGGTTCAATATACGAAGGTGGCATCCGGGAGCCGATGCTGGTCAAATGGCCGGGGAAAACCGAGCCGGGCAAGATTTCGGAGTTTCAAGTAATCGTTGAAGATTTTTATCCGACTATTCTTGAAATGGCCGGTATAGATAGTTTACAGACCGTTCAAAAGGTCGACGGCCAGAGCTTTACCTCCGCTTTGACGAGCGAAAAAGAATATGCCGGTGTTCGCCCCTTGTTCTGGCATTATCCTAATGCATGGGGCGTCGATGGCCCTGGCATCGGTGCGGCGAGTGCAGTACGTAAAGGGGATTATAAATTTATTTATTTTCATACAGATCGTAAAATGGAGCTCTATGACCTTAAGGTAGATATAGGGGAGAAAACTGATCTCTTTGAAGAAAATCCTGAAAAGGCGAAGGAACTGGCCCAGGTATTGTCCGACCATCTCAAGGCCGTCGATGCCCAGATGCCGATCGATAAAGGGACTGGGAAGCGGGTAGCCTATCCTATTGAAATTATCGACGATGTTCAAGAATGAGCTGGTTGCAGATTTGTCGAAAGTGAAAAAATAGGTAATTTGTTTTTTGGTGTTTTTCCGCTTCCGACATGCATTAATCTCTATTTCAATACAGCGCGAAATCGGTTCGCAATACAATTAATTTTACAAAAAAAATAGCACATGCCCATCATAGGAAACATCATCAAAGGGTTTATCGATGTACGCGACAAGATTGCGGACAAAAAAGACCCGGTCCTTGCACAGAAAGAAGTACTGAACCGTCTCTTGGAAACGGCCAAGGATACCGCCTTTGGCAAACATTATAAATTCGACGAAATTTTAGGGGCCGAAAATCAGATGAAATCCTTCGCTGAACATATCCCCTATTTCGATTACAATGCGATCAATGACGCGTGGTGGCACAAGTTACATGAGGGAGCGGAAAACATAACCTGGCCCGGTGTGCCCGATTATTTTGCGCTGAGTTCGGGAACCACCGGAAAGACCAGCAAGCGCATTCCGGTAACAGACGCGATGATTGCGGCCATTCGTAATGCGGGTATCCAACAGGTATACGCGCTTAGCAATTTCGATTTGCCCTCGGATTTTTTTGAAAAGGGAATTTTGATGCTGGGCAGTTCCACCGATCTTGAAGAAGTAGACGGTCACGAAGAGGGCGAAATCAGCGGAATCAGTGCGAGTAATATTCCCACCTGGTTCAGGGGCTATTACAAGCCGGGTCAAGAAATTTCAGAAATAGATGATTGGGACGACAAGGTGCAAAAAATAGCGGAAGAAGCATCTGGATGGGACATAGGCGGATTGAGCGGCATTCCGTCTTGGATGGAATTGATGCTTCAAAAAGTCATCGAACATAATGAGGCAAACCACATCCACGAGATTTGGCCGAATTTACAGGTGTATACTTCAGGGGGAGTAGCCTTCGGTCCTTATGAAAAGAGCTTCAATGCCTTGATGGGCAAACCCATAACGGTCATCGATACCTATCTGGCCTCCGAGGGTTTTATTGCCTTTCAGACCCGGCCCGACACCGATGCGATGTCTTTGGTCACCGATGGTGGTATCTATTTCGAGTTCGTTCCCTTCAAACCTGAATATATCGAACAAGACGGATCCCTGTCCGACGACGCGCCTTCGTTAACGCTGTCGGAGGTCGAACTCGAACAGGATTATGTTTTGATTATCAGCACCGTTTCGGGGGCATGGCGCTATTTGATCGGCGATACGATTGCTTTTACCGATATCGAAAAGGCCGAAATCAAGATTACCGGCCGTACCAAATTCTTTTTGAATACGGTGGGTTCGCAACTTTCCGTAAACAAACTGAACGATGCCATGCAACACCTACAGGAAAAATTCGAAATGAAAATTTCCGAATATACCTTGTGCGCAAAACGTATCGACGGAGATTTTTACCATTGCTGGTACTTGGGAACGGAAGATGAAACGGATGACGAAAAGCTGGCGGAAGCTCTAGACGACTACTTGAAAAGTGCCAATAACAACTATGAGGTAGCCCGTACGAAAGCGCTGGAAGGTGTAAAGGTCACCACGGTCGACCCAAAGGTCTTTAGCGACTGGAACGGTCGAAACAAAAAGAAAGGCGGTCAGGTAAAAATGGAACGCGTGATGGGGGAGGAGAAATTTAAGGAATGGGAAGCTTTTGTTGCCGATTAGCGGTAATAGAACCGCGACCCCTATTCCGAAGAGTCTTCCTGCTCGTCGACCATGACCATAATCTCTTCGGGAGACAGATAGAACTTCCGTATACGGGCCTTATATTTTTCCTGAATTTCTGCGTTGTCCAAAATAAAGTTTTTGGTATCCACAATATAGGATCCCAGACCGCTGGAAACGGCATAGGTGTCGGCGGCACGTTCGGCTTCCTTAAGGTAAGACCCCGAAAATGTATATTTCAGGCCGAACCATACGAGGTTAAGACTACTGCGGTCTTGATAATCCATTATATGGCCCAGTTCGTGGCCCAGCCATCCGATCATGATGTTTTTGGGTACGTCTTTGGTCAAATATTCCTTTCCTGATATTTTAATCTTTTCACTGATCAACACCACGTATTCCCGATTTTTTCGGGACCTAAAAAGACTTGAAAATATAGGTTGCGCCTGCATGGTCGATTTTTTGATTTCCTTTTTAAACTTAAAGGTAATCGGGGTGTCCGCCAATTGCGGATAATGCGAAAGAGCGATTTGCGCCTCTTC
The DNA here is from genome assembly GCA_049671465.1 of Pricia sp. Classification (GTDB taxonomy): domain Bacteria; phylum Bacteroidota; class Bacteroidia; order Flavobacteriales; family Flavobacteriaceae; genus Pricia. Next base: position 5,045 of record JBATUY010000443.1, on the reverse strand, counting down.
TTGTATAGAGCTGGGTACGGTATGTTGGGCGGTCAATGCAATTTGGGTCATAAATACTAACAAGGTTATACGGAGCATCTTTACTGGGGAATGATTGGATTAAATATATTAACGCAAAAACAATACCGTTGTTGAATGAAATGGTGCATACTTAGACATCATGTTGCCTGTTGTTCTATCTGGCAAGGGAAGTTCAATATAACAAAAACTGTAACACTTGATTCCGATTTATGCGTATTGGTCAACTATTTTTCCAAAAACGTCATACCTTTCACAACGGAACAGCTTTCTTCGTACAAATCGGTGTTGTTATTTTAAACGCCAAATACGGAAAATCTGTATAAACATGTCCATAAAATTGACCAAAAAACCGGTTTTCCGATTGTTACTCATCCTTGTTGTGGGGCTTGTCGCAGTCTTGATCATTGCACAGGCCAGTGCCAAAAGGGCCGTGGCCGACTTCTTGGACCGAAAACTACCGAAGCACGTGCAATTGAATTACGAAAACATTCACGCGAATGTGCTCAGGGGTAACGTTGGTCTGGAAGATATAGCCCTAGATTTTTATGATCGTGACTCCATGCTCTTTAATACCAAGGTGAATATGGACGCCATTTCGTTGGAAGGTCTTGGATATTGGGATTTTCTGTTCAACGCAAAAATAGATGTCGAACGCTTGCTTTTAAAACGGCCAACAGTTCGGTATTATCCCTATCGGATATTGCCGAAAAAAACGAACGAGCCGAAGGGCGTGGTGCAGCTATTAAAGAGTATTGAAATCGAAGCGTTAAACGTTCAAGATGGAAGCCTTACCGTCTTACAGGATGATGCCGATAGTACGGCGGTAGCAGTTCGCAACCTGAATTTCAGCGTTGAAAATGCAAGTACGGGGCCGAAACGGATTACTGAAAAGATTCCGGTCGGGTACGGGAAGTATGAACTGAGCGCCGACTCGCTGTACGTAAATCTAGGCCGTTTTGAAAAGTTGGATGTGGCTACCGTACTTTGGAACTGTAAAGGTGCAAAAATTAGCGGCTTGCAGTTGTTATCTAAATACGATAAGGCAAGCCTTTCAAAGCAACTGTCCGAAGAACGCGACCACGTGAATTTAAAAGTGCCGATGATGCGGCTCGATTCCATTAGGTTCGGTTTTGTGAAGGACACTTTTTTTGTTGAGACCGGAAAGGGATCGATACATACCCCGACCTTGGAACTGTTTCGGGATAAATTAGTGGCCGATGGTGCATCCAAAAAAAAACTTTACAGTCGCCACCTTCGTGAACTGCCCATTTTTTTGAAAGTACCGGAGGTTGAAATTATAGATGGCGCCGTAACGTACAGTGAGCGGGTCGCCGACATTTCCGACCCCGGTAAACTCTATTTTGAGAAGTTGAACGCCAGTCTTTCGAACATTTCGAATACCTACCCGAGGGGAGAGACAACCGTTATCAAGGCGAAAACCAAGTTTATGGGTAGTGCCAGTATGCGTCTTGATTGGTCTTTTGATGTCAACCGTACCAACGACGCCTTTTATGCGGCAGGCGCGGTGACCAACTTTGATACGGAAAGTATCAATCCCTTTTTAAGATCGAATGCAAGGGCGAAGGCCAGCGGTACTATAGAGGAATTATATTTTACCATCGACGGCAATGCCACCGCCTCCTCCGGAGATATGAAAATGAAATATGAGAATTTTAGGTTTCAGGTGCTTAAAAAAAACCGGTTGGGCATCAATAAACTTTTGACCTTCATTGGTAATATTTTTGTCGACGACGGATCTAAAGCCGATCCTGATGGGTATCGCTACGGCCGTATCGAAGCAGAACGTGAACCTACAAAGTCTTTTTTCAGTTATCTTTGGCATAATGTACGAAACGGTACTTTGAGCACGCTAACGGGGAACGGAGAAAAGGAGTGATCAATTGGCAAATGCGTTCTTTAAAAAATCGGAACTCGAACCATAAATATCTAATTACTAATACTCAATTCTAAAAACATGGGCGTAATAGCAAAAGACGACAATCAGATTACCTTATTTTATAATGCGGAGACTTCTTTGGGAAAACAGACCTTGGGGTACGTTGAATCTTCGGAGCGGGAAATCTTAACCATTGATATATCACAAGACAAAGTTACCGGCACACAGTGGACGGAACTGGCCGACGGAGTCGATGTACCGATTCGCGAACTGATCGATCAGGACCATCCCGATTTCAAGGAAGCCTATGGAACCGAAAAAGTCGACCTAGACCAGCACGATTGGTTACGGGTGCTCGAAAAATCACCTTCGGTACTGGCATATCCAATCGTCATACAGGGCAAGCGTTTTTTGGCCATCAAAAGTCCTTCCGACTTTGCTAAATTTATTGAAAACGATAGTGCGGGCATTGAAAAACCCTACAATAAGCCAAAAGGAGAGTAATGTTGGTAAGTATTTGTCCGGAAATAATCGGACAAAAAGAATCGATATCCTATAGCATCAAAAAAGCCGGTCTGCAAAGACCGGCTTTTCTATAAATGATTGAGATAGACGTTTTCAAGCAGTAACCGTCTCTGCTTTTTTGTTGTCTTGATACATTTTTGGACTCACCTTATACCTTCGCTTGAATATTTTCGAGAAGTAACTACGGCTTGATAGCCCTACGGTATATACAATTTCGGAGATGTTCATATCCGTGGTCGATATCAGACGTTCGGCGGTGTTGAGCCGTTCGTTTCGTATAAAATCCGACACCGTGGTTCCGTGCAGTAGTTTGAAGCCCTCTTGTAATTTGCTGGCCGAAATACCGCAATCGATACAGATAGACTTGATGGAATACTGTACTTCTGGGTGTTTTTCGATATCTCGGGAAATGTTTTTGATACTGTTCAGCTCGTGCTTGGTCAAGGACCCTGTAGGGTTCTGCTCATCTTCAATATCGGATTGAAGGTGTTGAATTTCCATGGCAAGGGTCAGATGTAGAATGCCTTCGACCAATAATTTTTTAACGATGCCCCTTTGATTGATTTTTCCTATTTGGGCCAACTGCTCCCCGATTCTTAGATTATAAGTGCCATAATAATTCAGGGATTCTTCTTGACCTTTAGCGAACAAAGCATACATCTGCTGTTTCATTGTGGTGGAGTCTTCCATCGATGCATCTTCGACGACCGCAATAATACAAAGCTTGACCTGTTGATTGCCGGGAAAGATAATCTCATTGGTATCGCCGGCACCTCCCATGATAGCGGTCTGAAATTCGTCGAGTTCTTTCGAGCTGGCCGATCCACTGAAATTCTGTTGAACGGATCCTTTAAGGCAATACACAAAGTAAATCGGTTTTAAAGGTGTGGGAACGGTAGTGATTTTAAAATCTTCGTTAAAAAGAACGTCGTACTGCATAAATGATAATCCACCTTCAAGATGAATACCGGTAATGGTGCCTGTACCGAAGTCGTTATCGAACGCCAAGATCCGTTCATTGTCATAACTGGATACCGAACCGCCTAGAAAGACGTTGGTGGTATTGATGTTCTTATCAATGGCATTTGAGGTCAATCGTAGTGTTTTCATTGTCATATGTTTTAAATGCAAGTTCCCTAATTTTATCCGTCTATTGATGGGTTTTACTTTCGGGCCGCTTTTCCGAACTGGGTGAGGGGTTCGTATCTTCTTTAGCCGTTTTCTGATCGGTGCTTCCCAAGATAAAGTTATCGGGGAGTTTGATGTTCTCTTTCTCCTTTCGTTTTGACTTTCTTCCCAAACCGAAAAATGTTCTTACCTTGTTCATGCCCCGAGTTTTAATAATGGTGCAAATGTCGCATTTTAGATAGCGGGTAATGTTATACAATCTCTGAAAAACGTTACATAATTGTTTAAAAAAGCGGCCAAAATACCGATGAACGACAGAATTTGATAGACCAACGACCGTTTTAGGCTGCCTACGTCAGATTTTACGTGTTAATTACACAGAACTAAATTCCCCGAGTCCTACTCTTACAGATTGAACTATTTGTTCCGCCAAATGCCTGGCGGACTTTCTCTGTGGATTTCTAGGGATAAGACTGACAGTTTAAAAATAAACGCTACGTTTTAATCCCTGAAAGGAAGATAAACCTTAATACGTGTTCCTTTTCCCGGCTCGCTTTGGGCCGAGATATAGCCATCGTGGTTCTCCACGATTTTTTTACAGATGGCCAAGCCGAGACCCGTGCCTTCGTAGGCATTTTTTTCATGTAAGCGTTGAAAAAGCCTGAAAATATTCTCGCTTTGGTCCGACTCGAATCCGACACCTTTATCGGCTACGGTCAACACGACATACTTGGAGGGGGATAAGTTAAAGGCAGCATCGATTTTATGAAAGGGCAAAATTTCTGAGCTTATGGTAATATCGGGGACTTGATCGTGTTTTTTATATTTGAGGGCGTTCGACAATAGGTTATTGAACAGCTGTTCCAATTGGAACTCCGTGCCCGAGATGCTGGGGAGTTCGGGAATAGTGATTTTGGCCTTGGTATCCTCGATTTTTTCGCTGAGGTCGTCCAGTACCTTTTCAAAAATAAAATTTAGGTCGACGTCGTTTTGAGATTCCGCCTCGTCTGCCAGCCTCGCGTAAGACAATAGGTTGCGGATCAACAGCTGCATCCGGTTGGCCGATCCGTCGATTTTATCGAGATAGGCCTGTCCTCTAGCGGAGAGATTTTTCTTATCGGTAGCTGAAAACCGGCTTATGAACATTTGAATTTTCCGCAACGGCTCCTGAAGATCGTGGCTAACGACCCGATTGAACGATTCGAGTTCCGCATTGGTACGTTCAAGCTCGCGGTTACGTTTTTGAAATATGAGCTCGTTTGACAACTCTATGGTGATATCACGTATAATACCGACCATAATGCTTTCCCCATTTTTTTCGAAAAAATGCCCCTCTAGCATTACATCTTTCAGGTCGCCCTTTAGGGTCGTTAACCGATACGTGTCACGAACATAATTTTTCTCTTCAAATTCAATGGCAGTGTTCTCATCGAAACGTTCTTTATCATCGGGATGTATCATAGACCGGAACAAG